>JAYVEB010000267.1:0-3037 GCA_043749095.1 Burkholderiales bacterium | reverse complement strand
TGAAAAGGTGTTGCGTCGTTTTCCGCGAATAATTACATCGCCGCAACTCGGAGAGGATGAATCGATGAATTCGGTTGATAGCTCTAGGAAAACAATCGCCCTTGGCGATTTACCCGGCCCGCCTGGAATCCCGATCCTTGGAAACGCGCGGCAGATTGTTCCGCATCGCATGCACCAGCAACTAGAAGACTGGGCAGGGCTATTTGGACATCGATACAAGATCAGGCTGGGGCCCCGACAAGTTCTTGTTTGCACTGATCCAGATGACATTCTTTCAGTTCTGAAAAACAGACCGGCTGGATTTCGCCGAACAACTCGTCTGGAAATGATTTCGCGGGAATTTCAGATGGCTGGGGTTTTTTCTGCCAACGGACAAGAATGGCGCAGGCAACGTGCTTTTGTCATGATGGCCTTCAATCCGCAGCATATAAAAGCCTACTTTCCTACATTGCAGCTTGTTACAGAGCGGCTACTTGGTCGTTGGCAGCGGGAGTCATACTCTGCAGAATCGTTTGTGCTAGAGCCGGATCTGATGCGTTTTACCGTTGATGTGACGGCAGGACTGGCTTTTGGGACGGACATCAACACGATTGAATCGGATGGAGTTGTCATCCAGCAGCACCTTAAAGATATTTTCAAGATGCTGCAGAAACGCTTGTTTGCACCGTTTCCTTATTGGCATTGGATTAAATTTTCTGCCGACCGAGCGCTCGATAAAAGTATTGCTGCTGTCTCACTTTCCGTTCGTGAATTTATCGATGTCGCGCGGGAAAAAATGAGGTTGAATCAGGCCCTTTTTTCCGAGCCGACGAACCTCTTGGAAGCCATGCTCGCGGCGCAAAAACAAAGCGAGACCGATCTTAGCGAACCAGAATTGGCCGGCAACATATTGACAATGTTGCTTGCAGGCGAAGATACAACGGCTCACTCGTTGGCGTGGTTAATCTACTTGTTGTCGAAGCATCCAGAAATGTATTTGCGCATTCGCGAGGAAGTTGACAATATCCTTGGAGCTGACGCTGTTGCGTCTCAACACGCTCAATTGCATAAAATGGATTTCACCGAGGCTTGTATCCACGAGTCAATGCGTCTACATCCTGTCGCTCCGATTATTGGATCGGAGGCAGTTGAAGATATTGTGGTTGCCGATACAGCCGTTCCCAAGGGTACGATGATTCTTTTGATTCCGCGTGTTGCGGCAATGAGTGAAATCTATTTTTCCCATGCTGCCGACTTCATGCCTGAACGCTGGCTCGAACCCACATCAGAAAACAACTCAAAAAGGGTGTCGATTCCATTTGGTGCTGGGCCGCGAATGTGTCCAGGCCGGTTCCTTGCAATCGAAGAGATGAAGATGGTCATGGCTATGCTCGTGAAAAACTTTGATATTGAACGTGTCGACACACCTGATGGCGGTCACGTTCAAGAGTTTCTAACGTTCACTATGGGGCCCGCTGGTTTGCGAGTGAAATTGCGGCAACGTCGTAATTAGAGACAACGTCGAGCGTTTGGACTACTGTCCAAATAAACAAGGCCGCTTCTATGTTTCGAATTCCTTTCGCCGCACGTACCCATTAGCGTAGACCTGTTGCACGGTCAGGTATCGTTGAACGCAACCATGCCCTGCTCGAAAGCGAACACGGAAATACAGAATTCAGTATAAATATTGTTTTGTTGATATGTAAGGAGTAGGCTCAAGAAGAACTTAGTTTTTTACACCTACTAAGAGGCCAATCATGAGCAGGTTTTCGCAGAGCAATACGGCGTCAAAGAATAAAGCCACGTTCACAATTATCAAAACTACAATAACTGCGGTAATCGCATTGCTTGTTCAACTTTGCGTCTTGCCCGAGGCTTACTCTCAGATGGCGGGCCCGGCAGACAACAATGGTACGACCAGCAAGAGTCTGGGTCAGATCGATCTGAAAGAAGAGATTCAAGGCATGGAGGGACGACAACTCCGGTCGCGTTACATAACCATCGAGCCTGGTGGTCATTCATCAGCACACAGCCACGCAGGGCGACCTACGTTGGAATACATCGCGCAAGGCAATGTCATCGAGATTCGCAACGGTGTTGAGACACCCCACAGCCAAGGAGAGATGGTGATCGCCACCCATGACATCTCACACTGGTGGGAAAATCGCGGCACTGAAAAGGTTGTCTTGATCCCAATCGATATTTTTAAGCCGTGACATTGTGCTGTCCCTTCGCAGCGGCCTCGAAGGTGTTGTTTACTGTGCTCGTTGGGTAGTAGCGTGGCGAAGGGCCCGTTCCATCGTCGTGATACGGTATTTCAACCGTCTGCGAAACCGTACCACTTGGAACACATTTCCAATGGCAATAGCGCTGTAACATTGGCGCATGTGTCGGAAACCCATAAAGCACAACTTCTTGTGCAACTGGATCGCCCAAACTGTTACGGTAGTGTATTAAGGATCCGTCACCATCTGGGCTAATGGCATATTTTTTGTCAAGCGTGGGCAGCTGTTAAAGCGCCGCAGGTAACCCCTGATATCAAACGTTGTACATCAGCGTTTAGTAAGTGCGACAGGCCGGTTTGGCTCGAACTGCGACAGGCACGATCTGACGCATCCTGTGAGTTCAAGTCACAACCTCCACACCGCCTGGAGGCGCGCATGAGCCAAACAGGAGCTGCAAGGCTTTGATCATGCCGCGCGGCCGACTGCCGTCAAATCCGGTGACTCTGCAATAAGCCGTTCGCACTACTTTTGCGTTCCTACTGATATGCGAATGAAGGGCGCAGGTTTTTCTTTGTTGAAATGTCGAACCAGGACATAGCATCAATGTGCGCCTTTCCTCGCCGGTACGCTGCTGCAAAACATAAAAATCCTGGAAGTTCTTTTGCGCTGTCGCATTAGCTTGGCTCACGATCAATTTCAACGCTTGTATCAAGAACATTCGGCGATATCACGACTGATTTTGAGTTTTCACAGAGTCTCTGTCGAAGGCGCCGGTTCGCAACACGTACATTCGGCGAATATTGATCCCCCCGATATTCCGCCGAGCACCGGGA
>JAYVEB010000266.1:0-3042 GCA_043749095.1 Burkholderiales bacterium | reverse complement strand
TGGTGGGCGGCGACCCGCGGCCGTTCGAGGTGGTCGGCATCCCGCTGCCGGGGCCGGGCTTTCATGTGGTCGAGATCGAATCGCTGCGGCTCGGCCAGTCTTTGCTCGACAAGCGCGCGCCGATGTTCGTGCGCACCGGCGTGCTCGCCACCAACCTCGGCGTGCACTTCAAGCACGGCCACGAGAACAGCCTGGTGTGGATCACGACGCTGGACCGCGGCCAACCCGTGGCAGGCGCGCAGGTGGCGGTGAGCGACTGCAATGGCGAGCCGCTATGGGTCGGCCGCACCGATGCGCAAGGCCTGGCGCGCATCGGTCGGGTGCTCGACGCCGACCCGCTGCGCTGCGTTGCCGACCGGGGCCTGTTCGTCACCGCGCGCCACGCCGATGCGCAGGGCCGGCCCGACATGGCCTTCGTGTTCGGCAACTGGCAAAAAGGCATCGAGCCGTGGCGCTTCAATGTGCCCACCGGCCGCGGCCCGGCGCCCGACGTGCGCGCCGCAACGGTGTTCGACCGCACGCTGTTCCGCGCCGGTGAAACGGTGTCGATGAAGCACTTCGTGCGCGCCGAAACCTCGGCTGGCCTCGCCAACCTGCCGGCCGATGCGCTGCCCACGCGCATGAAGATCGTGCACGAAGGCACCGGCCAGGAATTCGTGCAGCCGCTGCTATGGAACGGCGCGCGCAACGCGGTGTCGAGCTGGCGCATTCCGCCGGCCGCGAAGCTCGGCGTCTACAACGTGGTGCTGGAGCGCGAAGGCGGCACCGCAGCGCGCCGCCAGCGCCGCGCCTTTGCCAGCGGCAACTTCCGCGTCGAAGAGTTCCGCTTGCCGCTTGTCGATGCACGCATCAGCGGGCCGAAAGCAGTGGCGGTGGCACCGGCCAGCCTGCCCATCGAGGTGCAGCTCAACCACTTTTCCGGCGGGCCGATGGCGTTGACGAATGCGCGTGCGAGTGCCTTGCTGAAGAGCCGTATCGTGCACTTCGACGGCTACGAAGAGTTCTCGTTCGAACCACCGCGCGAACCCGATATACCCGGAAAGGGCCCCGAAGAGGCGGATGACAGCGACGCCGAACCCGCAGCACGCGACGGCAAACTCGTCGCCGACAAACTGCCGATCACCACCGACAAGAACGGCGCTGCACGCTTCACGCTGCAAGCCCTGCCGAAGACCGTGCGGCCCAGTGAAGTGACGGCCGAAGTCACCTTCAACGACCCGAACGGCGAGGCCGCGACCGCTTCGACCCGCATCCCGCTGTGGCCGAGCGCGGTGGTGCTCGGCATGAAGGCCGGCTCGTGGGCCAGCAGCCGCGGCAAGCTCAAGTTCAGCGCGCTCGCGCTCGACACCCAGGGCGTGCCGATCAAGGGCCAGGCCATCGAGGTGCGCGGCCGGCTGAGCCAGGTCATCAGTACGCGCAAGCGCATGGTCGGCGGCTTTTATGCGTACGACAACCGCACCGAAACGAAGGACCTGGGCCCACAGTGCAGCGGCCGCACCGACGACCGCGGACTGCTGCTGTGCGAGGCCGACCTGAACACCGCCGGCCAGGTCGAATTGATCGCCAGCGCGAAGGATGCGGCCGGCAACCCGGTGCAGGCCGCTGCGGGCGTGTGGGTCACGAAGCAGGGCGAGCTCTGGTTCGCGCAAGACAACGACGACCGCATCGACGTGTTGCCCGAGAAGAAGCGCTACGAGCCGGGCGAGACCGCGCGCCTGCAGGTGCGCATGCCGTTTCGCGAGGCGACCGCACTCGTTGCGGTGGAACGCGAAGGCATCATTGACACGCGCGTTGTCACGCTGCGCGGCGACGACCCGACCGTCGAGCTGAAGATCGACAAGGCCTGGGGCCCGAACGTGTTCGTGAGCGTGCTCGCGCTGCGCGGCCGCATCCGCGACGTGCCCTGGTATTCGTTCTTCACCTGGGGCTGGAAAGAGCCGGTGGCCTGGGCGCGCAGCTTCTGGGTCGAAGGCCGCGAATACCAGGCGCCGACCGCGATGGTGGATCTGGCCAAACCGACGTTCAAGCTCGGCGTGGCGCAGCTGAGGGTCGGCATCAAGGCGCATGAATTGAAGGTCAGCGTGAGCGCGGACAAGCCGCAGTACGGGGTGCGCGAGAAGGCCCCGGCGCGCATCAAGGTGACGTTCGAAGGCAAGCCGGTGGCCGGTGCCGAAGTGGCATTCGCGGCCGTCGATGAAGGCCTGCTGGCGCTGCGCAACAACGACTCCTGGGACTTGCTGAACACGATGATCCAGCCGCGCGCCTGGGGCGTCGAAACCAGCACCGCGCAGAGCGAAATCATCGGCCGCCGCCACTATGGCCGCAAAGCGGTGGCGGCCGGTGGCGGCGGTGGGCGTGGCAGCACGCGCGAGTTGTTCGACACGCTGCTGCTGTGGAAGGCGACGCTGCGGCTCGACGCGAACGGCGAGGCCATGGTCGAGGTGCCACTGAACGATTCGCTGACCAGCTTCCGCCTCGTCGCCGTGGCCGACTTCAGCGACGCGGCCGGCACGCAGCAGTTCGGCAGCGGCAGTACCAGCATCCGCGTCACGCAAGACCTGCAAGTGCTCGCCGGCCTGCCGCCGCTGGTGCGCGAGGGCGACCAGTTCAGCGCGCTGCTGACGCTGCGCAACACCACCTCGCGTGAGATGAAGTTGCGTGCCAGCCTGGCCGGTGTGGCCAACAGTTCGGCGGGCAGCGAGATCGTGCGCACGCCGCTCGCGTTGTCGCCGCAGGATGTGGTGCTCGCAGCCGGCGCGGCGAAGGAAATCACTTGGCCAGTCAGCGTGCCGTCGGGCGCTTTCAGCGTGACCTGGGAGGCCGCCGCCGCCGAAGAGCAGGGCGCGGCCACAGACTGGTCCAAGGCCACGCGCGCGAAAGACCGCATCAAGGTGACGCAACCCGTCTTGCCCGCCGTGCCGGTGCGCGTGCTGCAGGCGACGCTGCAGCAGCTCGACGGCACGTTTTCGTTGCCGGTCGCGGCACCGGCCGATGCGCTGCTTGATGCGCCGCTTGACGCGCTACCCAATGCGTCGGCGAAGG
>JAYVEB010000265.1:0-10080 GCA_043749095.1 Burkholderiales bacterium | reverse complement strand
CGAAGGCCACCACCAGCACCGCGATCGGGTAGATCAAGGCCGACTTGATCTTGTTCTTGATCGCCATCGTCTTTTCCTGGTAGATCGCCAGGCGATCGAGCAGGGCTTCCAAGATACCGCCCGCCTCGCCGGCTTCGACCAAGTTGCAGTACAGCGCGTCGAAATACAGCGGGTGCTTGCGGAACGCGGCCGACAGGCTGGTGCCTGTTTCCACGTCGGAGCGGATGTCGGTCAGCAGACGCGTCAATCGCGGGTTTGGGCTGCCGCGCGCCACGATGTCGAACGACTGGATCAGCGGAACACCGGCCCGCATCATCGTAGACAACTGGCGCGTGAAGATCGCGATGTCTTTTTGCTTGATCGAGCGGCCGCCACTGACGCGGCGCTTCTTGACCTTGGTGATCAGGATGCCCTGGCGGCGCAGGCTTGCATTGACCATAGCCTCGCCGCCAGCGCGCATCTCCCCCCGAACGATCTTGCCGTTCTTGTCCTTGCCTTCGTACTCGAAAACAATTTCCTTGACGCGTGTCGCGGCCGCTGCAGTCGCCATGGTTCCTCCGGAACTCTCAGTCCACCGACGTGTTTATCGGCAGCTTGGTGGATTTATTCATTGGTAATCACTCGTTGGTGCACGCGATCACTTCTTCCAGCGTCGTGACGCCCGCCCGAACCTTGACCAGGCCAGACTGCCGCAGGTCGCGCACACCTTCGCGTTGGGCCTGCTGGGCAATGTCAACCGCGGTGCCTTCGGTCAGGATGATGCGTTGTATCTCTTCGGTGATCGGCATCACCTGGTAAATACCGACACGGCCCCGGTAACCATTCGAGCAGGCCGAGCAGCCTACGGCGCGAAAAGGCTTCCAGCTGCCGTTCAGGTCCGCCTCGACGAAGCCCGCCTTGAGCAAGGCTTCCTTGGGGTAGTCCGCCGGCGCCTTGCAGCCTTCGCAGAGCTTGCGGGCCAGCCGCTGTGCAGTGATCAGCAGCACGCTTGAGGCGATGTTGAACGGCGCCACGCCCATGTTCAGCATCCGGGTCAGCGTGGTCGGTGCGTCGTTGGTGTGCAGTGTCGACATCACCATGTGGCCGGTTTGCGCCGCCTTGATCGCGATGTCGGCCGTTTCCAGGTCGCGGATTTCGCCGACCATGATGATGTCCGGGTCCTGGCGCAGGAAGGATTTCAACGCCACGGCGAAGTTCAGCCCGGCCTTGTCGTTGACATTGACCTGGTTGATGCCCGGAAGGTTGATTTCCGCCGGGTCTTCGACGGTGGAAATGTTGACGCCCGGCTGATTCAGAATGTTCAGGCAGGTGTACAGCGACACTGTCTTGCCAGAGCCGGTCGGGCCGGTCACCAGCACCATGCCGTAGGGTCGCTGGATGCAATGCAGCAGGCGATCGCGCTCGATCTTTTCGTAGCCCAGCGCCTCGATGCCCAGCTTGGCGCTCGACGCATCGAGGATCCGGATCACGATCTTTTCGCCGAATAGCGTGGGCAAGGTGCTGACACGGAAATCGATCGACTTGCTGCCGAACTTCAGCTTCATCCGGCCGTCTTGCGGGACGCGCTTTTCGGCGATGTCCAGCCGCGAGATCACCTTGATGCGTGAGGACAGCTTGTCCTTGATGGCAATGGGTGGTTGGGTGATTTCGCGTAATTCGCCGTCGACCCGGAAACGCACCCGGTAGTGGTATTCGTAAGGCTCGAAATGCAGGTCAGACGCGCGCGCATTGATGGCGTCGATCAGCATTTTTTGCAGGAAGCGCACCACCGGCGCATCTTCGACATCCGGCGTGGCTTCGGCCGTCTCTTGGGAGGTGACATCGTCAGTGACATCGAACTCGAAGTCGCCGGAGGCCATTGACTCTAGCGTTTCCGTGGCGCTGCTGCTGCAGGATTCGACGATCTTCGACAGCTTGTCGTGCTCGACGATGACCCACTCGGGCGTCAGTTGCGTTGCAAATTTGATGCGCTCGACCGCTTCCTGGTCGGTGGGGTCGGCGCCGCCGATGAACAGGCGCCCACCGCGCTTGCCCAGAACGACGATCTGGTACTGCGACGCCAGCTTGGCATCGATGATGTTGCGCGGCAGCTTCTGCGCGTCGACGGCATTGAGGTCCAGCAGCGGCAGTGCAAGCGCAGAGGACAGCGTGTGCGCCAGATCGGCGGGAGACACCGCGCCTGCAGCGATCACCGATGCGACAAAACTGATTTTCTTGTCGCGGGCTGACTTGACCAAGCCTTCAGCGGTTTTCTCGTTCAGCTTGCCGGCGTGGACAAGGACACGCGCGACGCCGGACAAGGCGGATTGAGGCGCTTCAGCGAGGGTGTCTGCCATTCAGTGCCCGGTGGTCGATCGATCAACTGACGAATGGGCTTCGTTGAACAAGGCGCAGCCTATGACCCAGAAATTGGTCGGGGTGAGAGGATTCGAACCTCCGGCCTCTACGTCCCGAACGTAGCGCTCTACCAGGCTAAGCTACACCACGAATTCCTGTGTCTGAAAATGATCTGTCGCGGAAATCTCAGGACGAGCGGTCAAGTGAACGTACGCACAAGTTTATCAGAGCGTCCCGGTAAATCGACGGGCGCAATCCGTCTAGGCTTTGTTGCGCCAGCTCGATTTGTTCACGGGCGGCGTCTCGTGTCGCGTCGATCGAACCGGTGCGGCGCACCACCTCGATGACTTCCGGCAGACGCGCCACCTCGCCCTCGAGGATCGCCTCCCGTATCAGCTGGCGCTCCGGCGCGGTGCCACGTTCCATGGCCAGCAGCAGCGGCAGGGTGGGTTTGCCTTCTCGCAAATCGTCGCCGACATTCTTGCCCAACTCGGCGGTGGTCCCCTCGTAGTCCAACAAATCGTCGATCAGCTGGAACGCGGTGCCCAGCGACCGCCCATAGTTTGCGCAGGCCTCCTCGATTTCGGGCGGCGCCTCGGCCAGCACCGCCCCCAGTCGCGCACTGGCCTCGAACAATTTGGCGGTCTTGAAGCGGATCACCTTCAGGTAGTCGCTGACTTGCACGTCGGGGTCGTGCATGCTCATCAGCTGCAACACTTCGCCTTCGGCGATCACATTGGTCGCGTCCGACAGCACCTGCAGCACGCGCATCCTGTTCACCGACACCATCATCTGGAAGGCGCGGGAATAGACGAAGTCGCCGACCAGGATGCTCGCTGCGTTGCCGAACAGCGCGTTGGCGGTCTTTTTCCCGCGGCGCAGATCGGATTCGTCGACCACGTCGTCGTGCAGCAGGGTGGCGGTGTGGATGAACTCCACCGTCGCCGCCAGCTCGAAACGTTCGGGTCCGCGAAAGCCCAAGGCGTTTGAGAACAGCAGCACCAGCATTGGCCGGACACGCTTGCCCCCCGCGCCAGTGATGTAGCCTGCGATCTGGTTGACGAGCACGACCTGCGACGCCAAACGCTGGGCGATGACCGCGTCGACTTCCTGCATCTCCGCCTCCATCAGCCTGGCGCCTGCGGAGACATCATCGGTGTATGCGTTGGGTTCGGCGCGCACGCTGGCCTTTGTCGGGAAAAAGACGAATTATAGAAATGCGGTGAGTGCACTGAAGGCTGCACTTGCCCGCACCTGCCGTTTGCAGCGCACACGCCCGAATTCGGGCTAGAATCAAAGGCTGCGCCGGATGCTGCAAACGCATTGCAAGGCACGCAGTAGAAAATCCAATCGAAAGGACTGAAATGTACGCAGTCATCAAAACCGGCGGTAAGCAGTACCGGGTCGCTGCTGGTGAGAAGCTCAAGGTCGAGCAGATCGTCGCAGAGGTCGGCCAGCAAATCACCATCGACCAAGTCCTGGCCGTTGGCAGTGGCGCGGACTTCAAAGTCGGCAGTCCACTGGTGTCTGGCGCTACAGTCATTGTTACCGTGTTGTCGCAGGGCCGGCATGACAAGGTCCGCATCTTCAAGATGCGCCGCCGCAAGCACTACCAGAAGCGCCAGGGCCACCGCCAAGCCTTCACCGAAATCCAGATCAGCGCCGTCAACGCCTGAGTTCGGCTACGCTAGTTTTTTGAGGATTCAGTCATGGCACAGAAAAAAGGCGGCGGTTCCACCCGCAACGGGCGCGACTCGCAGCCCAAGATGCTCGGCGTCAAGGCCTTCGGTGGCCAATCGATCCCCGCCGGCTCCATCATCGTCCGCCAGCGTGGGACGCAGTTCCACCCTGGCACCAACGTCGGCGTCGGCAAGGATCACACTCTGTTCGCGTTGACCGACGGCGAGGTGGTTTTTGCCGTCAAGGGCCCGCGTAATCGGCGCACAGTGAGTATCAAGTCACACTGACACGACAGTGGCAGATTGATGCGAGCCCCGGTTTCCCGGGGCTTTCTCGTTTTTGGTCTGCCGTTTCATGTCGATGCTTATCCCTGAATCCGCCCGCCTTGTGCCTCGCCTCAACATCCACTGATCCCCGATGAAATTCGTAGACGAAGCCTCGATCGACATTGCTGCGGGCGACGGCGGCAATGGCTGCATGAGCTTCCGGCGCGAAAAGTTCATACCCTTTGGCGGGCCGAATGGCGGTGATGGCGGACGTGGCGGCAGTGTGTACGCCATTGGCGATCGCAACCTGAACACCCTGATCGACTTCCGATACGCACGCCGGCATGAGGCACGGCGCGGCGAAAACGGTCGAGGATCGGACCAGTTCGGGGCGGCCGCTGAAGACATCGTGCTGCGCATGCCGATGGGCACGATCATCACCAACGCCGATACTGACGAGGTCATGGCCGAGTTGCTGGTGCCCGATGAAAAGGTGTTGCTGGCCAAAGGAGGTGACGGCGGGTTCGGCAACCTGCACTTCAAGACCAGCACCAACCGCGCGCCGCGGCAAAAGACCCCCGGCTGGCCTGGCGAGCAATTCCGCTTGCGGCTTGAACTGAGGGTACTGGCCGATGTGGGACTGCTCGGCATGCCCAACGCTGGCAAGTCGACCCTGATCGCGGCGATCTCCAACGCCAAACCGAAGATTGCCGACTACCCCTTCACCACCTTGCATCCCAATCTCGGCGTGGTGCGGGTCGCTCCCGAGCAGAGCTTCGTCGTGGCCGACATTCCCGGCTTGATCGAAGGCGCTGCCGAAGGCGCCGGGCTCGGGCACCTGTTCCTGCGCCATTTGCAGCGCACCCACCTGCTGCTGCACCTGGTAGATTTCGCGCCGTTCGACGAAGCTGTTGACCCTGTCGCGCAGGCGAAGGCGATCGTCGGTGAACTGAAAAAATACGACGTCACCTTGCACAAGAAACCCCGCTGGATGGTGCTCAACAAGCTCGACATGGTGCCGCTGGAAGACCGGCAACGTCGCGTCGACGACTTCGTCAAGCGCTTGAAGTGGAAAGGCCCGGTGTTCCAGATTTCCGCCCTGACGCGTGAAGGCTGCGAGCCACTGATCCGTGCCATCTACGAGCACGTGGCACGCCTGAAGAACGTGGTGCCGGACGACCCCGACCCCCGCTTTTCAAGCGAGGACAGCCTCACGCCATGAGCGACGCACTGAAGTCGGCGCGTCGGATCGTCGTCAAGGTGGGCTCCAGCCTGGTGACGAACGACGGGCGCGGCCTCGATGCCGACGCGGTCGGGACTTGGTGCCGCCAACTGGCGATGCTGGCCGCGCAAGGCCGCGAGGTCGTGATGGTGTCGAGCGGCGCCATCGCCGAAGGCATGAAGCGCCTGGGCTGGGTGTCTCGCCCGAAGCCGCTGCACGAGTTGCAGGCCGCAGCGGCCGTCGGCCAGATGGGACTGGCGCAGCTGTATGAATCGAAGCTGCGTGAGCACGGCGTGGGCAGCGCACAGGTGCTGCTGACGCACGCGGACCTAGCCGACCGCGAGCGCTACCTGAACGCCCGCTCGACGCTGCTGACCTTGTTGAGTCTGAAGGTTATTCCGGTCATCAACGAGAACGACACCGTCGTCAACGACGAGATCAAGTTCGGCGACAACGACACGCTGGCCGCACTGGTGGCCAACCTGATCGAGGCCGACGCGCTGGTCATCCTGACCGACCAGCACGGGCTCTACTCGGAAGACCCGCGGAAGAATCCGCAGGCGCGCCTGATCGACACCGCGGATGCCGGTGACCCCGCGCTGGAGCGCATGGCGGGTGGCGCCGGCAGCAGCATTGGTCGTGGCGGCATGATCACCTAGATCCTGGCGGCCAAGCGCGCAGCGACCAGTGGTGCGAGCACCGTGATCGCCTGGGGGCGCGAGCCCGACGTGCTGTTGCGGCTGTGTGCCGGCGACGCGATCGGCACGGCCTTGCTGGCCTCGACGCAGAAGATGGCGGCGCGCAAGCAGTGGATGGTGGACCACCTGAAACTGCGCGGCGCGGTGGTGATCGATGCGGGGGCGGTGGTCAAGCTACGCGACGGCGGCAAGAGCCTGCTGCCGATCGGGATGGTTGAGGTGCAGGGCGAATTTCACCGCGGCGATGTCATCGCGGTGCTGGACCCATTGGGCAACGCGGTCGCCCGGGGGCTTGCCAATTACGCAAGCAGCGAAGCTCGGCTGATCGCCAAGAAGCCCTCAATCGAGTTCGAGAAAATCCTCGGATTCAGCGGTGAGCCGGAAATGATCCACAGAGATAATATGGTTATTATCTAATTAGCGGATAGTTTCGATGATAAGTAGGTGACGTCATTGGACAGTTAATTAAGTATTGCCCTGTCGGCCACCATCAGGGAAGGTATTTCCAAGTTCTGATGACTCCGTAGGCTGGCCGTCCTCACGAGCTTCCGGCGTGTGGGTGTCGACGCCGTCAACTTGATCCGGCAACTGCGGCGCACCTCTCGACATACGGCCAGACTGCGCTGGCCGTGGCAGGAAACGTGACAATTCCGTGAGTGCGTGCTGATACACATCGCGCTTGAAATCGATCACCACATCCAGCGGAATCCAGTACTCGTTCCAGCGCCAGGCATCGAACTCCGGGTGGCTGGTCGCACGCAAGTTCATGTCGCTGTCGCGCCCGGTCAGCTGCAGCAGGAACCAGATCTGCTTTTGCCCGCGGTAATGTCCGCGGGATTCCCGGCGTATGAAACGGTCGGGAACCTCATAGCGCAGCCAGTCCCGCGTACGAGCCAGGATACGGACATGGTCCGTTGTCAGCCCCACTTCCTCGTGGAGCTCTCGGTACATCGCCTGCTCAGGCGTTTCACCGTGTTTGATTCCTCCCTGCGGGAACTGCCATGAGTGCGTTCGGAGCCGTTTGCCCCAAAACACCTGGTTCCTCTGATTGAGCAGGACGATGCCGACGTTGGGTCTGAAGCCCTCACGGTCGAGCATAATGAACCCCAAATCTGTAATTGATTCTATTATTGCACCGCGCTGGCAATATGCAAACTCCTCGTCTGCATGGTGTCAAACCTCTGACCTGCCGCGCTATGTCCACCCCACGTCCTTTTTTTCAGCCCCAGCGGCCCCATTGATGAAAGCGTCCCAATTCTTCATTTCCACCTTGCGGGAAGCGCCTGCCGACGCCGAAGTGGTCAGTCACAAACTGATGCTTCGCGCTGGGTTCATCAAGCGCTTAAGCGCCGGCATCTACAGCTACATGCCGATGGGACTGCGGGTGATTCGCAAGGTCGAGACCATTGTTCGCGAGGAAATGAACCGGGCGGGCGCGATCGAGTTATTGATGCCGCTGGTTCAACCCGCCGAGCTGTGGCAGGAAACGGGTCGCTTCGACAAGATGGGTGCCGAGTTGATGCGGGTGAAGGACCGGCATGACCGGGACTTCATCATTCAGCCAACCAGCGAGGAAGTGATCACTGACATCGCTCGCCAGGAATTGCGCAGCTACCGCGCGTTGCCGAAGAATTTCTACCACATTCAGACGAAGTTCCGTGACGAGCGTCGGCCTCGCTTCGGCGTGATGCGGGGTCGCGAGTTCACGATGAAGGACGCCTACTCATTCGACCGCGACGTCGAGTCGGCCGGCAGGAGCTATGACGCGATGTATGCCGCCTATGCGCGCATCTTTGAGCGGCTGGGCCTGACCTACCGCGCCGTGGCTGCCGACACCGGCGCCATCGGTGGCGATCGCTCGCATGAATTTCAGGTGATCGCCGACACCGGCGAGGATGCGCTGGCCTACTGCCCGACTTCAGGCTATGCGGCCAACGTCGAACTGGCTGAGGCGCTGCCGCTGATCGACCAGCGCGGCGCACCTTCGCAGCCGATGGCCAAGACCTCGACGCCGCGCAAGGCGACTTGCGAAGACGTTGCCGCGTTGATCGGTGTGCCGCTGTCGTCGATGGTGAAGTCGCTGGTGCTCGCCACCGACGAGCCGCTGCCGAATGACGCCGGCGTGCGCACCACGATCTGGCTGCTGCTGGTGCGTGGCGACCACAGCCTGAATGAGGTCAAGGCGGGCAAACTGCCGGGCTTGAAGGCCGGGCACCGTTTCGCCACCGCCGCCGAAATCGCAGAACACTTCGGCTGCAAGCCCGGCTACCTCGGGCCGGTGGGCGTGAAAGGGCCAGTACAAGTCATCGCCGACCGCACTGTGGCGGCGATGAGCGACTTCGTCTGCGGCGCCAACGAGGAAGATTTCCACCTCACCGGCGTCAACTGGGGCCGCGACCTGCCCGAGCCGAATTTGGTGGCCGATCTGCGCAATGTCGTTGCCGGCGACCCGTCGCCGGACGGGCAGGGCTTGCTGTCGATCCAGCGCGGCATCGAGGTTGGCCATGTGTTCTTCCTCGGCACCAAGTACAGCGAGGCGATGAAGGCGACCTACCTCGATGAAACCGGCAAGCCCAAGCTGATGGAAATGGGCTGCTACGGCATTGGCATCACCCGCATCCTGGGCGCCGCTGTCGAGCAGCGCCACGACGAGCGAGGCATGATCTGGCCGGCCGTGATCGCGCCGTTCGCGGTGGTGATCTGCCCGGTGGGCTACGAACGGTTCCCCGAGGTGAAGGCCGCCGCGGATGGCTTGTACGCGGCGCTGATGCAGGCGGGTGTCGACGTCATCCTCGACGACCGCGGTGAACGCCCCGGTGCGATGTTTGCCGACTGGGAACTGATCGGTGTACCGCACCGGGTGGCGGTTGGCGAGCGCAGCCTGAAGGAGGGCAATGTCGAGTACCAGGGGCGCCAAGACGCCCAGTCCACCGCCGTGCGTCTGGATGAGGTGCTGGCCGTGCTGAAAGGCAAGCTGTCGTCATGACGCTGGTGCGCCGCCACGTCCTGCTCGCGGGCCTGGCCGGTGCCGTCCCGTGGCCTGCGGCGCATGCCGGTGGCCAGGTCGAGGAGCCGTTGGTCGATGCCGTGCGTTCGGCGTTGTCCGCCGCTGTGCGCGATGCCGCACCGCCCACGCCTTCATTCGAGACCACGGAACAACGGCTGGCCTACCTGCGCTGGTTGGGGGCGGCGAGCGATCGCCTGAAGGCTCGCACGCCGCATTACGACGCCCGCATCGAGTTCCTGCAGACCGTCTGGTACGAAAGCAAGCGCAAGGGGCTGGATCCGTCGCTGGTGTTGGCGCTGATCCAGGTCGAAAGCGGTTTTCGCAAGTACGCGGTCAGCTCCGTCGGTGCGCGCGGCTACATGCAGGTGATGCCGTTCTGGGCACGCCTGATTGGCGACGGCGACGTCAGCCGGCTGTTCCACATGCAGACCAACCTGCGCTTCGGCTGCGTGATCCTGCGGCATTACCTCAACACCGAACGCGGCGATCAGTTCCTGGCTCTCGGTCGCTACAACGGCAGCCGCGGCCGGGCCGAGTACCCGAACATGGTGTTTGGTGCCCGCAGGCAGTGGGATGTGCGCCTGGCCTGATCAGGCTTGATTAGAGGCCTGCCCACGCCCGCGGCGCAGCGGCATCGATGCCGATCAACGCCAGCACCCGTTCGACGGTGTCGTCGACCAGTTCGGCGATGCTTTTGGGCTTCAAGTAGAACGCCGGAAGCGGCGGAAAGATGATGCCGCCCATCTCCGTCACTGCCGTCATGTTGCGCAGGTGCGCCAGGTTGAACGGTGTTTCGCGCACCATCAACACCAGCCGCCGCCGTTCTTTCAGCGTGACATCGGCTGCGCGAGTCAACAGGTTGTCCGACAG
>JAYVEB010000264.1:0-3065 GCA_043749095.1 Burkholderiales bacterium | reverse complement strand
AGATCTCGTCACTGCAGTCGCCCGCTGCCCTCCAGCGCGCCGCTCGCCATGAGTGACCTGCCCGACACCGCGCCCACCAACGCTGTCGACAACGATGTGCAACTGGTTGAACGCGCACAGCGGGGCGACCAGCGCGCGTTCGAGATGCTGGTGATCAAGTACCAGCGCCGCATCGAGCGCTTGATCGGGCGCATGGTGCGAGACGTCGACCTGGTGCAGGACATTGCGCAAGAGAGCTTCATCCGTGCTTACCGCGCCTTGCCAAAGTTTCGCGGTGAGGCCGCCTTCTACACCTGGCTCTACCGCATCGCGGTCAACACCGCCAAGAAGGCATTGGGCGATCTCAAGCGCGACCCGCTGGTGTCTGAATCGACATTGATGGGCTCAAACGACGATGACGATGAAACTTCCCGTGGGCAGCGCGAACTAACCGACGGCGCGACGCCCGAGTCCTTGCTGGCCAGCAAGGAGATTGCACAGACCGTCAACGCCGCGATCGAGGCTTTGTCGCCCGACCTGCGTCAGGCGATCACGCTGCGCGAGATCGAGGGCCTGAGCTACGAGGAGATTGCCGAGATGATGAATTGCCCGATCGGCACCGTGCGCTCGCGCATCTTCCGGGCCCGTGAGGCGATTGCCCTGCGTTTGCGGCCCTTGCTCGACACGCGCGAAGGTGAGCGCTGGTGATCCCGTTGTTGCTGGTTTTGCGGATGGAATCTCATGACTGACAAGCTGAATTTGCAAGGTCCCACGCTTCAAGCGAGGCAGGACTTGTCCGCGTTGATGGACGCCGAGCTGGAGTCCGATGCGGTCTTGAGGGTCTGCAGGGGCTGGACTCAAGATGCCGAAACACGTGCCACCTGGCATGCCTACCACCTGATCGGCGACGTACTGCGGTCTGAAGACCTGGCCACACCGCCTGCCTGTGACGAGGCCTTCATGCAGACACTTCGCGCCAGGCTGGTGCTTGAGCCGGTGCCGCTGGCCCCGGCGCCGCTGATGCCGTCCCTGCCCGTTCTGGCCGCCCAAATTGCCGCAACCGGCCGATCTTCTCGCTGGTGGATGGCGCCGGCGGCGGTGGCCGCTGGTTTTGTGGCGGTGGCCGGCCTGCTGGTGGTCACCCGCACGTTTTCGCCCGATGCCTCGGGTGGCGCGGTGCTGGCCAAGCGCTCGCCGGGAGCCGGTGGCGATGGCGTGGTGCTGACCGCAGGCGCACTGGTGCGCAACCCCGGGCTCGACCGTTACCTTGAGGCCCACCGCTCGCTGGCCAATGGCGCGGTGGCCGCAGGTGGCGCCGAGCACCGCGTGCAGATCGTCTTCGAATCCAAGTGAGCGGCGTGATCAGGCAGGGCTGGCGCGGGCTGGGTGTGGGCTTGCTGGTGCTGGGTGCATCGGCGATGGCCCAGACGCAGGGTTTGGGGCAAGCGCAGGGCGCAGGGCCGCCGGGCGGCGTGGCCTTGTCGCCGGTCGAGAGCACTGCCTGGTTGGGCCGGATTCAACACGCCGCCGCCAACAGCAGCTACCAGGGCATGCTGACATTCAGCGCTGGCGCTGCGGTGTCGAGCTCCCGGGTCACTCACATCTGCGACGGCCGCCAGCGCTATGAGCGCATCGAGACGCTGGACGGGCGCGCCCGCCTGCAGTATCGGCACAACGAGCAACTGCTCACCGTCTGGCCGGCCAGCAAGCAGGCCCGTCTGGAGCAACGTGACCCGGTGGCCGAGTTTCCGGCCTTGCCGGCAAACGCCAGCCAGCGCGTACTCGACTTTTACGACATCGGCCTGCTGGCCCGCGACCGCATTGCCGGCCGCGAGGCCGAGGTGCTGATGCTCAAGCCGCGTGACAAACTGCGGTTTGCACAGCGCCTGTGGGCCGACCGCGAAACCGGCCTGTTGCTGCGCAACGATGTGCTCGGGCCGACCGGCGAGACCCTGGAGTCCTCGGCCTTCAGCGACATCCACCTGGGCGGCAAATGGTCGATCGACAGCGTCTTGGGGCCGATGAAACGGCTCGACGGCTACCGGGTGCAGCGCAGCCTGGCCGAGCGCACCCAGATCGACGCTGAAGGCTGGACGCTGGCGCATGCGGTGCCCGGTTTTGCGCTGATCAGCTGCAGCAAGCGGCCACTGGATGCCGGCGCGGGTGCAGCCGCCGTGAGCGATGGCAGCCCGCCGGTACAAGTGCTGCAGTCGGTTTTTACTGACGGGCTGGCCCATGTGTCGGTCTTCATCGAGCCCTTTGACGCGCTGTGCCACAAGCAGCCCATGGGCACCAGCCTGGGCGCGACCCACACCCTGACCAGCCGCCGAGGCGAGTGGTGGCTGACCGTGGTGGGCGAGGTGCCGATGGCCACGGTGCAGCAGTTTGAGGCCTTGTTCGAGCGCAAGCGTTAGTCGCGGTGGGCGGTGGTACCGTCATTGGCGACCAGCTGTATCTGGCCCACCCTGTTCAGATCCAATTCGAGGTGTTGTGATGTCCGAAACAATGAATCCTTTGCAGTCGCCGCTGCGTGCTTGCCGACGCCTGGCACTGCGCGCCGCGATGGGCTTGGCCCTGGTGAGCGGCCTGGCACCACTGGCCAGTGCTGCCCAAGGCCGGGCAGAGTTGTTGCCCGACTTCACCGAGCTGGTCGAGCGGGTCGGCCCGTCGGTCGTCAACATCCGCACGCTCGAGCGCGGCAACCGCAATGCCTCGGGGCCCGGCGGCGGAGTAGACCCCAACATGGAAGAGTTCTTCAAGCGCTTCGGCATCCCTTTGCCGGGCGGCCGGGGTGCGCCCGGCACGCCCCGAGGGGGTGACGAGGAGCCGCAGCAGCGCGGCATCGGCTCGGGCTTCATCCTCAGTACCGACGGCTATGTGATGACCAATGCACACGTCGTCGATGGCGCCGACGAGCTGCTCGTCACGCTCACCGACAAGCGCGAATTCAAGGCCAAGGTGATCGGCCTCGACAAGCGAACCGATGTCGCGGTGGTCAAGATCGAGGCCACCGGCTTGCCAGCGGTCAAGCTCGGCGACATCAACCGCCTCAAGGTGGGCGAGTGGGTGATGGCGATCGGCTCGCC
>JAYVEB010000263.1:0-3068 GCA_043749095.1 Burkholderiales bacterium | reverse complement strand
CGCTTTCAGCACCGTGGCGGTTGCTGGTGCCGACGCAGTCGCTGCCGGTGTCGCCGCCGCCGATCACGACCACATGCTTGCCATCGGCCCGGATCTGCGTGATGCCCAGCGTCTTCAGCTTGTCGCCCGCGATCACCTTGTTCTGCTGCGGCAGGAATTCCATCGCGAAGTGGATGCCGTCGAGGTCACGCCCCGGCACCGGCAGGTCGCGCGACTGCTCGGCACCGCCGGCCAGCAGCACCACATCGAACTGCGCCTTGAGCTGCTCGGGCGTGATCACTTCCTTGGCCCAGTTGGTGACCTTGGAGCCTTCAGGCAAGGCGCCGACCATCGCGCCGGTGCGAAACACCACGCCCTCGAAACGCATCTGGTCGACGCGGCGATCGATGTGCGACTTCTCCATCTTGAAGTCGGGGATGCCGTAGCGCAGCAGGCCGCCGATGCGATCGTTCTTCTCGAACACCGTCACCTCGTGACCCGCGCGCACCAGTTGCTGCGCCGCCGCCAGCCCGGCCGGGCCGGAGCCGACGATGGCCACCGTCTTGCCCGTCTTGTGCTTGGGCGGGCGCGGCAGCACCCAGCCTTCGGCCCACGCGCGGTCGATGATCGCGTGCTCGATGCTCTTGATGCCGACCGCGTCGTCATTGACGTACAGCGTGCACGCCGCCTCGCACGGCGCCGGGCAGATGCGGCCGGTGAACTCGGGGAAGTTGTTGGTCGAGTGCAGCACCTCGATGGCGTTCTTCCAGTCGCCGCGGTACACCAAGTCGTTGAAATCCGGGATGATGTTGTTGACCGGGCAACCGCTGTTGCAGAACGGCGTGCCGCAGTCCATGCAACGGGCGCTCTGCACCTTGGCCTCGTCTTCCTTCAATCCCATCGCCACTTCGTTGTAGTTTTTCAGGCGGAGTTGCACCGGCTGATAGGACTCTTCGAGGCGCTCGTACTCCATGAAGCCGGTGACTTTTCCCATGATGCGCTTGCTTTCTGATGACTAACGGTCTGGTGGTTTCGATTCGATGGGTTCAAGGGGCGGCGCGCACATGCGCTGCCGACCGATGACACATCACTTCGCGGGCGACACCTTGGTTTTCTTCTCGGGTGTCTTCACGGGCGTCGGCGCGGCTGAGGCTGCGACGGCCTCGTGGGCCGTGGCTTGCTGGCCTGCCTTCAAGGCCATCTCGGCGAGTGCACGTTTGTATTCGATCGGGAACACCTTGACGAATTTGGCGCGCGACAGATCCCACTGGTCCAGCAGGTGGCGGGCCTGCAGCGAGCCGGTCCATTTGTGGTGGTCTTCGATCAGCTTCTTCAGAATGGCGTCGTCGGTCTCTGCCGTGCCGTCCTTGCCCTTGTGCCACATCGCGCGGTCGGTGCTCGCCGCTTGCACCGCCGGCGGCAGCACGCGTTCAAGGTTGACCATCGACGTGTTGCAGCGCGAGGTAAAGTGGCCATCGGCGTCGTAGACATAGGCCATGCCGCCGCTCATGCCGGCCGCGAAGTTGCGCCCGGTCTCGCCCAGTACGACGACAGTGCCGCCGGTCATGTACTCGCAGCCATGGTCACCGGTGCCTTCGACCACCGCGGTGGCGCCCGACAGTCGCACCGCGAAACGCTCGCCGGCCACGCCGCGGAAGAAAGCCTCACCGCTGGTGGCGCCATACAGCACGGTGTTGCCGACGATGATGTTCTTCAGCGCATCGCCACGGAATTCGATGCTCGGGCGAATCGCGATGCGCCCGCCGCTCATGCCCTTGCCGGTGTAGTCGTTGGCGTCGCCGATCAGGTAAAAAGTGATGCCCTTGGCGAGGAATGCGCCGAAGCTCTGGCCGCCGGTGCCCTCCATCTGGATGAAGATGCTCTGATCCGGCAAGCCCTCGGGGTGCAGCCGCACCAGTTCGCCCGACAGCATCGCGCCGACGGTGCGGTTGACGTTGCGCACCGCCTGCATGAACTGCACCTTCTCGCCGCGCTCGAAGGCCGGCTTGCACTTCTCGATCAACGTCACGTCGAGCGCGCGGGCCAGACCATGGTCCTGCGTTTCGACCTGACGGCGCGGCACGTCGGCGGGCGCAGCGGGCATGTGGAAGATGCGCGAGAAATCGAGGCCTTTGGCCTTCCAGTGGGCAATGCCCTTCTTCGTGTCCAGCAGGTCGGCGCGACCTATCAGGTCATCGAATTTGCGGATACCCAACTGCGCCATGATCTGGCGCGCTTCTTCGGCCACGAAGAAGAAGAAATTCACCACATGCTCGGGCTTGCCCTGGAACTTGGCACGCAGCAACGGGTCCTGCGTCGCGACGCCGACCGGGCAGGTGTTCAGGTGGCACTTGCGCATCATGATGCAGCCCTCGACGACCAAGGGCGCAGTCGCGAAGCCGAACTCGTCGGCGCCAAGCAACGCGCCGATCACCACGTCGCGGCCGGTCTTCATCTGGCCGTCGGCCTGCACGCGGATGCGGCTGCGCAAGCGGTTGAGCACCAGCGTCTGCTGCGTTTCGGCGAGACCCAGCTCCCACGGCGTGCCGGCATGCTTGATCGAACTCCAGGGCGACGCCCCGGTGCCGCCGTCATGGCCGGCGATCACCACATGGTCAGCCTTGGCCTTGGCCACACCGGCGGCGATCGTGCCGACACCGACTTCACTGACCAGCTTGACGCTGATGTCGGCGCGCTGGTTGGCATTCTTCAGGTCGTGGATCAGCTGGGCCAGGTCCTCGATCGAATAGATGTCGTGGTGCGGTGGCGGCGAGATCAGGCCCACACCCGGCACCGAATGGCGCAACTTGCCGATGTAATCGGTGACCTTGCCACCGGGCAGTTGCCCGCCCTCGCCTGGCTTGGCACCTTGCGCCATCTTGATCTGGATCTGATCGGCCGACGACAGGTATTCGGTCGTGACACCGAAGCGGCCCGACGCCACCTGCTTGATCTTCGAGCGCAGCGAGTCGCCTTCATTCAACTCGAAATCGACCTGGATGTTGCCGGGCCCGATCACGTCGCTGAACTTCGTGCCCTGCTTGATCGGGATGCCTTTCAGCTCGTTGCGATAGCGCGCCGGGTCTTCA
>JAYVEB010000262.1:0-3072 GCA_043749095.1 Burkholderiales bacterium | reverse complement strand
CTGCCGCGCTGCTGGCGGCGCGCGGCTTCTCCGTCACGCTCGTCGAGAAGGCCCATCACCCGCGCTTTCACATCGGCGAGTCGCTGCTGCCGGCCATCATGCCGCTGCTCGAGCAGCTCGGCGTCGCCGAACTCCAGCAAGCTCTGGTGCGCGTGGTCGGGCGAGACGAACTCCACGCCCCATTTGCGCATGCCGATGCGCTACACCGCGTCGCGCACGCCGAGCCGCTCGAACAGCGCCACGTTGGCCGGCAGCAGCGACTCGCCGATGTGAAAGCGCGGGTGGTGTGCCTTCTCGAGCATCAGCACGTCGCGGCCTTGCGCGGCCAGCAGCGCGGCGATGGTGGCGCCCGCCGGGCCGCCACCGATCACGAGCACGTCGCAGCGCTCGCCCTGTGCCGCAGTCGGGGCCGAAATCATGCGGGCTTGACGGCCGTGTAAGCCGAGAAGATGCCGAGGTCGACCGTGCGCCGCACGTCGGTGAAGCGGGCGCTGCCGAGCGCGGCCAGCACCGCTTCGGGCGCGATGCAGGCCTCGATCGTGTCCCAGTAGTAGCGCCACAGGCGCGCGTTGTCGTGGCCGCCCGAGACAACGCGCGCAATCAGCGGCACCACCGTGCGCATGTAGGCCTTGAGCAGGGCGTTGCCGACGGGGCTCGCGGGGCGCGTGATCTCGAGCACGAGCACCCGACCGCCCGGGCGCAGCACGCGCTCGAACTCGGCGAATGCCGCGCTCACGTCGGCAATGTGGCGCAGCGCGTAGCCCATGCAGAGGAAGTCGCAGCTCGCGTCGGGGCGCGGCAGCGCCTCGGCGCGGCCCTGCAGCAGCTCGAGCCCGGCAATGCCCACCTCACCCATCATGCCGGGGCTCGGATCGACACCGACCAGCCGGCCCTTCGGCCCGATCAGCCCGAGCGCCTCGCGCGCCATCAGCCCGGTGCCGATGCCCACGTCGAGCACGTCGGCGCCGACCGCGAGGCCGGCGTCTTGCAGCGCCTTGCGGCGATACCGCGGCCCCGAGCCGAGCGCGAGGATGCGCTCGATGCGCTCGTAATCCGGCGCGGTGTCGTCGAAGATGCTGCGCAAGAAACGCTGATGCTCGTCTTCATCGCCGTACCAGGCCGGCAGCGGCGCATGCGGCGCAAGAACAGGGGCGGGTGTGGGCAGCGGCTGCACGGGGCGGTTCATTGCCAGGATTATTGCAAGCGCTGCTGCGCGTGCCCGCGGCAAGGGTGCTGAGCGCAACGGCCCTGGCCGCGACGCTTGGCCGGGGCCCGAACGCGCGGCGTCGTCAGGGTCGCTACAGCGTCAGCCGCCAGCCCTCGACCACCGCGGCCGGTGTGGTGATCGACGCGAGCCGGCGCGATTGGTAGGTGTCGGTGTCGGGCACGAGTTCGGCGCGGTCGGTGAGGCCGACCAGGCCTTGGCCGAACAGGCGCAGGAAGGAGTCGTCGAAGCGCATCACGTCCAGCGGTGCTGCCAGCTCGCCGTCTTCGACCCAGAAGCAGGCGAAGCGTGTCATGCCGGTCATGCGGCAGGCCTGCCGGTCGCTGTAGTTCAGGTACCAGAGGTTGCTCACGTAGAGGCCCGTGCCGAGCGTTGCGAGCAGCTGGTCGTGCGGCAGGGTGCCGGGTCCGAGGCTGAGCGCCTGCGGCAATTCTTCGGGCGAGGCGCCGTTGGCGGCCTCGAAGTATTCGCGTGCCGAGCGCGCCGAGTTGAGCGTGCCGATGGCGCAGCCGCCCTCGATGAGCGTGACCGACGCGGGCTTGACGAAGCCGTCGTCGGTGAAGGCCGGTGCGATGCCCTCGGCGGTGGCTTCATGCAGGTGCAGGCTGGCGTGCAGGCGCGCGTCGCCGTGCGCCAACTGCATCAGCGAAGACACGCCGGTGCGCCGCGCCTTGAGACTGAAACCGCTCCAGGCGAGCGCGCCGAGCAGCTCGCTCATGGCCGCCGGGCTGAAAGCGGCGCGGTAGGCGCCGGGTTGCAGCCTGCGCGGCGCGCGCTGCAGCAGGCAAGCGCGCGTGGCGGCCTCGCGCACGCGCGCCGCAAAGACCGCGTCGTCCCAGTGCGTGCCGGCGTAGGCGGTCTTCACCGCCTTGTCGGCGGAGCGGTAGACACACCAGCCGAAATGAAAGCTCTCCACGCGGTGCCAGTGGCGCGAGCCCAGGCTGTCGGCGTAGGCGCGCACCACCGGGCCGCCAGCGTAGAAGCCGACGAAGTCGAGCGCCGCGGCGTGTTCGCGCACCGCGTCGATCACCGTCTGCGCGCTCGGCAGGGCGCCCGCGTCCTCGCGCGTGCTGAGGCTGGCGGCACCCGGCAGCAGCAGGTAGGGATCGTCGGCGATGACGTCGAGATCGCGGGCCAGGCGCGCGCGCTCGTCTCGCAGGCGTCGCGTGTCGTGGGCCAGGTCGCCGCTGAGCACGAGGCTGGCTTCGGCGCGGCGCGCACCGCGCACGACGCCAAGCGTGGCCTGGGCCTGCAGCACGTGGGTGGCCTGGCGCAGTGCGGCGCGATTGAAGCGCAGGAAATCGGACGCCTCGGCGTTGAACGCCAGGCTCACGCGGTCCACGCCCTCGGCGTTGCAGAGGGCGTCGGCGAGGGCGTCGAAATGCGCGCGATCTGTCAGGGAGCTCGTCACGCCGCCCCCCCGAACACGTCGACACTCGAGAACTTGCACACCGGCGCCGCATGCCCGACGCGAATCACCTGTGACGGCTCGCCCTTGCCGCAGAAGGGCGTGCCCATCACCTCGGCGGTGCTCGCGTCGCCCACCATCGCGAGCGAGCGCCAAAAGGTGGCGCTGATGCCGCGGTAGTTGGGGTTGCGCACCACCTCGGCGAGCCGGCCGTCGCGCACCACGCGGCCGTATTCGCAGCCGAACTGGAACTTGTTGCGCGAGTCGTCGATGCTCCAGGAGCAGTTGGTGTGCATCACCACGCCGAGCTCGATACTCGCGATGATGTCGGCCAGGCTCGTGTCGCCCGGCTCGACGTTGAGGTTGCTCATGCGGTCGATCGGCGCGCGGTTCCAGCTGGCCGCGCGCGTGGTGGCCACGCCGCCCACGTCGTGGCCGG
>JAYVEB010000261.1:0-3079 GCA_043749095.1 Burkholderiales bacterium | reverse complement strand
TGGTGAAACTTAGCCTTTGCCTCTGGCTCAGGCCAAGAGGTAAAAGACTCTGTCTTAAGTATATACTGATAAGGAGGCAGTACCTAAAGTATATACAGTTGGAGGCACAAGGCCAGCAAAACCTGCTTTGGATGCGCAGTCTATAGACAATGCTTGCAAAGCCTACTTCGTTTGTAACCTGCTTTGCTTTTGCTGGTAAACCAGTCTATAGACAATGGTTGTAAAAGTTACTTAGTTGGTTTTTAACTTATTAAAAACTTGTTTCTTTAGAAACTTAGTAGGTTGCTAGGTTTAGCTCTGCTTTGCTGGCAAGTAGACTGGTTGGTAAGGTAGTCAAGCTAGATATAGGCGGATAGATTAGTAAAACACAGGCAGACGGCAAGCGATACTTTAAACCAAAAAAAAGCGTAAAAATATGACACGAAAAATTCTTAATCGATTTACACATCCATTCTTATCTTATTCTTTTCCCGAAAATATAAAACCATCTCAAAAATTGAATAAAAAAGCTGAAAAAATTATTCAATATAAAAAACGTTTTCTTAGTAAAACAGCGAAAGCAGCACAAAATAATATTATAAGACAATCATTACTAGCCTTGTATTTACAACAAAATAAAAAAAATTTGGTTAAAAATTTTGACCTTGATAATCTCTGGCTACAAAATCGTCAACATCAACTTTTGCAACAAACACTTTTTCCTTTAATACAAAGATTACAAAAACAACCAGTTGCTACGGCAAGCGCTAGCGCTGGTAACTTTAAATTTAGTGGAAAAAAAGTGTTGACTCTTTTTAAAAAGCAAAATAGAAAATTAAGCTTTTTATTCGCTTTAGCTCAATTGAAACTCGAACTGTCAAAAAAACAAGCACAATTTATAAATCCTTTATATTCTGATTACAAAATGCGGTTTTTAGAAAGAAAAAAATTATCTTTTTTCTATGGAAATTTAACAAAAAAGCAACTGCAAAAAATTAGAAATCAAGCAAAAAGTGCACACTCTCGAACTGCCGAAAAGTTTTTAGCTCTTCTAGAATCACGATTAGACGTAATACTTTATCGCATTTATTTTTGCGAAAGTATCTCAGCTAGCCGCCAATTAATAGCTCATAGCAATGTTCTTGTAAACGGAGTAATCACTCGGCAACCTGGCTTTTTATTAAAGCCAGGTGATACAATAAGTATTGTTAATAGTGAAATAAATAAAACAAAAAATCAAATTATCCAAAAGCTTATTTCTGGTGGAGTGTGTAGTTATTTAGGTGACTTGTCTTTAAAAAAACAGCCTCGTTTTCTTTTTACTAACACTTTAAAAAATCTTTACTTTTTTGATAACTATCCTTTTTTACCTGAAGCACAAAATGCTCAAAGCACTAAACTTTTAGGTTTACCCTATAACCAACAAGAGTCCTTAGTGCAAAATAATAAGGAAGCTGTAAAAATAAACTGGTGGAGTCCCACTTTTCATGATTTTTATAAAGAAAAGCTAAGAATAAAAAAAACAACCAGTTTAGCTCTTAAAAGAAAAGAATCGCTTTTACTAAAAACTTTTTTTTTAGAGTCTAAAAAGTTTAGATTGTCTCATAAAAATCAAAAGGCGTCCGATTCTATTGAGTCACTCAAGCAGGACTTACAATACAATAACCTATTTAAAGATTTGCGAGTTCGGAAGTTTTTATATAAGGAACGTTCACGAAAACTAGTAAGGCAAGGTTTGCGCCTAAACCCTATGAAACCACTACATTTAGAAGTTTCTTATAACTTATTAACTGCTATATTTTTGTATTCCCCACAAAAACTAGTTTTTCCCGGGAGCATTGATTTAGATCTTGTTTTCAGAGAGTTACAGTCTTAGTGATTTAGTTTTATAGACTAATAGGTTTTGTCCCGCATTGTTACGTAGTTAGTAAGGCACAACATTTATGATAAATTAAAGTGATGTTGCACTAAGCTACCTTTTTTCACACAACTTTTACATAACAAGCGTAAAGACTCTGCTAGCTAACGCGTAAGCTGGCTTAGCTTAACCTTACTTTTGAATTAAATCAAAGCATAGCTTTTTGTTTAACTGGCTTTGTGCCTGCAGCTGTATATACGTAGTATACTTTAGTAACTACCTCCGTATCAGTATATACTTAAGACAGAGTCTTTTACCTCTTGGCCTGAGCCAGAGGCAAAGGCTAAGTTTCACCAGTGAAACAAGTTTTGCCTTTGTCTTTACCTCTTGCTTCGCTCAAGCGAAGAGTCTCTGCAGAGCAGCAGAGCACACCAAGGGCAAAGGGGCAAAGGTAGCTGCTTCTTGTTGTCTCTCGCTACTGTATATACAGTAGCGCAGGTAAAGCTACTGAGATACAAAAGCTTTACTCTACTTGCTTCTTGTCAGTATATACAAAGTATATACAGAAGCACTACTGACAAAAAGCAGATTGGCAAAAAGGCCAACAAAAAAAAACTAACAAAATCTACTAATGTTTGAGCAGGATAGAATACCTGTAAACCTTTTTATTTAGTTTCTACAGCATAAGCTGACCTAGGTTAATACTAACAAAATAAGAATGAAAGTAAGATTGCAAACGTAGTAAAACGAGTTTCGCATTACTACGTTTGCAGAAGCAAAAAAGTAAATGCAAGGCTTTGCCTAGATTATTTTCTACGGTATAAAAAGAAAAGCAAACAAACTTAAAAAAAAGCAGCCCTTGTTTAACTTACAATGTAAGCAAAAAATGATTGCGAGAAAAAGAAGCCATAAACACCCTAGTGCTGTTGCTTCTATACAAGCAAAAATAGTATGATAATGATTCGAAAAGCTTTTAATAAATTAGAACACAAAAAGTATTAAAAAAGCCATCATAAGCGCAAATAATGCAATAGCTTCAGTCAAAGCAAAGCCTAAAATAGCGTATCCGAACAGTTGTTTTGTTAATGAAGGGTTACGAGCTACAGAATTGATCAAAGAACCAAAAACAATACCAATACCTGCTCCAGCCCCTGCTAGAGCTATAGTTGCGCAACCAGCTCCAATTAATTTTGCTCCGTCTAACATAATTTTTTACTGAGTACTCTTGATAGAATAATTGAG
>JAYVEB010000260.1:0-3084 GCA_043749095.1 Burkholderiales bacterium | reverse complement strand
TGATCCGCATGACGCTGGAGTTCGAGAGCTACGAGATTCACGAGGCCAGCGACGGCGCTTTCGGTCTGCGCATGGCCATTGCCGTGCTCCCAGACCTTGTGCTGCTCGACGTCATGATGCCCGGCGAGATGGACGGCCTGCAGGTCTGCCAGGCAATCAAGTCGAACCCCGCACTGGCTTCGGTGAAGGTCGTGCTGCTCACCGCGCGCGGCCAGGCGGGCGACCGCGAAGCTGGCAAGCAAGCCGGCGCCGACGAATACCTCGTCAAGCCTTTCAGCCCGCTGCAGCTGATCGACACCATCGAGCGTCTGATGGCTGTGGCTTAAGCGTCTGTGTCAGTGCAGGCCGCCGCGCCTGCTTACCTCAAGGAGTGAATGCCATGTATGGACTCGTCAACCGGGCAATCGAACAGCTCGTGATTTCAATGAAAGGCGAGGCCGGCTGGCGCGGTGTCTGCGCGCATGCGGGTCTCGCGGCCGACGGATTCGTGTCGATGCAAAGCTATGACGACGCGGTGACCTTTCGCCTGGTTCAGGCGGTCAGCGCGCGCCTGGGCCTGCCGCCCGAACAGGTGCTGGAGGCATTCGGCGAGTACTGGATCACCTACACCGCGACCGAGGGCTACGGGGAGTTGATGGCGGCCGGCGGCAGCCATCTGCGCGAATTCCTCGGCAACCTGAACGAGATGCATGCCCGCGTGGAGACCATCTTCCCGCAGTTGCGGCCGCCGACGATCCGCGTCGAGGACGTGTCCGACACCGAATACCGCCTCTACTATGCTTCCGAGCGTGCGGGCCTGGCGCCCATGGTGGTGGGCCTGCTCAAGGGACTGGCCAAACGATTTGACCAGTCGGTCGAGGTGGTGCAGGTGCTGTTCAAGGCAGACGGGCACGGCGAAGATGTCTTCACCGTGCGCCACCTGCCGAATTGAGCCGGTGCTGGCCGTGGCCGTGGCCGCAGAGGTGACGCTGCCTTGCCAAGCTCCGGCGCTCGGCGCGTCGGCCTTTGCACGTGCCTTCCCCTACTATCTGCACGTGGGCGCGGACCTGTGCGTGTGTTCGGCCGGGGCCTCGCTGCGCAAGGCCTACCCTGCCGTGCAGCCCGGTGCGCCGCTGCAAGGGCTGTTCCGGGTGCAGCGCCCGCGCGACACCGGCAGCATCGAGGCCTGGCGCACGCGCGTCGGTGAGACGTGCACGCTGGTGGCCCTGGGCCCGCAGCCGCTGACGCTGCGTGGCAGCCCGGAGGCCTGCGACGACGGTTCGCTGCTGCTGCTGGTCGCCCCGGTGCTGAACTCGCTGGAAGAGGTGACTCGCCTCGGGCTGGGCTTCAACGACTTTGCCAAACACGACGCCACCGGCGATTCGCTGCTGCTGGCGCAGACCGCGCGCTTGTCGGGTCAGGACGCCGAGCGTCTGGCGGAGCGCTTGCGCGGCCGCACCGAACAGCTCGCCACCATCCTCGAACTCAGTCCGCACGGGGTGGCTTACTTCGACTCCGGCGCGGCGCTGCAGCATGTCAATACGGCGTTGCTGGGGATGCTCAATCTCAAGCGTGTGACGGTCTTCGACCTGAGCATCGACGCGCTCGACGATTGGATCGGTGGCCTGCTCGCCGCCAACGAGACCTGCCGCCGGCCGTTGGCTTCGCTGACGGGCGGGCAGGGTGGCAGCGTGGTCGGCCTGACGTTTGCGCTCCTGCGTCCGCAGCCTGCGGTCATTCACCTCAGCAGTGCGCGCACCGACGACGGTGGCTGGGTGTTCTACCTGCGCGACGTGACGCGCGAGACCGAGGTCGACCGCATGAAGAGCGAATTCCTCGCGGCTGCGGCGCACGAACTGCGCACGCCGATGGTCAGCGTGCACGGCTTCACCGAACTGCTGCTCAACCGCCCGGTGCCGGAAGGCCAGCGGCGCGACATGCTGGAGACCATCCACCGGCAGTCGAAGTTGCTCATCAACATGGTCAACGAGATGCTCGACCTGGCGCGCATCGAAGCCCGCCAGGGCAAGGACTTGAAGCGTGAACCGTGCAAGCTGGGCGTGCTCGTCGAGCAGGCTGTGGCGCCGTTTTCCCAGCCGGGTGGGGCCGACCGGCTGCACTTGTGGCTGGCGCATGCCGACACGATGCTGCACGTGGACGCGGAGAAAATGCTGCGCGCGTTCACGAACGTGCTGTCGAACGCGTTCAAGTACGCGCCCGACGGCGCTGTGGTCACGGTCGACACACTCGATGGCACGCTGCTCGACGCACCGGCGGTGGGGTTGCGCATCACCGACCGAGGTATCGGCATGACGCCGGAGCAGAAGGCGCGTGTGTTCGAGCGCTTCTACCGTGCCGACCCGTCGGGCAACATCCCCGGCACCGGCCTCGGCATGAGCCTGGTGAAGGAGATCGTCGAGCTGCACGGCGGGCGCGTGGAGGTCGAAAGCGAAGCCGGACGCGGCACCGCGGTGACGTTGTGGTTGCCCAGGGTGCACGAACCGGCTGCCACCTGAACGTGCGGCGGTCAAAACGCTAGAGCGCCCGTGATGCGGTATCGCGGGCAGCGCGCGAACAGTTCCTCATCGAAACCCGGAAACCCGGAAACCCGGAAACCGCAATAGCCTGGATGGCCGGCAGGATGTAGTCGGCAGACTTGACGATATAGGGCTCCAGATAGCTGCGGCCCGTGATGCCTTCGTTCGTCAGCAGATCGACCAGGATGAACGGCCACTCGGTGTACTTTCCGACGGTCGGGTTCGAGACGATGGGGCGCCGCAGCGGCACCGACACTACGCGCAACTGGATGCTGTGCAAGGTCAGCCGGGGGGCCGGTTGGATTGAAGTGTTCACGCCAGAGCCGCCAGCCGAGGCGCTGCGTGCGATCTTTGTGGTCGGCGGTCGAGTGGCCATGACCCCGGTCGAGGACGCGCGTCAGACGCTTGAATTTCGGGTTTGCCCCGATACTTTCGCCGGTTTGCCGCGACCCTTTGACGCCAGGGCGCGGCCGATCCCCGCAGCCCTCGGTGCCGGATCGCCTGAATGGCGATGGTTCGGGACCGGCAGGCCACTTGCAGCTGCCCCTTGCGGGCAGGCGCGCGCGGC
>JAYVEB010000259.1:0-10154 GCA_043749095.1 Burkholderiales bacterium | reverse complement strand
TCATGGCGGCCGGTTCCGTGACGAGTGAACCCAGCAGGGGCACCGCGGCCAGGCCCAGCCAGGCCGTGGCCAGCGGCGTGGGCACAGGCATCACGCCGGCCGCCATTTGCACCAGCCGCATCACCGTCTTCAGCACCGGCCGCGAGGCGGCCACCACCATCACCACGAACACGAACAGCGGTTCGGTGTAGTTGCGCGATTCCGCATAGGCCAGCGCGGTCTCTCCGCCAGACATCAGAGCGATCGCGATGACGAGCACGATGGCCCAGAACCCGAAGACGACCTCGACCTCGCCGACGAGGTGGAAGAGTCCGGCGTGTTTGGGGTAGCGGTGGGCAAGGCGCTCGAACTGCTTGGCAGCGAACGTGTGGACGAGTGCCACAGCGAAGATGATGGCCGCGATGACTTGCACCGCGGGCTCCTGAGTCGAGTTCATGGTTGTCCTTGATCCGCGTGGCGGCCCGACCGACGCATGAACCTGTCGAGACATAAGGCATCGACACCCATCCGCAGTTTAGCTGGGGCTGCGCGTGCGTTCGAATCGTCTGCCCGGCGCGGATCCGGTGCACACGGCTTCTCGCTCACCTCCTGTCCAGTTCCCGTGTGATAGCCGTCGGCTCAGCCGTTGGCAATGGCGGAAGGGGGAGCAGTGCCGCCAGTTCCCCATACATCGGCTTCGTCAAGAGCCGCGCGACGCCGCTGGCGACCAGTGCACAGGCCATCAGGCTCAGCACCATGGTGTGACCCGAGACCATTTCCATCACGATGATGAAGGCCGTGATCGGGCCCTGGGTCGTGGCGGCCAGGAATCCGACCATGCCCAGGGCGATCAGTGGAATGGCCGCCTCGGGCCCGACGCCCGCGAGCAGGGCCACGTCGTGGCCGATGCCGGCACCGATGGTCAACGAAGGCGCAAAGACACCCGCGGGCACGCCGGTCCATGCAGACAGCCAGGTGGCGCAGAACTTCAGCAGCGTGAACAAGCCCGGGATCTCCGCCTGGCCTTCGAGCATGGCCCGCGTGGGCACATAGCCCGCGCCGGCCGTGGCGCCGCCGGTGACGATGCCGATCGCAGCGACCGCAAGGCCGCACGCGGCCGCGAAACGCAGCGGATGGCGAAGCCTTGCGCGAGAGAAGGCATCCTTCGATCCCCTGGCCGAGACCACGATCAGCCGCGAAAACAGCCCGCCCGCAAGGCCAGCAGCCAGAGTCACCAGCACCCCGGGCGCCAGGATGGCCCAGGTCAGTTCCTGCACGCGGAGCCGTCCGAAATAGGTTTGATTGCCGAACACCGATACAGCCACCAGGCCCGCCAGGACGATGCTCACCACCACCAGGGAACTGTGCGACACGCTGCGCCTGCGGGACAGTTGCTCGAGTGCGAACACGATGCCGCCAAGCGGTGTGTTGAACGCCGCGGCGATGCCGGCAGCAGCACCAGCCACCATCAAGTCATGCGCGTCCAACCCTGAGCCGGGGGACAGCCATCGACGGGCATGACCCATGACGCCCGCGCCCACCTGCACCGTCGGGCCCTCTCGGCCGATCGAGAGGCCGGCCAGCAGACCCGCGGAAACCAGGCCCATCTTGTGAAGCGAAAGGCGCAAAGAGACCAGCCCGGATCTCTGCGACTGTGGCAGGTCGTCGTCGAGCGCACGCACGACCTGAGGGATTCCCGAGCCCATGGCTCCTGGCGCGTATCGCCGCGTCCACCACAGCAACGCAACCGTCAGACTCGGTGTCCAGAGCAATGGCAGGTAGCGCCCGATTTCTCCCGCACCGGTCATGGCCGTGAAGGCATGGCTGGCCTGCTCCGCGAGAAGGGTGAAGGCCACGACCACCAAGCCGGTGATGGCTGCGTAGCAAAGCACCACGGCACGGTCCACCCACTGGCGGCCCGCCAGCAGCTCGTCGCGAAGATCGCGCCAGAAATCGGGTTCGGTGGCGTGTGGCGAAGATTCGCTGGCCATCGCCCTCCGGAGCTTGCCCTGCCAAAGAGCCCACCAGGGTTTGTCGGGGCTCGCGTTCGGGCTATCCGGTACCGTCATGCCATGGTCGTCAATCGCCGATGAGTCAAGAACCGCATGCTACCGAGTCGAAGGGATGCGGGACCCGGGCGATGCGCGTTGGCTGTCGGAAGCGTTCATATGGGTGGCCTGCGGCCGGACCGCATCGCTCAGCTCAGCATGCCGTTCGTTCCAAAGCTCACGCAGATAGGCGGCGCCCGCCACGTCCAATGCCGCCAGAACGGCGATCAACCAGAGTGCCGCGACGCGCAGGCGCGATCTGAGGTCAGTCGACGCGCCATCGCCTCGGAGTCGCACAGTTCGAAGCTTTACTTCGCGGGGTACCGAAGGTCGTCACGACGATTCTGGGCCCAGGCCGCTTCGTCATGCCCAGCGGCACGAGGCTTTGACTCGCCCCAACTGATGGCTTCCATTTGCGCATCTTTCACGCCATAGATCCGAAGTGCGCGCAAGACCGATTCGGCTCGCTTCTGTCCCAGGGCCAGGTTGTACTCCACGCCCCCGCGCTCATCGGTGTGCCCCTCGATCTTGATGGCCACGGCAGGGTGGCTGGCCAGGTACTTGCCATGGCGCTCGATCAGCGGTGTGTCTTCGCCTCGGATCGTGAACACGTCGAAGTCAAAGAAGACACTGCGTTGAGAGGAAATGCTGCTCTTCGGATCCAGATACTCGGGCAGCGACACCGTCGCGACAGTTGAGGCGGACATCGGCCTGGGCGCGGCCGCAGGCGGAGCTGGCGCTGGTGCAGGTGCTGCCGCCGCCATCGGCGCCTTGCTTGGGGTCGCTGCCGGCGTGACCGGCGTGCTGCTGCAAGCCGCCATTCCGAGCGCAAGCATGGCCAGCAGGGCATAGGTCCTCATACGGTTCATTCGGTTCCTCCATCAGTGCGTCGGTACGGGTTGCATCAGGCTGGCCGCGGAATCGCCGGCCGGCAAACAACATTTGCCACTATATTCCTATCAATGTGAAATGACAACGGGGCTATGGGTCGACGAGCCCGACCTTGCCGCCCATGTGAACTTGACCACATACATTTGTCTCTATACGCTTGGCTGGCGGCACGTCGCCGACTCAACCCTTCAAGCGAAGGAGGTGTGCTCATGTTCAAACGCACGTTGCTCGTGCTGGAGCCTGGTAGTCATCCTGACGCCGTGATCCAGACCGGCCTGGCGATGGCGCGCTCCTGCCTTGCCGAGGTCGTGTTCTACACGGGGCTGAGCCGCACACGCTTGCCCGTGGCGGACTTGCCTGATCCTGTGATGGCGGCGCAGTGGGACTCGCTTGACGACGAGCGCTTGCTGACCGATTGTCTGCATGCGCGGGCTCGACAGATTGCAGACGGCCTGGGTGTGCTGTCTCGATCGGTGATAGCTGCCCGAAGCGAGCCGGTTCGAAGCATCGTCGACGCAGCGCAGGCGAGCCACTGCGACGTGATCGTGGCGGCCAGCGAACGCAACAACGCTGTCGTACGTCTGTTGAACGGCAGCTTCATTCCGGGCCTGGTGACTGCCTCACCCGTACCGGTCATGGTGTGCTCGCCTCTGCCCTCGCAAGGGCTTGCCCGAGGCACCGACATCGGCCGTGTCCTGGTCATTCTCGAGGACAGCGACACGATGAGCGCGGCTCGTACGCAGGGACTGGATCTGGCGCGAGAGCTGGGCGCCGATCTGCTCTTCGCTCACGTCACGCCGCCCTGTATGGGACCCGTGGTCGATGTGGCAGGGCTGGTATCGAATATCGACGACAGGCTCACCGCCGAGATCCAGAGCCAATCGCAACGCCTCCTGGCGTCAGCCTGCAGGCTTGCCGCAAGGATGGGTCTGACAGCGCGAGGCACGAGCCTGCCGGCTGGCATGACGGCCAAGGACATCGTAGGCATGGCGGTCGACGAAGATTGCGACCTCATCGTTCTTGGACACAGTGGCAGCAATGCAGTGATGCGACTGCTCACAGGCAGCCTGATTCCAGGGCTGATCACTGCAGCGGCGATTCCGGTCCTGATCTGCCGCGAGCCTGAACATCCTCCGAGGCGGCGTATACCGAGGCGGCGTCTGCATCGGCACCGCGGTGCCGCCGCGGCCGCAGCCGCGCACGCCGCTCAATTGCACGCTCGCTGAAGGTGCAGGACTCCTCCCATAGATGCCAAGGAGTCGTGAAACCGATGGCTCCGCTCGAACGACCGCAAGTGCCAGGCGTCTTTTTGGCGCTCGCCGGTGGCCAACGAGAGGCCCAGATTCCCTCGTCAAGGCGCGTGCTGCTCCAATTCAGGGTCATCGCCAACGCGGTCAGGTCGTCTGCCCGACCCGTCGGCGCAACGCACCCAGTCGCCGATCGAAATCTGCTGGCGCTGAGCGCCATCGATCAATCGCCCGGCATGGGGGTCAACGACCTTGCCAATGCTTTGGGCGTGCGGCAACCGACAGCAAGCCAGGTGGTCAAGGCCCTGGCGCGGCTACACCTTGTCGAAGTTGAGCGCGATCGGCGCGACCGCCGCGCCGTCACGATCCACGTCAGCGATGATGGCCTGGCCGTCCTGCGCTGCCTGCCTGCGCACTTCGACTTCGGCGACCGGCTTCCTGAGGCACTGACGCAGCTTGATGGCGCATTGCTCCTCCGGCTGGAGTCCGGCCTGACCAACTTGGTGCAGGCGCTCACCCGATCAGCGTCGTTCTCCGAAGTTCGGAGCGGTGGCCAATTCGGCACCGGACACAAGTCGCCCGACGACGCGCTCGAGTGCTGAGCGCTGCGCGCCATCGCATCATTGCAAATGTATATCGACACAAATACACTCGCCGTCTGACTTGTGTCCTCAAGCTCAGGCGGGCCTCAGGAGCCCATTTGGGGCTCCGCCTGCGGAGCCCCTTTTTCTTGGACAGCCGAATCAGGTCGGCGCTCTATGATGGCTCGCATGGCTACACGCAAAACCGTACCGAAAGTGATCCCTGGTGCGCAGGCGCCGAATGCCCAGTCTGCGGCGGATGGCGCTGTCCGTGTGCTGCGTCAGTTTCGTCTGGTCTTCAACACCGTCAAGACTCATTTCCAGCAGATGGAGAAGCGTGCTGGACTCGGTGGCGCGCAGGTCTGGGCGTTGAGCGTGGTACGCGACCGACCCGGCATCGGTGTCAATGACCTCGCGCGCGCTCTGGATGTCCGGCAGCCGACCGCCAGCAACTTGGTCAAGGCCCTGGCAGAACAAGACCTGATCGAAGTGCGCAAGGACGAGCGCGACGGCCGGGTCGTTATGCTGCACGTTCGCCCGGCCGGCTCCCGCGTCCTGCGGCGCGCTCCGGGGCCCTTCACTGGGGTGCTACCTGAAGCGCTGTCCACGTTGGACCCCGCCACCCTTGAACGCCTGGAGCAGGATCTGGCCGTGCTCATCAAGGTGCTCGGCGCAGACGAGCGGGGTGCCAACATTCCATTGAGCCAGATGTGAATCCGGAGCCTTGAGATTCGCTGGTCAGCCTCAGGGCCACGCCCGGGGCCAAGGCCTCCGGTACTACTGCACGGCCAACAGGGACACCATGCGATCGAGCAACATGGCCGTCTCGCCCGGGCTGTCCAGAAAGTATTGCGCCTTGGATCGTGGGTCGTCACGGCCCACTCGGATGGTCAGCCATCCCGCTGGGGCGCTCGCAAAGACGGGTTCGTCATTCACGTCGTCGCCGGCAAAGATCGCGCAAGATGCGCCGCTTCGATGCACCAGCGCCCGCACAGCGTCGGCCTTGTCGGGCGCCAGCTTCGGAATCACATTGATGACGAGCTTCCCGCCGAAAACCCGCAGGGCCTCGTCGCGGTCTTCCAGCAATTCCGCGATGGTCTGCAATGCCTGTTCACGCGTCCGCGACAGGCGGTAATGCAAAGCCAGCGAAAAGCCCTTGTCCTCGACCGTCACGCCGGCCGTCTCCAGCGACGGCGACATGTCGACGAGGCGCGCTCGAATGCGGGACAGCGCGACTGAAGCCTCGCTCGCAGCGGTCGCATCGCCTTCGTCCTCTGCGCCGTGGTTGCCGACGATGAACTTTGGTTCAAATCCAATTCGTCCTCGGACATCGTCCACGCTGCGGCCCGTCACGATCGCTACGGGCAGATGGGCTGCAAGCGTGGCCAGGCGTGCGGAGACCCCCATCGACAGGCGCGCATCGTTGGGGCGCGCCACGATGGGTGTGAGCGTGCCGTCGAAGTCGAACGCCAGCAAGGGCCGCTGTTGCATCGTTCGGGCCAAGGCGCCTACGCCTTCAGGACTGAACAAGTGCTGCATCGTCATCCTGATCGTCTCGTTGTGATGGTCATCGCACCTGGTGACTGCGTACGCGCGCTTCGATGCGCGCGCGCAGCCGCCAGCGACCGGCGTCTGCCAGCATGCGGCCAGCCCAGCGGAAGACATTGAACTCCCGCACCGTGCTGCGCAGGCTGGCCATGCGTTCGCGTTGCTCGGCGGCCGGCATGGTCGCGGCGCGGTTCAGCGCATCAGCCGTCTCTTCCACATGGTACGGATTGACGATCAAGGCCTCTGGCATCTCGCGCGCCGCCCCGGCGAATCGGCTGAGCACCAGTACGCCCAGCAGGTCATCGCGGGCGGCGACGAATTCCTTGCACACCAGGTTCATGCCGTCGTGCAGGCTGGTCACCACGCAGATGTCTGCCGCACGGAACAGCTCGGTGACCGCGTCGTGCTCATGGTGCTGTGCCAGCAGGTGCACCGGCTGGTAGCCTGGCCGGCCATAGCGCTGATTGATGCGCTCGGTCACGCGCTCGATGCGCTCCTGGAAGCTGCGGTACTCGTCCAGGGCGCTTCTTGTGGGAGCTGCCACCTGCACGAAGACAAAGCGACCGATCCACGACGGCCACTTCTCCAGCAAGCGCTCCACGGCGTTGAGCCTTTCGAGGATGCCTTTGGTGTAGTCGAACCGATCGACCCCGACCGCCAGGCAGACGTCGCTGGGCAGACCCAGGCGATCGATCACGCTCTGCCGACATTGGGCAACCGTCGACCATGTGCCCACTTCCACCTCGCCGGGCCACTCGATGGAGATCGGATAGCTCTCCACCAGCGTCTCCTTCTCCTGGAAGGCGATGGTGGAATGCTCATGCTCGATGCGCGCCTCCAGGTAGCGATCTACGGTTTCGATGAAGTTCTTGCAGTGGAAGCGCGTGTGAAAACCGAGGATCGTGCTGCCCAGCATGCCCTGCAGGATCTCGCGCCGCCAGGGGCAGATGCCGAACGATTCGGGGTTGGGCCAAGGGATGTGCCAGAAGGTCAGGATGGTGGCCTGCGGCAGCTTCTCGCGAATCAGCGCGGGCAACAGCGCGAAGTGGTAGTCCTGCACCAGCACCACCGGGTCGGCGCTGCGCGCCTCGGCCACCACCGCGTCGGCAAAGCGCTGATTGATGGTGCGGTAGGCTTCCCAGTCGGATTCTCGGAACACGGGTCGCACATGAGCGACGTGGCAGAGCGGCCACATGCCTTCGTTGGCGAAGCCGTAGTAGTAGCCCTGCTCTTCCTCCGCGGTCAGCCAGATCCGGCGTAACCAGTATTCATCATGTCCCGGCGGCACGCGCACCCGGTCGGCGCTGTCGACGACTTCCCGATCGGCACTGCCACTGCCGTGAGCCACCCAGGTGCCCGAACAGGCCCGCATGACGGGCTCCACGGCCGTCACCAGGCCGCTGGCGGGGCGCTTGACGACCACCCCATCGGCCGTCCTCTCGTGGATGTAGGGCTCGCGGTTGGAGACGACGATGACCTGGTCGCCGCTCAATTGCGTGCGCAGCAGCGTGCGCAGCCGCTCAGCCGTCCACTCGGCTTCAGGACCTGCCGATCGGCGGTACTCGTCCTCCAGATCGCGCATGCGGGCACGAAGGTCTGCCGCGAAGGGCGCCAGTTCGGGCGCCGAAGACTGGATCGGACTGACCAGGCCTTCACCGCGCAGCAAGGCGCGCACACCGTTGACCCAGCCGCGCCAGCTCAACTGCGCGACGACCACGGTGATGAGCGCAATCACCAGACCCAGCGCGGCAATCAGGCCGATCAGATAGCGCCGCGTGTCCTGACTGCGGCGTTCGATGAAGCTCAGGTCGTGCAGCAGCACGAGCCTTGCCAGGACGACCCGGGGGCCAAGCTCAGCGACATCTGGTGCTGAAGCGGCTTCCCTGGCGGCCGCAAGTGCCCAACGTACGGCTGCCGGCTCGTCGACGATGCCTTGTGCGACTTGAACCACAGGGCGCGATCCCATGATGTCCTGCACGCCGACGTGGACAGCGCCACCCGCCAGCGCCAGGCGCGGTTCGGCCTCACGCGCGACCTCGGTCGCGCGTGAACAGGACAAGCTCTCCGGGAATCGTTCGGTCGACTGAATCAGTTGACCGTCAAGGCTACAAAGCCCCAGCGCGAAAAGGCGCTCGTCCTGCGCTGCCCGGTCGAACAGCGGCCGCAGTCTCGCGGTCTTTTGGGAGACCACCGCGTCCGTGATCGAGTCGGACAGTGCGTTGGCGACCAAGGTTCCGCGGCTGTTCAGGTCGCGACTGAACCAGCGCAGCGTGACCTGGTCCATGAGCGGAACGGCCAGGTAGGCGGCCGCGATCAGCGTGATCCCCAGCGGCAACAGGAAGCGCAGTTGAAGCCGCAGCGTGCGTAAGGCCATCATGGATTGGCGACGAAGCGGTCGAGACCGGGAGTCGGGGACGTCATCGTGGGAACCTCTGCAGTGGATGGAGCGGCCGCCCTTCATCAATGCCTGCGACAGCATCCGGATGCCTGCCCCAGCAGCGCGGGTTGCATCGCCGGATGACCGAGTATATATTTGTGGCTATGCACATGAAAGCTGCCGACGCAGTGGCATCGAACGCAACACCGAACCCTGGTCTGGCCTCTCTGGATCTGGCACTGATCGGCAACTGCGCGATCAGCGCGCTGATTGACAGACGCGCACGCATCGTGTGGTGCTGCCTGCCTCGCTTCGACAGCACACCGGCGTTCCACGCTTTGCTCGATTCGGAGCAGGCTGCGCCCGACTCGGGCAGCTTCTCAGTGGAGATCGAGCGCATGACGCGTGTCGAGCAGGCCTATGACAGCGGCACCGCGATCGTGCGCACAACGCTCCATGACGACGCCGGCCAGTCCGTCGAGGTCGTCGACTTCGCGCCGCGATTCACCCACCATGGCCGGATGTTCCGCCCGGCCCAGTTGGTGCGCCGGGTTCGCGCGCTGACAGGACATCCCCGCATACGAATCGCGGTTCAGCCGACTGGTGGTTGGGGCACGAAGGCGGGGACGGTCACCCGCGGGACCAACCATCTGCGCTTCCTGCTGCCCGAGCAGACGCTGCGCCTGACCACCGACGCGCCCTTGACCTACATTGTCGACCAGACCTGGTTCTCGCTGCACACGCCGATCAGCCTGCTGCTGGGGCCGGACGACACGCTGGACGGCAGCATCGAGGAAACGGCACGCTGGTTCGAGGAAGCGACCGCACGGCATTGGCGGGAGTGGACGCGGCGTCTGGCCGTGCCCTTGGAGTGGCAGGAAGCGGTCATCCGCGCCGCCATCACGCTCAAGCTCTGCCAGTACGAGGAGACCGGCGCCATCGTCGCGGCGATGACCACCAGCATCCCCGAAGCCCCAGGCAGCGGCCGCAACTGGGACTACCGGTATTGCTGGCTGCGTGACGCCTTCTTCGTGGTGCGCGCACTCAACAGCCTGGCCGAAGTCGGCACCATGGAGGACTACCTGCGCTGGCTGCACGACGTCGTGCGCGGCAGCGCAGGTGGCCACCTGCAGCCCCTGTACGGCATCGGCCTGGAGCGCGACTTGACGGAGCGCATCGAGCCGGGCCTTGCCGGCTACCGCAGCATGGGCCCGGTGCGGGTGGGCAATCAGGCCTACGAGCACCATCAGCACGATGTTTACGGCAACGTCGTGCTGGGCGCCGCGCAGGCCTTCCATGACTTGCGCCTGTTTCGCCGCGCCGGCGTCGACGATTTCCGCGCACTGGAACTGATGGGTGACCGGGCCTGGGAACTCCACGACCAGCCCGATGCAGGCATGTGGGAATTGCGGACGCGGGCGCGGGTGCACACCTCGTCTTCGCTGATGTGCTGGGCCGCCTGCGACCGGCTGGCCAAGGCTGC
>JAYVEB010000258.1:0-10167 GCA_043749095.1 Burkholderiales bacterium | reverse complement strand
CTTCAGCGGCGCCAGCTTCTTCGGCACCTCGTCGCTGTCGCTGCCGCCGGACAACGTCAGCCGCACGCTGACCAGCGGCCCCAATGTGCTGTCGAACTACCCGCTGCCCAACGGCACCTTCCTGTCGTACGTCAAGCCGGCCGGCCTCGCCACAGCCCATGTGAACCGGCTGGTGGGCGATCCGACAGGTGCCACCAGCACGCAGGCGACCAAGCAAACATCGAACACGCGTACCACCAGCTCGGTCTACACCAAGCTCGACGAGTGGAACGATTGCAACTGGTGGACGCTGTGCATCTCCTCCCGCTACACCTCGGTGTGGGAGCAAATCACCGGCAGCACGACCGTCACCTCGAATTCGGTCAAGGCCGATTACCCGATTCGCGTCGAGTTCCTTGGCGCCAATAGCGCGTCGCTGAGCGTGAACTCGAACCAGGCGGTGAGCCTGGCCGCGCAGAACCAGCTGAACAACCGTTACGGCAACACCACCATCTCGGCCAAGTCGTTTGACAGCGGCAGTGGTTCGCTGATTGACACACGCAATCTGTCCATCACCGCAACCAACGGTTCCATTGGTGGCAACACCGCGCCGGTCAACGTGCTGCTCGGTGGTGCACTGACGGCAAGCGCCACCGCTGGCAATGTCAACATCAACCAGATCGCTGGCTCGCTGAAAGTCGCAACCGTCAGCGCCAGCGGCGACGCGACTGCCGGCCTGGGCAAGGTCGTGCTGAGCGCGCAGGGCGATCTGTACGGCGACGCCGGTAACCTGATCAGCGCGCAGCGCATCGAGCTGAGTTCGTCCAACGGCGCCATTGGCGGCATCGACGGCAGCGCGAATGCCCGCCTGCCGCTGAACATCCAGACCGGCTACACCGCCGATCGCGGCAACCAGCATTTCTATGGTCTGAAGGCCTCGGCTGCCGGTGACATCGATATCGATGAGCAGGCCTCGGCCGGCAACATCGCCGGGCACCTGCTGGTCGACACCGTGACCTCGCTGGGCGGCGACGTGCGATTGACGGCACCGGGCCGGATCCTCGACAACAACCCCGACTACACCCTCGACACGCGCTTGTGGGGTCAGTTGCTCACCTTCTGGGACAGCGTCACGCTGCGCGCCGGTGCAGCCAACACCCAGAAGGTGGCGCAGGCCCTGCATGTGTATGAGCGCGGGCGCACGCAGGACTACGCCCAGTACTGGCAGATCCGCACCGACCAGCATGCGCCCGCCGTGTTCGATGCCACCTGGCATTACACAGCGACCGCCGCCGAGCGCGCCACGCTGAAGGACGCCGCGGCCATCACAACGTTCGAGAACGCGCGCACCGAACGCTACTGGGCCCTGTCCACCCAAGTCGCCGGCTATGACGCCCGGGCCCTGGCCCGCGGCACCGATGCAGTGCTGTTGGAGAAGGCCCATCCGAGTTGGACCCCCGACCAGATCACCGCGCAGGTGCTGGCCGACGACGCCGCGGGCACCTTGCCCACCGTGACCGAGGGTACGCGAGTCGCCGGATTTGTTTACGTGGCCTCGACGGCCGAGCGCGAAGCCCAAGCCTACGGTTCCACCTGGACCACCACCCAGCTGGCCCTGGGCCTGAACCCGGGCCTGCTGAAGGATGTGACCGACACCAACCCGGTGATCAAGGCACCCAATGCCGCGGGCCGCCATGTGACGCTGGTTGCGGGCACCAGCATCGGCTCGACGCTGGCGGCCAGCGATCCTGAGGCCGTGGTCATTCCGCTGGACACCGACGGCAACTTGAGCGATCGCGAAAAGGTCGCGCTGGCGACCGCCGAATTCAGCGACTTCGTGTTCTCCGACCCGACCCGTCAGACTGGCACGTTGACCATCAGCCAGCGCCTGCCGGTGAACTTCAGCGCGGCCACCGGCCTGTCGGCCAGCGTCAACCAGCATGGCAACCCTGCCAATGCGCTGACGCCGCATGCGGTGAACAGCGACACCGGCAACATCTATCTCTCGTCGCTGGGTGCGGCGTCGATCGATCGCGTCAGCGCCGACGGCGAGGTGCGCATCAAGGCCAAGGGCGCGATCTCGGCCATTGACACGTCGCGTGCGGCCATCACCGCCGGCGACCTGATCCTTGAAGCTGCCAACGCGACCATCGGTGGCAACGCCGATGGTAGTAGCCCGCTGTGGCTGGATGTGAAGCGTGATGTCGGCGCCACTGCCGACAGCTACGGCAGCGTCACTGCGCGCGGTGTCGGCCGCATCAACCTGATCGAAACCGGTGACTTTGCAATCGGAGGCATCTTTTCGCGTGATGCGATCACGGTGGAAAGCAGCAGGGGCTCAGTCGTCAATGCGCGGCCGCGGCCCGACGACAACCCTGGTCTGGTGCTGCTCGGTGGAACCGTGCAGATCACCGCGCCGCTGGGCTCGATCGGCAGCCTGCCGCTCGACCAGGCGCTGGCCGTCGGCAGCAACATCGGCACGCCGTTCAGCGGTCTGATTCAGGCACAGGCGGGTGGATCGATATTCCTCGAGAGTCCGACCAATCCGCTGGTGGCATCGAACTTCACACTCGGTGCAGTGGTCGATGGCGCTGACGCAGTCCATGCGGGTGACCGCATCCGCATCGTGGCGCACGAGAACGGCAGCATCAACGGTAATGTGGTGGCGCCGGGCGCGATCGATCTGGTCGGCGACAAGCGGCTGACGCTGAGCGGCACGCGCAACATCCTGATTGGTGACCCGAACTCGCTGGCGGGTACCAGCAACCAGCTGGCGTCGGCCGCCGCGGTGCACTCGCTGGCTGGCGACATCACGATGACCGCCGATGAACTGCGCATCCTGAACGACGCCACCGTGCGCGCCGACATCGGCACGGTGCGGTTCGACACCGTCGGCGATGCGATCGTCACCGGCATCTTCAGCGGCAACGCCACCAGCAACGCGGTGATTGGGTATTCGACGAGCGGCAGGATCCTCGATGGTGGCGACGTCCACCTCGACGTCACCGCCAACCACCCTGGCGCGGTGATGACGCTGTCGGCGCAGAAAGGTGTCGGCACCGGCACCTTGCGCGCCGACGGAAGCATCGATGCGACAACGGCCAACCCACTGGACATCGACGTGGCGTCTGCCGCAGCGGTGGCCGTCACTGGCGACCTGAACCTGAACACCCAGGGCCTGTTGAACCTCAGCAGCGCCAGCGCGCCGGGCGACATCAACCTTTTTGGTGGCACTGGCGTGATCGCCGGCAGCACCATCTCCACTGGCGGCGGCATCACGGTGAACGCACCCAACGGCAGCATCGTGACGCAGGACGTGCAGGCGGCCACCCGTGTCGAGATGAACGCCGGCCAAGACATCACCGCGAGGCACACGACCGCGCAGGTGGTGGTGTTCAACGCGCAGGACCACCTGTCAGCCGGAACGATCGATGTGTCCAGCTTCTTCGGCTTGTCGGGTGACACCATCACCGGCACCGTCAACAACACCTCGGCCAGCGGCGTGCATGCCAGCGTGTCCGGGCCGGGTGGCACGATGGCGAGTTCGGTGGTGCTGGACATCGTCAATCCCAACAGCGTGGTGTTCGACTTCTTCTCTGCCGACCTCGGCGAACTGAATGTGTCTGGGCCGGGCGACGTAGCGGTGCAAAGCGGCTCGCTGGGCACCCGTCTCGACGTGCTCACGCCGCTGACCCAGTTGGTGGTCGACTCACGCAACAATGGGCTGGAAGATGTGGACATCAAGCTGTACGCGCCCGGGCACGATCTGAATTTCTCGCTGCTCGGGCGTTCGCTGGTGACCACAGGCTATGTGCTGCAGCGCCGGCCTGAGTTCATGACCGACAGCCCGGCTGGGCGCGACGTGACGCTGGCCAGCTCGCTGCTCGACGAGATCGCGAAAGCGCAGGCAGGCTCGGTCAGCGAAATCCCGCAGTCCAAGCGTCGCAACGTCAGCGGCTCGGTTGAGTTCACCACGACGCCGCTGCAACTCAACCCCGGTGGACCGTCCACCGACGCGGCAACCCCACCCACACCTGAACAGCCTGAGCCCCGTCGTCCATGAATCATCCCCATGAAGTCGTACCGGGTCATCGGCGAGCGTGCCGGCGTGCCGGTGTGTCTGCGTCGCTGAGCGCCGAGGTTGTTCGCGGCTGCGCTGTCTGGCTGCTGTGCGCCATCACGAGCCTCTGGTGTGCGTTGCCGGCCCAGGCACAGACGCCGCCGGTGCAGCTGCCGCCGTCGCTCGATCCCGGCGCGATACAGCGCCAGACGATCGAACAGCAGAAAAAGCTGCTCGAAGAAGAGCGACAGCGCTCGCGCAGCGACCCGCGCACCTCGCCGCTGGACCGCGGAGCCGTCGAGCGCAAGGACGGTGCGGCGGCCACCTCGGCGGCGCGTGTCGTCGTCAAGCGCATTGAGTTTTCGCCCTCGGCGATCCTGTCGGACACCGAGCTGAAAAAGATCGCTGCCGACTACGAAGGCAAGGAGGTCGGCTTCGCCGACCTGCAGACGCTGGTCGCGCGCGTCAACGCGCTGTACGAGGCGCGCGGCGCCATCGCCGCCGAGGCGGTCATTCCGGCGCAGGACGTCTCCGGTGGCGTGATCATGATCCGCCTGATCGAGGGCAAGATCGGCGCCTACAAGCTGCAAGGCAACGACTCGACCGCGGCTTCCTATGTGCTTGGGCGCATGCACGACGGCCCCGGCGCGCTGGTCGACATTGCGAGGCTGGAAAGCGACCTGATCTGGTTCAACCGCACCAACGATGTCCAGCTGAAGGCCGTTCTCAAACCAGGTCAGGCGTTTGCGACCACCGACGTCGATCTGACGCTGCAGGAGCCGTCGCGAAACTCGGTCAGCCTGTTCACCGACACCGCCGGCAGCCGCAGCACCGGTGAATACCGCGTGGGTGCGGTCTACAGCAACCACAGCCTGTTCGGCTACCGCGACGAGGTGACCGTGTCGACCACGCAGGCCCGGGGCTATGACGGTCGGGCCTTGTCCTACGCGGTGCCGGTCAACACCTGGGGCGGTCGCTTTTCCTTTGGCTACAACGACGACCGCACGCGCATCAAGTACGGATCGTTCGCGCCGCTGAATGTCTCCGGCAAGGCCGAGTCGTGGACGGCGTCGCTGCGACAGCCAGTCTGGGTCGATCAGCGCACGCTGATTGCCGCCAACTTCGGTGTGGTCGATCGCCGGTCCCTGACGTTCATCCAGTCGGTGCGGCTGCAGAAGGTCGAGACGGTGGACTTCACGCTCGGCGTCGATGCGCTGCGCAGCGATGACAGCGGGGCGTGGTCGGGCAGCTTCAGCGTCACCACCGGCGATGCACACTCACCCGCGCACCTGGGCTACACCGTGGTGCGCGGCAACCTTGAGCGCGATCAGGACCTGGGCCACGGGTTCGAAGGGCGCGCCAACGTGGGCTGGCAGGCCACCCGCAATCTGCGCCTGCCCAGCAGTGCGCAGTATTTCCTGGGCGGTGCCGGCACGGTGCGGGCCTATTCAAACGCCTACTACAGCGGCCTCGAGGGCTATCTGGTGAACCTCGAATTGCGCCATGGGCTGGACCTTCGCGCCCTGGCACCGGCGTCGCTGACACCGGATGTGACGGTGCTCGGCTTCCTGGACCGCGGCCAGACGCGCCCGAAAGGGCCCGGACTGAACAACATCAACCTGCAGAGCATCGGCGCCGGCTTCGAGATGAGGATCAGCCCGCGCTTCTTCGGCCGGCTGACGGTGGGCCACCAGATGTTCCACCGCGCGGAGGAGCCTCGTTCTGTCCGTGTCGATGCGAGCTTGGTGCTGGCGCTGTTCTGATGCGGCCCAGCCCCTGGAGACAAGGGCGGATCAGTCGCCCTGGGTCCGCGGGTGGAGCGAAAACTTGCCCAGCAGTTTCGCCGCCTGCACCTCGGCCGACACGGCGCTGTCGAGCGACGAGCGTGACAGCCCGGACACCTCGTAATGCATGTTCTCGTACAGCTCGGCGGTGGACGGGTAGGTGTTCAGCACGGCCGTCAAGGCGGCATCGGGCAGGGTGGCGGACAAGGCCTTTTTCAGCCGTGACACCACGATCTGGTACTGCGCTGCATCGATAGCGTCGCCGCTGCGGTCAATGCGCTCCAGCAGGTGCGCGAGCGCCAAAGCGGTGTTGACAGAACTGCGTGGTGTTTGGACCTGGGGTGCGGACATGCTGGACTCCGTTGGTGTCAATGTCATGTGGACGTCATCTACATGCGGACAGGCAGCGGAAAGTCAAGCGGCCAGGGTGATGATCGATCGACGTGGCCCGCCGATCGAATCACGCCGCCCTGGCGCCAGGTGACTCAGACGGCGGCTTGTTGTCGCTCGGGGCTGCTCGCCTGCGTCGTGTCGCTGCCCGCCGGGGTGCGCTGCTTGGCCTGCTGTTTCAAGGCCTTCGCCCGTTTTTGCTTTTGTCTGCGGACACCGCGGTCTTTGTCAGCGCTCATGTCGATCTCGTGTGGGTTGTTGAAAAAGGAAACACGGGTGCGTGCCGGAAATCGGGCGGCAACCGCGTGCCATCATTTGAGCATGTTCCAGTCCATCAAAGATTTTTCGATGCGGTGCTGTCGCCATCGGCGACCGACGATCTCGATGCCACGGAGCATGCGTTGCGGCTCGCCACGGCGGTGATGCTGGTCGAAGTGATGCGCGCCGACGCGAGTTTCGAGGCCAGTGAGCGCGCAGCCGTGCTCGCTGCCTTGCGCGAGCGCTTCGCCCTGTCGGAAGACGAGGCGTCTCGCCTGACGGAATTGGCGGTCACCGCCGCGCGTGACGCCACCGATCTGTTCGCGTTCACCTCCCGCATCAACGAGCATTTCGACATGCCGCAGAAGCTGCGCATGGTCGAGCACATGTGGCGCGTGGCCTATGCCGATGGCCACCTCAGGGACCCCGAGCGCCATGTGTTGTGGCGCATTGCCGATCTGCTGCATGTGCCTCAAGGCGCTTATGTCAACGCGCGGCTGCGGGTTCAGCAGGAAGCGGCGTCGGGCGCCGGAACGTGATCTGTTGCGGCTGAAACGTTTTCAGCCTCATTTCCCCTGCCCGTGCCCAGTCTGTACACAGGGTTGTCCACAGCTGCCTGGCGTTCGGACTCTTATGATCTTCGGATGTCGGCACTGATCTCATCCCCCCCGTTTTCCACCGCACCGCCCCGCGCCGACGACGAGGTCGCGCGGCTGCGGATTCCACCCCATTCGATCGAGGCCGAACAGAGCGTGCTGGGCGGCTTGCTGCTCGACAACACCGCCTGGGACCGTGCCGGTGATTTGCTGACCGACAGCGACTTCTACCGCTACGAACATCGCGCGATCTATGCCGCCATCGGCGCGCTGGTCAACGCCAGCAAGCCGGCCGACGTGATCACGGTGTTTGAGCAGTTGCAAAGCCTGGGCAAGGCCGAGGAATGCGGCGGGCTGGTGTACCTGAATGCGCTGGCGCAGAGCGTGCCGAGCGCGGCCAATCTGCGCCGCTACGCCGAAATCGTTCGCGAGCGGGCGGTGCTGCGCAAGCTGGTGTCGGCCAGCGACGAGATCGCCACCAGCGCGTTCAATCCGCAGGGCAGGGCGGTGTCGGAAATCCTCGACGAGGCCGAGGCGAAGATCTTCCGGATTGGCGAGGAGGGCTCGCGCTCGCGCCAGGGCTTTCAATCCATGGATGCGCTGGTCGTCCAACTGCTGGACCGTGTGACCGAATTGCACGAGAACGGCGCCGAAGAGGTCACCGGCGTGCGCACCGGCTATTTCGATCTGGATCGCATGACGGCAGGTTTCCAGCCGGGTGACCTGATCGTGCTGGCCGCGCGGCCGTCGATGGGCAAGACCGCGCTGGCGCTGAACATCGCCGAACATGTGGCGGTGCAGGAAGGCCTGCCTGTGGTCATCTTCTCGATGGAAATGGGCGCCTCCCAGCTGGCCTTGCGCCTGGTCGGCTCATTGGGCCGCATCGACCAGCAGCACCTGCGTACCGGCGCGCTGAAGGACGATGAATGGGGCCGACTGACCGAGGCGATCGAAAAGCTCGGCACGGTCAGCATGTACATCGACGAGAGCCCGGCGCTGACGCCGAGCGAGTTGCGTGCGCGAGCACGGCGCCAGGCCCGGCAGTGCGGCAAGCTCGGGCTGATCGTCGTCGACTACCTGCAGCTGATGAGCGGCAGCGGCGGCAGCAACGAAGAGAACCGCGCCACGGTGATCGGCGAGATTTCGCGAGGGCTGAAGTCGCTTGCGAAGGAGCTGCAATGCCCGGTGATTGCGCTGTCGCAGCTCAACCGCAGCGTCGAGTCACGCACCGACAAGCGGCCGATGATGAGCGATCTGCGCGAGTCGGGTGCGATTGAGCAGGACGCCGACGTCATCATGTTCATCTACCGTGACGAGTACTACACCAAGGAAGCCTGCAAGGAGCCGGGGATCGCCGAGATCATCATCGGCAAGCAGCGCAACGGGCCGACCGGCACCGTCAAGCTGACCTTCCTGAAACCGCTGACCAAGTTCGACAACCTGGCACCGGGCAGCGCCGGCGGCGATTACTGACCCGCGGTATAAGGCCCGCAGCGTCAGCCCACCGGCCGAGCGCGACGACACCTGTCCCTGGTTGATCTGCGTGCCCTGGCTGCAGTTGCGGGTCTGCAGTTCGTTGATCCGCCCCGCCAGGGTCGCGTGGTCGGTGGTCTTCGCCGCATGGCGGTGCAGCACGGCAGCGGCCAGCTCGTTCAACTTGGTGTTCAATGTGTCGGCGCCTTTAGCCATCAGGGACTCCACCGCGGCGGCGGGTGAGCCGCTGAGGCTGTGCGCCGTCGCCTTCTCGGCCATGCTGCTGATGCCGTGCTGGCCCTCGTGGATCAGCACGGCATAGACCTCGTCGTTGGCGGCGGCGTCGCACATCACCTTGAATGAGGCCTTGGACACCCAGTAACGCTGCGCGATCTCGGTGAGCCAGAACTCGGCTCGCGCGTGGTGTCGCTCCACACACAGCCGGGCGGCGGCGGCGAAGTCACCAGCCTCGATCGCCTTGAAGATCGAGCGCAGCACCTTCTTGCGGCGGCGCGCCTGCAGCACGCGCTCTTCCAGGGCTGAGGCGGCGCGCGGCTTGATCAGGTAACTGTCGAGTGCCGACTCGGTGGCCTCGGCGACCTTGGTGTACGAGCACTCGCCTGTGACCATGACGAACACGGTGGCGTAGGGCAGCAATTGCGAGCGCCGCAGGTCGCCGAGCAGGTCCTGCCCGGACATCGGCGAGTCGTCGAAGTGGTAGTCGCACAGCACGATGTCGGACTCGCGGTTCTCGAGCTCGCGCCGGACGTCGGTCACCCGACTGGTCTGTGGCACCTGTCCGATGCCGATGTCGCGCAGCATGTTCATCAGGATGCTGCGCGAGGTCGGGTTGCTGTCGATCACCAGCGCCTTGCACTCCTCGGCTTCTTGGCGGGTCAGGCGCATGGGCCTTCAATATCCGGAGCGGGTGATCGGACATCGGCCCGCGCCGCGCTCACTTGAAGATGTCTTTGACCCGGTCGGACCAGGACTTCGAGTTCGGCGAGTGCTTGTCGCCGCCCTTCTGGAAAGACTCTTCCAGCTCCTTGAGCAGCTTGCGCTGGTGCTCGGTCAGCTTCACTGGCGTTTCGACCGTGATGTGGCAATACAAATCGCCCGGATAACTGGCGCGCACGCCCTTGATGCCTTTACCGCGCAGGCGAAATTGTTTGGCGGCCTGCGTGCCCTCGGGAATGTCAATCGCCGCCTTGCCCGCCAGCGTCGGCACCTCGATCTCACCGCCAAGCGCTGCGGTGGTAAAGCTGATGGGTACCGCGCAATGCAGGTCGTCGCCGTCGCGCTCGAAGATGTCGTGCTTCTTCAAGCGAATCTCGATGTACAGATCACCGGGCGGGCCGCCGTTGGTGCCGGGCTCGCCGTTGCCGGTCGAACGAATACGCATGCCGTCGTCAATGCCGGCCGGAATCTTGACTTCAAGCGTTCTGTTGTTCTTCGTCTTGCCAACGCCGTGGCAGTTGGTGCAGGGCTCGGGAATCAGTTTGCCGGTGCCTTTGCACTGCGGGCAGGTCTGTTGCACGCTAAAGAAGCCCTGGCGCATCTGCACCGCGCCGTGACCGTGGCAGGTGGTGCAGCTGACGACTTTGGTGCCGGGCTTGGCGCCGCTGCC
>JAYVEB010000257.1:0-10180 GCA_043749095.1 Burkholderiales bacterium | reverse complement strand
TCCTTACCCCTTGGCACGCTCGAGAAAATCGCTCCTGCGCGATTCTGGAAGCTCGGAAATCAAGCCATCATTTTGGAATATTCCTGCCGCCCAGACTCATAGGTGCCGTAGCGGTCATCGCGTGCGCTGACGATGAGCGCAGGAACGTGGACGGATGCCAGCGGCGCGGGTACCAGATGCTTGCCCACCGCCGTGTCGCTGCGCAGTCCCCCGGCACGGCTGGACACCGGAAGAATGTGGTCGAGCATCGCATTCACTCGCGCCCGCTCTTGCGGGCTGGCCACCAGCAGCAATTCAGGCGGCGTCGCCAGCACGACCTTGGTCAACTGGTCGCGCGCGATGTGCAGCGCGGTCCAGAACAGGAAGTCGGAACCGAGCAGCTGCATCATCGCGCTCTCGACCCATGCCGGCATCGACGGTGCGGAATCCACCTGTGTCGGCGGTTTGTACGTAAGTGGCGCCAGCAGGATCAGAGCACTGACCCGATCAGGGTGGCGGATGGCCATCTGCAGCGCCGAGGGCGCCCCAGCCGAGCCGCCCATCACGGCTGCACGGCGGATGCCCAGCGCGTCGAGCAGGCACACATGCGCATCGGCCTGTGCTGCCGCTGATGCGTCGGTTGGCATCGGCGTGCGCAGGTAGCCAAAGCGCGACATCGCGATGACGTGGACGCCGTGCTGCGCCAGTGCACCCGCGAACGCCATGCCCTGGTCGTGCCCACCACCGCTGCCATGCACCACCAGCAGCGGCACACCAGCACCGGCTTGCTGCACTTCGATGGGCCCGCAGCGGGTTGTGATCAGCGCGCTGCCCTGTGCACTGCGTGAGCGGGCCAGTTCCATGTCTTTGTCGAAGTGCCACCCGATCGAAACGCCAACGACCACCAGCGTCACGGCCACCACGCCAGCGATGGCACCGACAAGCCGCCCTCTCACGGCGCGACCTCGAAGCCGAAAGCAGTGACCGTGCCGATGAAGTAAGGCCTGCGGCCTTCGGGCCGCATCCACGCCACTTCGCCGCTGAAGGGTACCTGCACGCGGTCGCGCAACTGGTAGTTCGACCAGTTGCCTTCCCAGGGCGCCATGACCGTGGCTTTGCCCACCATGCCACCGCGCGCCTCGGCCCGAAACGAGCCGATCAGACCGGCTTCGTTAAACTTGAACAACAGGGTCAGGCTGAGTGGGCCATCCACGACGGTGGCGTTGGCCGAATGGTCATCGAGCGACTCCCAGCGCACGCCCTGGCTGGGCAGCAACGCGGTGGGGTACCAAGCCGCTTCGGCGAACCAGCGCATCAACTCGCCGCGCGCGATCTCACCCTCACCCCGCATGTCCGCCATCGTGAGCAGGCCCTCGACCGTCGCGTGCAGCTGGCCTCTGCCGGCGATGTAGCTGTCGGCGACGCGCACCGCCACCCCCGGCAGAAACTGGATGCTGGCGTCCCACAGGAAACCCGGGCGACGCGTGCTGACACGCTGGCGCGAGGTGAATGGCTTCCACTGTTCACCGGTGGGCGACATGTTGAAGGTGCCTGCGATATCGATGGTGACAGCGGTGATGATGGGCTGGCCATGCGTGAGCACGGTGCGGAAGTAGCGCTGCACGGGCGCTGGCAGTCCTTCAAGTTCACGCTCGTCGTAGCGGGCTGGCGCCGACGATGTGCCTTGCTTGCCGTCGATGCGGCCCGCGTCCAGCTTGCCCTGCAGCGCCTGCATGGCGCCTGTCCACCGGTGCTCGCCGTAGGCACAGAGGCTGAAGACGGCAAGCGCCAGCACGCACGCCATCAAAGCCAGCCACGGCAGCCATGTCATGTGGACTTCTCCTGAGTGGCCATCGGGCTTCAGAACATCACGGCTTCGACGGGCCGGCGCAGCGACGGCGGCAAGGTTGGCCCACGGCCAAAGCGCACCACCAGGTCGGGCCTCTGGCCGGTGAGCCCGAGCGCGGCAGCGAAAGGCGAGCGCACTGCAGCCACCTCCACCGGTTGATTCAGGAACGCGTTGCGGATGCCGAGCGCCGTGGCCTGCAGCGCAAAGCGTTCGTAGGCGCGGCCTACGTCAACCCAGTGCGCCTTGTCGGCCGCCTCGCCGACGAACACCGCGATGCCCGCCGCACTGCGCACCTGGTGCGCGATCTTGTCGTTCTCGCCCTTGGCGGTGAAGAACCAGCCGAAGGCCAAGTCGCCCAGCCAGGCCGGGATGGCCGGGTTGCCGGATGACACGCTGAACAGCCCGTCCCGGGTGCGCACGGCATCGTTGCCGTTGAAGCGAATCCAGGCCTTGAGTTCCTTGACGAATGCCGGGTTCGCCAGCTGGGCGGTGTTGCCTTGCACCACGTGGTCGAGAACGCGCTCCAGCTCCAGGCGCTCGGTGAGCAGCAGCAGCCGCACACCGCTAGACGTTCCTGCGCGTTCAAGCAGGCTCAGTTCCGCGCTGGACAGTGGCTTGCCGTCGTAGTCGCCTCGCGTGCACTGCCGCGCGGCGATCGCTTGAAACAGCGGTGAGGCTTGCGCTGGCGTGGGTGCCAGCGCCACGTGAATGGCGCCCCGCGCAGCGTCGAAGCGGGCCTCGGCGTGCAGCCCGTGGGCCAGCGCGGCGTGGGCCAGATTCTCGGCGGCGCAGCCCAGGCTCACGAAGACGTGGTGGTCGTCAGGGTCCACCGCGGGGCAGCGCCGCGACAGGTCGGGCAGGATCGTCATGCCCTTGCCCTCGTGCGCAAATTTCCAGCATTGGGTGTTATGACTGGACGGTGCCAACGTCGCGAACCTCACCAGTTCGCCTGCCAGTTTCGGAGACAGCGCCTGGTTGTGGGCCACGCCCTCGACGCCGACCACTGCGTCCGCGCGCCGGATCTGCGCCGCGACAGACTCGTAGCTGTCGGGGTGCTCCGAATGTGAGCACGCCGGCAGCATCGACGCACCCATCAGCAGGGCCGGCGTGGCTGCAACGAACTCCCTTCGCCCCTGGGATGCGAGTCTCACGTTTATGGACCGATTTCCTTTCTGCCTCGGATGCTCATGGCGCCTTGGCCGCGCGCCGGCCCTCGGTTACAGCGCGAAGCGTCCACTTTCGCAGCTCACTGAACCACAGCACCCCGCTGGCCATCGCCAGGCACACCCACCACTGCGCCGGTGACAGGGGCGCCGTACCCAGGGCGCGGTTGAGGAACGGGACATGCACCGCGGCCACTTGCAGAGCGGCGGACAGAACCACCGTGGCCCACAACCAGCGGTTGGTGAACAGGCCGCTGAAGGCGCTGCGTGTTTCGGAGCGCGCATTGAAGCAGTTGAACAGCTGGGCCAGCACCAGCACGGTGAAGCCCGCGGTGCGCGCGCGGGTCAGCGTCTCATGGCCTTCGATCAGCCCGCCCGGCAGGAACAGGTCGATGGTCAGCAGACTGAGCAGCGCCATCACGCAGCCGGTGGTCACGATGCCGATCCACATGGGTAAGTCGATCATGCGGGCGCCACGGTGCCTCGGCGGGCGCGCCATCATGTCCTCGGCCACCGGGTCCACGCCCATGGCGAGTGCAGGCCCGGCATCGGTGATCAGGTTGATCCACAGGATCTGCGTGGCCAGCAGCGGCAGCACCAGCTCCCCATCCGAACCCACTCCGAGCACGGCAGCGTCGGCCTTCAGACCGATCACGCCAGCCCCCAGCACGCCCAGGAAGACGGTCAACACCTCACCCAGGTTCGACGACAGCAGGTAGCGCAGGAACTTGCGGATGTTGTCCAGCACGCCACGGCCCTCGCGCACCGCGTCGACGATGGTGCCGAAGTTGTCGTCGGCCAGGATCATCCGTGCCGCGGCCTTCGTCACCTCGGTGCCGGTGATGCCCATCGCGATGCCGATATCGGCGGCCTTCAGGGCCGGCGCATCGTTGACGCCGTCGCCTGTCATCGCGACCACGTCCCCGCCCCGCTGCAGTGCCTGCACGATGCGCAGCTTGTGCCGCGGGGCCACGCGCGCGAAGACCGAGGTACCGCGCACCGCATCGGCAAAGACCGTCGTTCCCAAGGCATCGAGTGCATCGAGCTCGATGCCCGTCAGCGCCTTCGCCGGCCCGCCCCGCTCACCGACGATGCCGAGATCGCGCGCGATGCGCAGCGCCGTGCGCGGGTGGTCGCCCGTGATCATGACCACGCGGATGCCGGCGCCCTGTGCCTCGCGGATGGCCACCGCCACCTCGGCGCGCGGCGGGTCGATGATGCCGACCGTGCCGACGTAGATCAGTTGACGCTCAAGCCCAGCACGCGCGCCGGGGCTCTCGCCCGCGTCCAGCGGCCGGTAGGCCACCGCCAGCGTTCTCAGGGCCGCATCGGCGAGGGTATCGACGTCGGCCCCGATGCGCTGTCGCATCGCATTGTCGAGCGGCACGCTTGACATGCCGACGCGCACCCGGGTGCACAGCGCCAGCAACACGCCCGGCGCGCCCTTCGTGATCACGACCGGAGCGCCGCCATGGTCATGGTCGGCCTCGATCGTCGACATCATCTTGCGGTCGGAGGTGAACGGGATTTCGCCGAGGCGCGAGAAGCGCTTTTCGCGCCGCGCCGTGGTGCCCAGCTTCTGCTCGGCCACCAGGAAAGCGGCCTCGGTCGGGTCGCCCTGGATCTCCCAGTCGCCGCCCACCGTCTGCCTCAGGCTGGCGTTGCCGGCCAGGCTGCCACCGCCGAGCACCGTCACGTTTTCGTCGAACAGCGTACCCGCACGCAATGGCTTGCCGGCGTGTGCCACCTGCCCGTGCGGCGCGTAGCCGACGCCCGAGATGTCACTGGTACCGGAGGCGGTCGCGACGCGAACGATCGTCATCTCGGCGCGGGTCAGTGTGCCGGTCTTGTCGGTGGCGATGACGGAGGCCGCGCCGAGCGTCTCCACCGACGACAGCTTCTTGACGATGGCGTGGCGCCGCGCCATGCGCTGCACACCGAGCGCCAGCACCACCGACAGGATGGCTGGCAGGCCCTCGGGCACCGCCGCCACGGCCAGCGACACGCCCAGCAGCAGCAGCACGCGGACGAGGTCGGCCGGCGCGCGCACATGGTTGGTCATCAGGATCGTCAGCACTACGACCACCGCGATGACGATGGCGGCCACCCCCAGCACCCGCCCGATGCGCGCCACTTCGACCTGCAGCGGCGTCGGCTTTTCTTCCGTCAGGTCGAGCATGGACGCAATCGCGCCGACTTCAGATTGCATCCCGGTGGCAATGACCACCGCGCGCCCGCTGCCCTGCGCGACCGAGGTGCCGTTGAAGACCATGTTCAGCCGGTCGCCCAACGCAGCCGGCACCTTCAGCGTGGCCGGGTGCTTGCGCACCGGCTCGCTCTCGCCGGTCAGCGGGGCTTCGAGCATGCGCAGATCGGTGGCCTCGGCCAGCCGCGCATCGGCACCCACGGCATCGCCCTCGCCCAGCACCAGCAGGTCGCCTCGCACCAACGCCACGCTAGGAATGCGCAGCAGCTGTCCGCTGCGAACGACGCTGGAACTCGCCTGCGTCATGCGCGCCAACGCTGCCACGGCGCTTTGCGCCTTGCGCTCCTGCATCCAGCCGAGCACGGCGTTGAGCACCACGACGACGGCGATCACGATCGCATCCATCGGCCAGCCGGAACGCCCTTCCACCGCCCAGGCCGCCAGCGCCACGGCCGCCGCCGCGAGCAGCAGGTACACCAAGGGGTCCTGCAGCTGCGCCAGCGCACGGCGCCATGCAGCAGGCTTCGGCGCCACCCGAAGCGCGTTCGGCCCGTCATGGGCCAGCCGCCTCGCAGCCTCCTGCGGCGTGAGCCCCATGCTCAGGTCTGCGCCGACTGCGCTGGCGACATCGCCCACCGCCTCGGTGCTCGGGTCGCCCGGCGCTGGCGGGGCCACCGCGCTGCCGCTACTGCCAGCCATGGCGACGGATGTACACGCGCTTCATCAAGGTCGTCAGCGTGCAGTAACTCAGCAGAATCGCCACCAGCCAGCCGTAGTACGCCTCGGGCAATGCCTGCAACTTCAGGTAGCCGGCCAGTGGGCCTGTGGGCAGCCACAGGCCGACCACCATGATCGCCAGCGTCATCGCCATCAGCGGTGCCGCCGCACGGCTTTGCAGGAAGGGCAGCTTCGGCGTGCGCACCATGTGCACCACCAGCGTCTGGGTCAGCAAACCCACCACAAACCAGCCCGACTGGAACAGCGTCTGGCGGGCCACGCTGTTGGCCTCGAACACCCACCACATCACGCCGAAGGTGATGATGTCGAACAGCGAGCTGATCGGCCCGAAGAACAGCATGAAGCGGCCGATGTCGGCCGGGTTCCACTGCAGCGGCTTCGTCACCAGTTCCGGGTCGACGTTGTCGAACGGGATGCCGGTCTGGCCGATGTCGTACAGCAGGTTCTGCACCAGCAATTGCAGCGGCAGCATCGGCAGGAACGGCAGGAAGGCGCTGGCGACCAGCACGCTCAGCACATTGCCGAAGTTGGAGCTGGCCGTCATGCGGATGTACTTCAGCATGTTGCAGAAGGTGGTGCGGCCCTCGACCACGCCGTCGTCGAGCACCAGGAGGCTTTTTTCCAGCAGGATGATGTCGGCGGCTTCCTTGGCGATGTCCACCGCGCTGTCCACCGAGATGCCGATGTCGGCCGCACGCAGCGCCGGGGCGTCGTTGATGCCGTCGCCGATGAAGCCCACCACATGGCCGCTGGCGCGCAGCGCGCGCACGATGCGTTCCTTGTGCAGCGGCGTCAGCTTGGCGAAGATGCTGTGCGCCTCGGCAGCAGCCTTCAACGCCTCGTCATTCATCGCTTCGACCTGTGGGCCCAGCAGCACCTTGTCGATCTGCAAACCAACCTGGCGACAGACGTGCACCGTCACAGGCTCGTTGTCACCGGTCAGCACCTTGACGGTGATGCCGTGTGCGGCCAGCTTTTTCAGCGCCGGCGCGGCGGACTCCTTCGGCGGATCGAGGAACGCGATGTAGCCGATCAGCGTCAGGCCCGCCTCGTCGGCCACCGAGTAGGTGGTCTGGTTCGGCGGCAAGGTCTTGACGGCCACCGCCACCACCCGCAAGCCCTCCGCGTTGAGCCCGGCTGTGACGGCTTGCGTGCGGGCCAGCAGCGCGGCGTCCAGCGGCAGCGTGGGCATGGTGCGCTCGCCATCGAGGCTTGCGTCCGTGGCTTCTTGTATGCGCACCTGGGTGCAGGCGGCCAGCACCTCTTCCACCGCGCCCTTGCAGATCAGTTCATGGTGCTGGTCCTGGCCGGCCACCAGCGTCGCCACCACCACCGACATGCGGCGGCGCTCGAAGTCGAAAGGCAGCTCGTCGACCTTGCGGTAGGCGTCCTTCAGCTTCAGCTCAGCGGCCACGTCGACCCGTGCCAGCACCGCACGATCGAGCAGGTTCTTCAGACCTGTTTGATAGAAGCTGTTGAGGTAGGCGAAGTTCAGCACCTCGTCGGTGTCTCGCCCGTAGGCATCGGCGTGGCGGGCCAACGCGATCTTGTCCTGCGTCAAGGTGCCGGTCTTGTCAGTGCACAGGATGTCCATCGCGCCGAAGTTCTGGATCGCGTCCAGGCGCTTGACGACCACCTTCTTTCGCGACAGCAGCACCGCGCCCTTGGCCAGCGTGCTAGTGACGATCATCGGCAGCATCTCGGGCGTCAGACCCACCGCCACCGACAGCGCAAACAGGAAAGCTTGCAGCCAGTCGCCCTTGGTGAACCCGTTGACGATGAAGACGATCGGCACCATTACCGCTGCGAAGCGGATCAGCAGCCAGCTGACGCTGTTGACGCCGGCCTGGAAGGCGTTGGGCGCGGTCTGCGTTGCGGTGGCGTGCGCGGCCAGCGTGCCGAAGTAGCTTCGCCCACCCGTGGCCACCACCAGCGCGGTGGCGGTGCCGGAGACGACGTTGGTGCCCATGAACACCAGATTGCGTTGACCCAGCGCACCGGGGTCCGCGGCAGACACCACAGGCGCAGCGCCCGGCGCCAGGGCGTGGACAAACTTCTCCACCGGCAGCGACTCTCCGGTCATCGCAGCCTCGGCGACGAAGAGGTCGCGCGCGCTCAGCACGCGGCAGTCGGCAGGAACCATGTCGCCGGCCGACAACGCGACCACGTCGCCTGCCACCAGTTCGCGAACCGGAATTTCCTGCGGTTGGGGTGGCTGGCTGGCCGCCAGCGGCGCGTTGGCGGCGCGGCGGATCACGCTGGCCGTGTTGCTGACCAGCGCCCGCAGTCCCTCGGCCGCCCGGTGCGACCGGCCTTCCTGAACGAAGCGAATGCCCGTGCTCAAGGCCACCATGACGCCAATCACCACGGTGGCCTTGGCGTCGGCACTCAGGAACGACAGCCCGGCCAGCGCCGTCAGCAGCAGGTTGAAGGGATTGAGGTAACAGCGCCACAACCGCAGCCACTCCGGCAACGGCGGCTCATGCTGAATTTCGTTCGGGCCGTCTCGAACCAGGCGCCGGGTCGCCTCGGCGGCGAACAGCCCGTCGGCCTGCGATTGCAGACTCGCCAGCGCGAGAGCCGGTTCCTCGCGAGACGCGGCCAGCTGGTTGGCACCGAACGCCGCAACACCCGCGATTGCGGCAGCCGGCACGGGCGACGCGACCAGCGCGTCGAGCAGAGGTCGACGCTCGAAATGCCTCGTCTCCCGGCGACGGCGCAGGAAGCTGCTGAATCCCTGGGTGAGAACCTTGCGCATCGTCGCTTTCGGAGGTCGATCGGCCGTCCGCTGCCGTTGGCATCTCATCCACCACGCGCGGGCTGCCATGGTTCGACGGAGTCAATGAGTCCAGCGTAGCCAGGCAGCGTTGCTTGCACCGTGCGGCAGCGAACGAGGGGCTGACGAAATGAGGCCCACGCCGACATTGCGTTCGCTGTCGCACAGACCACCCCAACGGGACGGCCCATCCTGAGGCGTGCTGCGCCAACGTGGCGTTGGCACCCGGTGCTGCGTTGAAAGTGGCCTGGTTTCTCAGCGACCGCCAGGCATCAGGCTCACAAGGACGATCATGGACATGACGACACACCGCGCTCGCATCACCGGCCCGATCTCCTACGTGAGCGGCAGCGGGCGCAAGCACACCATTCCCATCGGGCCCTGTCTGGTCGAGAGCCTGGGAGGCCGCTGCATCGACATCATCTGGGGTGCGCGTGGCCAGAGTTCGGTGGCGCTGCCGACCGAGGAGATCGAGGCCGCCCAGGACCATGGGCATCTGGTGTTGCTGGATTGACCTGGCTGTCTGCAGTGGGGTTGAGTGTGCGCCGACGCACAGACCTCCGCCCCACGGCAGGCCAGGCTGGTGACTCTTTCCGACCATCGCAAGTCTCACTCATGAAAACCAACCGCCAACTTCAGCAGGACGTCAGCGCAGAACTCGAATGGGAACCCTCGGTCCACGCGGTGCACATCGGCGTGGAAGTCAAGGACGGCGTCGTGACGTTGGCCGGCCAGGTCGACAGCTAAGCCGAGAAATGGAGCGCAGAGCGCGTGGCGCAGCGAGTATCTGGCGTCAAGGCGTTGGCGACCGATTGGAAACACCAGAAGCAAGCGGCCGCGGACTGTGTCCGCCACAGCCGTCAGACCAGACATCGAAGCCGCACTGAAGCGAGCGGCACTCGCAGACGCCCAACAGATCGAAGTGACGGTGCATGGCAACGATATGACGCTGTCAGGCACGGTACACAACTGGGCCGAGCGAGGCCGCCACGACCGATCAGGCGCATGGCGTGGCGTCAACACCTGCGCCGGATCAGGTGAAATGCCCCCCCTGAACGCGGGGGGCCCCCACGAAAGGCGACTTGGGCTTTCCGAGGTTGCGGCCTACATCGATCACCCGGCGTGAATTTGCCAACAACTTCTCGAAGTCAGCGACTTTCAACCCAAAGCAACACATTTTTTGCCGGTTCAAGGTTGTTACGCAGCCGTCTTGAACGCAGCCAGTGTCAAGCCCAACAGGAGCGTCTTTGATGAACTACCACAACCTCTGGCTACCCATCAGGGTAGCGCTAGCCTCGGTATTTTTATGCGGCGCAGCCCAGGCGGTCACGCTGTCTGCAACGGCCTTCGACCTGCCGGACGTAGTCGCGGGACAGGATCTCTGGCAACTCGACTACAGCCTTGGCGGGCCCTTGGCCGCCTTCAACGGCGTGAACCTGACCTTCCCGTTTGCTGACTTCGACGCGCTG
>JAYVEB010000256.1:0-3096 GCA_043749095.1 Burkholderiales bacterium | reverse complement strand
CGATTCAATTATGACGTGGGGTCCTATTTTTCGGCCATGTACCGGGGCCTCAAAGAGCTGCTCGGGTCCAAGGTCCAGTGGCGCGTCGAAAAGTTGGGCGTGTCGAATCCACACGACCCCCTCTTCCAATATCCAGAGTTCTTCGAGTGGGAACGGACCCATCGGAAGGACAAGCCCAAGCCCGTTGGGTCAATCGCCAAGCAGGCCGTCCAGATCAAGTTTGAAGTGGCCTTGGTTGAGAAGGCGGGGCAAACCGAGGAGGTTGTCGGCAAGACGCAATTGCTTTGGACCTACAAGCCGCAGTCGATCGGCCTCTCGCTGGTCGATGACATGGTCCGGCTCAAAGACAAGGGCTCTGTGGGATGCACGGAGGTCCCGCGCCGGCTCGTGAGCAAGAAAGGCGGGGTGCAAAGCGTCTCGCTTCTCGATACCGCCACCCTGGAGTCGACATTCTCGCGGGATGCGGGCTCGCTGGTGCCACCTCCGGCCAAGCTCAAAAGCTTGCGGGCCGAGATCAAACGCCGCATCGAGGATCTGGCCGATCAGGGGCGCTTGTCGGCTGAGCAGCGCAACATCTTGCGCTCGTCCTGGAAGGCCTTCGAAGAGGATTACATCAAGGCGGTGGACGACTTCATCAGCGTGGGCCTGCACGGCGAAGCCGTGATGCGGCAGGCGGAATCCTTTGGCGCGTTGCTCAGGGCCCTGGCCATCCACGCACGAGGAGATGTTTGCCGGTCGCGCCTTGTGTCCGAAGTCCTCACCATCGGCACCGTGCGCGTTTCAGGTGAGCAGCCCTGTTTGATCATTCCCCCATGGCATCCCGAGCGCATGAAGGCATTGGCCGTAAAAACGCGCCGCGTCGCGGGGCTGGTCACCCACATCCTCAGCGGCGAAAACGTGATGTTTGGCGATCGTGGGATCTTCTTCCGCGAGTTCTCCGAAGAGCTCGCCCATCCCTACTATCCCGAGATCGCCCTGATCCAGCGCAATGGCGCGCCCATGCTGGTGTCTGAGAGCAGCACCGTCAACGGCTACAGCCTCATGGAGCGCCCGATTCGGGGCGAAGAGGACACGCTGACCGATGTTGATCCGTCGGCGGCTGCTAAGCAGGTGCAAGAACTCCTGGGCCGCTATGTGGGCCTGCAACCCCACGAGGCAAGCAACCTGAGCGTCCTGCTCTACAACGCCGATGCCGCCGAGCTCCCCTTGGCGGTCGTGCGCGAGCTCTCGACAGTCCAAGCCGATTCCGACTTCCAATGCGGCGTCTCCGTCCGGCATCGCGATCCCGCAAAGCTTCGCCGGGTCTATGCGGAGCTGGTAGCCAAGGCTGGCGACGATCCTGATTTGCCCGTGGTCAGCGAGACTTCGGAGAACTTCATTTCCAAGCTTCGCATCTCTGTGGTTCCGACGTCGGCCACCCCGGTCAAAGCCAACAACTCATTTCGGTCCTACGACATCGCTTTCCTGCATGACGTGGTCTCGCGAACGGCTGGCGCCGAGTGGATTCCGGTGGACTGGACCAATGATCGGCCCAGCCTGGAGCACGCCCCGTCACGTTGGTCGTATCGAAGCGTCTCTGGCGAAAACGAACTCAAATCTACGACCTTCCTGACTTGTCCGCGGCAAACCGCATCGGGCTGGGCGTACGTTGGGGCAGTGGGCTCGGTAGTGCGCCAAAGCGACTTGGTCGAAGGGCAGAACTTTCTGCCTGCTCGGCGCATCTCGCTGCAAAGCGAGGTCTTGCGCGAGACGCTCGACGACGCGCACTCGCTGGCCGAGTGGGTCGCCACCTACGATGAGTTGCTGGACAAGCGGCAGTTGCAGGCCAACGGCATCACGGTCGTGCGCTATCGACGCGCTTCCACCAATGGCCGGAACATGATCGTCAGCTCCACTTCCGAGCTGCGACTCTTGGGAGTGCTGGCTCGCCGCCGCCTATCGGAGTTGGGGCTCTCCCTCACTCAGGATCAGCTCGCCGAAGTCGGCGACCGCATGAAGAAGGATGCATTGTCCGTCTCTGGCGACATCGTCCTTCGCGCGGCGAAGCGCGGCGTTTCGGCGGGCGAGATGCTGGGCTTGGTCCTAAGCCGCTACCTGCTCGATCACGAATTCAAGAAGCTTTCGGGTTCGGGCGCGCGCCAGTCCTTCAATGTGTTCTTCCTGCTCGACGACTACGCCGATTGGCTTGCTCAGCGTGAGAGTCGGATCGCAGATATCTTGGGCCTTTGCGTGGAAGAGCGAGATGGCGTGCCGCATCTTCATGTGGCCGTGATCGAGTCCAAGTATGTGACCGGCGCTGCGGAGGCCGAAGCCAAGCGATCTTCGAAAGCCCAGCTTTTGGCGACCCTGTCGACCTTCCGCGAAGCACTCTTCGGCGATCCAGGACGGCTTGACCGGGACGTGTGGCTCGCTCGCTTGGCGGACCTGCTAATCGACGCGGACATACCTCCGGGCTGTTCAGGTCTGTTAGAGCGCGCGCGCGCCGCCTTGCGCGATGGCGATGCGCGGATATCGCTTCGCGGCTACTCGCACGTCTTTGTCCACAACGCCGACGCCTCGGTCACCCATCCTCCTGCGTCGGAGCAAATCCTTGTAGATCAAACCGATGGGATTCAAGCTTGGCAAGAAGTGTTCGAGCGAACAGAACTTCGAAGTCTGGTCGAAGCCTATGCGGCCAAGGGCGACCCCGTCCCGGTCCGCGCCAAGCTCGGGCCCGAAGAACCATGGACGAGCTGCATGCCGCGACCTCCCGCCGCACGCGTGGCGTGGACCTCGATGATGGACTTGCTGGCTTCGGGGAGTGAACAGTCCATTGAAGACGTGCCGACCGTGGCGGCCAGTTCAGCCGGCGCATTGCAGACGGCCCAGTCGGACTCGGCAATCCAACCTAAACCGAGTTCTGGAAACGTGCAGCAGCTACCGTCGCCGACTCCCGTCGAGCCCCCTGCCGTGGTGCCGGTGATGCCCGCAGTGGCGGCAGTTGGACCGAGCCTCTCGGCCTTAATCGTTGCCAAGCAGGCGGGCTCAACCGAAGCGGTGGACGAGCGTGAAGCCTGGGCGGAAGAAACCACCAAGAAGCTCAAGACGGCTCTCAAT
>JAYVEB010000255.1:0-3099 GCA_043749095.1 Burkholderiales bacterium | reverse complement strand
ACGATGCTGCAGGCGATCTCGACCACCGCCACGGTGCCGATCGTGCGGGTGCCCTGGCTGGAGGCCGGCGCGATCATGAAGGCGCTGGACGCCGGTGCTTACGGCGTGATCTGCCCGATGGTCAACACCCGCGACGACGCCGCCCGGCTGGTCAGTTATGTGCGCTACGCGCCGCAGGGCACGCGCAGCTTCGGCCCGGTGCGTGCGCTGTACTACGGCGGCGCCGACTATCCCGAGCATGCCAACCGCACGGTGGTCGCCTTCGCGATGGTCGAAACCGCGCAGGCGCTGGACAACCTGGACCGCATCCTGTCGGTGGAAGGCTTGGACGCGATCTACATCGGGCCCTCCGACCTGTCCTTGTCGATGGGTTACCGGCCGGTGTTCGACGATGTCGATGCGCCGGTCGCCCAGGCCATCGCCCACATCGCCGAACGGGCCAAAGCGCATGGCGTGCAGTGCGGCATCCACAACGGCGTGCCGGCGGTGGCCCAGGCCCGGCAAGCGCTGGGCTACCGCTTCCTGACCCTGGGCAGCGACGCGCGGTTCCTGGCAGTGGGTTCGCAGCAGATGCTGGGGGCGATGCGCAAGGCTTGAGCTTCGGGTGATGGCTTGCCGCAACGGCAGCGGCGCGACTGAACCGTTGTCATCTCGGTCGGCGCCTTTCAGTCACCCGGCGACCTTGCCCAAAAAGGTATCGACAGCGGCAACAGGTCCACCAGCTACTGGGGTCTGAAGGGCTTTGAAGAGCTGGCCGACGGCCTACCAGCCAACGCCGTCCTGGAGGCCTTGATGCGCAACGACACTGGCGCCGCCGGCCGCTCCGACGGCGATGCCTACTGGGCGCGCACCTCCAGCGTCGGCCTGTCCGACCGCTTCGACGCGATCAAGCGGGGCCGCAACACCAGCTCGCTGTTGATGCCGGCGCTGCTGTTCAGCGCCCTGGTCGATTCGTTTGGCTTCGCGCCGGCTATCCGCCACCACTTCACCAGCGGCACCCCTCTGGCGACACCGGCTGGAACGAATCAATCCAGTACCGCAACCCCAGCATGGCCGGCGTCTCGTTCACCCAACGTGCGGCCTGCACCGCGTTGATCCAACGCAAGCCGGACCGGGCTCGGGAGGCGGACCGTCGGGGCCATCAAGTTCCGGCTGCAGACGTGTTGCGCAGCCGCCGCTGGCCGATGCAGCGCTGTGCAACGCCTTGCTCGGCGGCGCCACCCTGCTCCGATCGACGAGGTCGACGAACTGATCCAGATCGCCCAGGCTCATGCCGTGGCGGCCGGGCAGACCGTGTTCACCCGCTTCGGCATGGCCGCCACGCTGATGGCCTTGCGCAGTGGCAAGGTGGCGCTGGGTTTTCGCACCACCGCTGGGGTATTGCGCACCGAGCGCATTCAGGCAGACGCTGTGCGTCGACACAGGGTTTCAGCCTGCACACTGCGCTGCGCTGCGCTGCCGCGCCGACGACCGCAAGGCGCTGGAACAAAGGTGCCGCAGCTTCACCCGCCCGCCATGCGGGACCCAGGCGCCAGTGAAACCGCGGCGCGGTCGAGCGCAGCGACGTCGGGCTGGCCGAGCAGTGCCAGGGTGACATCGATCTCGGCCTTCAGGATGGCGATCGCGCGGGCCACTCCGGCTTCGCCGTGCGACGCCAGGCCGTACAGGCCGGCGCGTCCGATCAGGCAGCCCTTGGCGCCGAGGGCCAGCGCCTTGACGATGTCGCTGCCGCGGCGAATTCCACCGTCCATCAACACCTCGGCTTTGCCTTCCACTGCATCGACGATCGCCGGCAGCGCCGAGATCGCCGAAGGGGCTCCGTCGAGTTGACGGCCACCATGGTTGGAGACGATGACCGCGTCGACGCCGTGCGCCACCGCCAGGCGGGCGTCGCCCGGGTGCAGGATGCCCTTCAGCGCGATGCGGCCAGGCCAGACCGACCTGATCCAGTCGACTTCCTTCCAGGTGACCGTCGGATCGAACTGGGTGCTGATGTGCTGCGCCAGCGTCACCAGGGCCGCCTTCTGCTGCCCAGGCTGCTCCAGGTTGCCGAAAGTGATGCGCGGGCCGCGCGCCATGCGTGCCAGCCAGCCGAGATGCTGCGCGTAGTCGACCACATTGCTCAACCCCAGCCGTGGCGGCACCGTGAAGCCATTGCGCTGGTCACGCTCGCGCGGCCCCTGAATCGGCAAATCGACCGTGAGGCACAGCACCGGGCAACCGGCAGCAATGGCTCGCTCCACCAGTGAGCGCACCATGCCCCGATCGCGCTGGATATAGAGCTGGAACCAGAAGCTGTTGCGCCCTCGCTGCGCGACGCTCTCGATCGATGCGTTCGAGTTGGTGCTGAGGCAGTAGCCGACACCCGCGGCTTGCGTGGCGCGCGCCGTCGCGAGGTCGCCATCAGGCCAGAGCAAGCCGGCCAGCCCGGTCGGCCCCAGGATGAACGGCGACGACAAGTCTTGGCCGAGGATGCGCGTCGACTGGCGCCGCTCGCTGACGTCGACCAGCGTTCGCGGCGCGAAATCGATGTCGGCAAAATGCGCGCGATTGGCGCGCAGCGTTTGCTCGTCGTTGGCGCCGCCGTCGATGAACTCGAAAATCGCCTTGGGCAGGTTCTTCTTGGCGCGCTGGCGCAGGTGGTCCACCGTCACGACGCGTTTGATCATCATCTGAGTTCACTTTCTCGGGCACCAGGCACTCGCCAAGAACGCCAGCCGGTTGTCGATGCTGCCTTGCCCGAGCCGGCGGCGATCGGTGGAACGGCGCGGTTCGACCGCCGCGCGGTGGCGGTCGAATCAGTTCGCGGCATGCGGCCTGGCGCCGCCGAGGTAGGCGGCGCGCACCTCCTCGTTGTCGAGGAGTTCGGCTGGACGGCCTTCGACGATGAGCTTGCCGGTCTCCAGCACATAGCCGCGGTGCGCCACCGAAAGCGCCATGTGCGCGTTCTGCTCCACCAGCAGAATGGTCATGCCGCGCTGCTGGAGATCGCGAATGACTGCGAACAGCTGCTGCACGATGATCGGCGCCAGGCCGAGCGACGGCTCGTCGAGCATCAGCAGCTTCGGCCGCGCCATCAGGCCGCGGGCGACGGCCAGC
>JAYVEB010000254.1:0-3106 GCA_043749095.1 Burkholderiales bacterium | reverse complement strand
CAGTGGCTGGGCAGCAGCCGGCAGCCGGCACACCGCTCGCGCTTGAAGCCCCCGCGGGCCAGAAACGGTTTGGCGCTGCGCGCCAGGCGGGCGGCACGCAACAGGGAGACGGCGTGAGCCGTGGCGCAGTGCAATTCGGTGAGGTGAAGGTTTTGCGCGATGTTCACACACACGGCTGGTGTGAGCGGCGTTGCGCCCGCGTGTCAGCTCACGGCATCATCCACCGCCATGACACCCACCGACAACGACCGTACCCAAGCACCTGCACCCGCACCAGCGACAGCGCCGAAGGTCGCGCGGCCGAAGAACCCGCTCAGCCCGAAGAAGCTGCTGCTGACCAAGTGGACCGCCGTAGCGCCGCGCCACAAGGAAAAGCACTTCGTGGTCACGCGCGTGATCGAGCCCGAGCCGCCCGAGGTGCGCATCGACCAGGTCGAGCTCGAGGCCGTGCATTCGAAGCGCGCCTTCCTGCTGCACTGGCGCGAACTGACCGACGCCAGCCAGTGGCGCCAGGGCTGGGTGTGACGGCGGAGCCGCGCCCAACACGAGGCCTGCCGTATTTCGTTCGTAACACGGGGAGCTGCTTTTCAGCGCGCAACGTGTCGTCGCGAGGCTGCAGGCCCACGTTGTGGATGCATGACCAGCACAAGCTGGCTTGCTCAAGATGCTCGGAGCCAATGCGAGCGTCGCTTGAAAAGAAAGACTGAATCATGAACAAGAACCTGCTGATCGCCGTCGTGCTGACCACCTTCGCTGCCGCTTCGTTTGCACAGGCACCGACCCCGTCGCCGACCGCTGCGGCTGCCACGCCGGTCGTGAAGCACGTGCACAAGGTCAAGCACGCGCACAGCGCGAAGAAGGCTCCTGCGCCTGCGGCTGCGGCGTCGGTGACCAAGTAAGCGCAACGCGCGTGAAGTGAAGGGGCCTGGGGAGACTCAGGCCTTTTTCTTTTCCTTGCCCATCAGCGCGGACGCGCCAGAAACGTCGCCGCTGACAGGAGGCAAGTGTTGGCGATAGCGCCTGGTAGGGCGTACATCTTCGGTCTCGCACGGAATGCAAAGAGGCGATAGACCTGATACGCGGTGGAGCATCTCTCTGAGGTGGCGACTTCATTCCTGCTCACGAAAAACGGAGTAGCGACGCCATACTTTGTGGTCTTGACCTCAATGAGGCGCTCAGCACCCGACGCTTCAAACGAGAGAATGTCGTAGCCCTCGTGGTCGCCACGAACTTGGGAGGTGTGCTCGATGCGCCCTGCCAATGTCTCCCGCCTCCCGTGTATGAGCCGGGCTCGTTCGTAGTTGAGAACAAAGAGCTCACCGGCAAGGCCCAAAGATCGATTTCTTGCCTTACGTTCTATGTAATTCGTCGTCAGCCGAAACGCTGCCGGTTCCGAGGCGCGCACAGGTTCTGGTGTTGCTTTTGGCGGTGCGGTCAACACAGCCAGAATGTCGTCAACCTCCGGTACAACCATCGGTCGGTCTGCGTCCGCTACTGCGACTTCATGTAGCTGCGTGGCGCCAGCCATGCGCTCTGCCAGAACCTCCATCAGCAGGGCTTGGTAATTCGCTCTCGGCTTGTAGCCGTCGATGTATTGGGAGCCAGCGTCAAGCAGAGCAGCACTGATGTTGCAATGCTTGAACTCGATCGACTGGTCCGATCGATCGTTGAGAAGTGGCTTGAGCGCGCGGCGATGGGCCGCTTTGTTGTACGGCGCACCCGCCAACTCGGAAGCGAGCATGGACAGGTAATCGTCAACGATCGCCTGAATTTCCGTACGCGTCCAGTCAGTCATGTAGCTGATCAGCTTTGTGCATAGGGTGCTATTTAGCTACGACTAGATTTGGCAGTTAGCGAGCCGTGTTTCGCCGAATCACACGTCAATATTCGCCGCCCGGAGCGCATTCGTCTCGATGAACTCACGGGGCGGTTCGACCTCGTCGCCCATCAGCATCGTGAACACGCGGTCGGCTTCGATGGCGTCGTCGATCTGAACGCGCAGCAGGCGGCGCACGGTCGGGTCCATGGTCGTTTCCCACAGCTGGCTGGGGTTCATCTCGCCCAAGCCCTTGTAGCGCTGACGGGCCACTGCCCCTTCGGCCTGCTGGATCAGCCAGGCCATCGCCTGGCGAAAGTCGGAAACGGCCGCCTGTTTCTGGCGTTCGCCTTCGCCACGCTTCACGGTGGCGCTGCTGCTGACCATGCCCTTGAAGGTCTTGCCGGCGGTGCTCAGCGCTTCGTAGTCGGCACCGTGCACGAAGTCGGCGGTGACCACGCTGCTTTTCACGTTGCCGTGGTGCATGCGGCTGATGCGCAGGATGTGCTTGTCGAGCCGCGCGTCAAACTGCGCTGTCACGTCGGCGTCGTGCAGCGCAGCCTTCAGGTCGGTGGCTGACTGCTCGGCTGCTTCCAGCGTATCGAGGTCGAGATGCAGGCCGTTGGCCATCGCGCGCAGGGCCTCGATGTCCATCCACGCGCTGAGCCGATCGACCACGTTGTTGGCCAGCACGTATTGGCGCGCCAGCGTTTCCAGAGTTTCGCCTTGCAGCACGGCCGAGCCTTCGATGCCGGTGTCTAGCTGGGCGTCTTTCAGCGCCACCTTTAGCAGGTACGCGACAAGCTCGGTGCCGTCTTTCAGGTACTGCTCTTCCTTGCCCAGCTTCACCTTGTAAAGCGGCGGCTGCGCGATGTAGATGTGGCCGCGCTCGACCAGCTCGGGCATCTGCCGGAAGAGGAACGTGAGCAGCAGCGTGCGGATGTGCGCGCCGTCCACGTCGGCGTCGGTCATGATGATGATGCGGTGGTAGCGCAGCTTGTCGGGGTTGAAGTCGTCGCCGCCCATGCCCTTGCCGATGCCGGTGCCCAAGGCCGTGATCAACGTCAGGATTTCATTGCTGGTCAACAGCTTCTCGTAGCGCGCTTTCTCGACGTTCAGGATCTTGCCGCGCAAGGGCAGGATCGCCTGGAACTTGCGATCTCGGCCCTGCTTGGCCGAGCCGCCGGCGGAGTCGCCCTCGACGATGTAGATCTCGCACAGCGCCGGGTCTTTTTCCTGGCAGTCGGCCAGCTTGCCGGGCAGGCCCATGCCGTCGAGCACGCCCTTGCG
>JAYVEB010000253.1:0-3106 GCA_043749095.1 Burkholderiales bacterium | reverse complement strand
GCGCAATGCCCAGATGATTCATCAGGCCAGCAAGGTCAAGCGCCAGGTTTTGCGGCGTATAGCCGCCCGGCGTCATTTCCGAGCGGCCCAGCCCGCGCAGGTCAAACAGCGTCACGCGGAAACGCTTCGCAAACGCCGGCGCGTAAGGCAGGTACCAGAAGGCCATGTTGGTGGCCAGCCCATGCACCATCACCAGATCTTCGAGCGGGGCGGTGCCCGGCTCCTCGACCTGCATGTAGTTGAGGCGAACCCCGTTGACGTGGGCGACTGGCATGGCGTTACTCCATGTAGCCCAGCATCTGGAGCTGGGCCATGATCTGTTTTTTCTCGTCGTCGGCCATCGCCGCAGAGCCGTCGTCACCCGCCGCGCCGGTGGTGGGAGCACCGATGATGATCGGGTGGACAGCCTTATGCTCTGCCGTGAACATGCCTTCGGGAACCACGCCCTCAAAGTCCGACGGCACCGGCAAGCCCAGGCTGTAGAGCAGCGTGGCGCCGACGTCCATGATCTTGCGACGGCCCAGCGTTTTGCCCTTGGCGATGCCCGGCCCGTACGCGAGGAACACACCGTCAGGGTGGTGGGTGCCGGCAATCTCGGGCCGCAGTTCGATCACCGGCAGCTTGTTCTTGATCGACACGAAACCGAAGTCGCGCAGCACCATCAGAAGGTCGGGGGCATCGGCCATGGCAGCGCCCGCGAAGACGTCTTCACGCTTGTGGATCTCGGTGATGATGCGTTCGCCGGTGGCTTCGTCTTTCAGTTCCTCGAGATCGCGGATCAGGCGATTGCGGGTGGCTTCATAGTCTTCCGGGCGCACGCCGGTCTGCCCGGGTTCGTGTGCCACTCGGATGTTGATGCCGTTGCTCGACGGCGTGCGGCAATACGCCACCGTCTTGCTCCAGTCGAGGAAGGCGAACATGCTCTCTTCGCGGCGTCGACCCTCGTCGGTGTCGGGCACTTCCTTCCAGTGCAGCCAGCCCTTCTGCCCGAGGTAGGCGTTGATGCGCACGACTTCGTGGGTGGCAGTGAAACCGTGGTCAGAAGCCAGGAACACCTGCACCTCGGGGCCAGCGGATTTCACCAGGCTTTCGATGAAGCCGTCGAGCTGGCGGAAGTAGTCGAGGCACAGCACGCGCATGCGCTTGTGGTAGTCGCTCAGTTCGCCGGCCTGCTGGGCCGGGTCGACGTACAACCAAGCCTGGTGCTGCAGCTTGTCGACACCATCGAACATCACCGCCATCAGGTCGGGCGCTTCCTCGCGCAGCAGGAAGTCTGCGATACGGAACCACTGCTTCTCGCGCGGCAGGTGATAGCGCACCCAGTTCTCACGGTCGTTTTCTGTCAGGTTGTCGAGGGCTTGCTTCTCCTGTTCGAAGTCCCAGGCCAATTCCTGGGCGTTGAAGTCAGGGATGGTCTTGAGGCGGTCATACAGGTCGGGTGGCGTGGAGTTGCGGCGCAGGTGGCGCCAGGGTACGAAGCCCGGCACCATGAAGCCGTTCAAGTCTTTGGGCGGCGGTGCCGTGAACGGGAAGTTCAGGGCTGCGACCTTCTTGCCCTGCCGGCTGGCCACCGACCAGATGGTCTCGACGCGGCAGTCGCGCGAGTCATAAAGCGTGAAGAAGACGTCTTCGCCGCGCTCTTCGGCGCGGATGAAGTCGAACACACCATGGTGCCCCGGGCCTCGGCCGGTCATCAGGGACACCCATGCTGGCGGCGTCAGCGGGTTCGGTGTCGAGCGCAGCTTCGAGCGGCTGCCATTCGCGAATATCTCGGCGAGAAAAGGCATCACTGGCGCGCCATTAATGGCTGACGTCAGGTCGTCGAGGACGGTGAACGTGGCGCCGTCCATGCCGATGAAAAGGGTGCGAACGGTCATGTGGATACTCCTTCTTGATTCTGGAGGCGGGACTCGATGAACTTTGCGAAATGGTCGACAGACAGGTTGGCCACGTAACTTCCGTCACGCATCAACAGGTTCTGAAAACCCAACTTCCGTTCGTAGCACTGCTCCAGCGCCACGCACAACTGGATGATGTCGACCGAGGCAAATTCGAGATCGGCGACCAGCTGCGTCGATGCATCGATTCCGCCTTCAAATTCCAGGCCCCAGTCCTGGACAAGATCTTCGATGACCACAACGACCGTGGCCTCGGCAGATTCCCTCAGCAAGCTACTCATCAATGAACCTTCGTTATTTTTGAAGCGGCATCGGCGACGGCGATCACCGAGTTTCCCAGCCGCTGAACATGAACCGAAACCCGCACCGCCGCGCTTTGAACCCAGGCGTGGTCTGCGGCGCCGGACTCGAAACTAACTTCGAAGGCTTCCGGTTGTCCCTGCAGTCCCGTGCCAAGCAATTTTGAAGCCGCTTCCTTGGCGCACCACAAGCGCAAAAGTGCATCATCCCGGTCGGACACTGGCCGGCCGGTCAGCCACTCTTTCTCGGGCCCGGTCAACGCGGACTCCAGCAACTCGGGCCGCTGAACCCGGCCGATCGTCTCGACATCGACACCGATTGCCGTGTCATTGAACGACAGCGCGGCGATATTGGTTTCAAGGTTGTGAGAGAGAGAAACCTGGGGAGCATTCTGCATTCCGGCGGTCCACCAGCCGTCGACCAACGGTGCGCCCCGTTCATCATGCAGGACGTCAACCTCGGACGGGTAGAGCAACTCACCGCCCTGCGCATGAATCGCGTACCGAACGGCTTCCTTCAGGCACACGCGGCCGAGCAACCACTGCCGGCGTTGGCGCGTGTTGCGGCCCAGACCGCGCCATTCCTCACGCTCCGCGAAGCTGAGTGTGGCATGGGCCAGCATGCGCAGGAAGATGCCATTCGACTGGGCACAAAACTCTTCCGACAGGTTTTCCAACTGCCACAGCAGCACGCCATCGGGGCCGGTCAAGGGCGCGCCCAGCCAGCCCAGCAGCGGGTCGCGTCGCGCCTGGTAGAAGCGGTTCGGCACCTTGAAGAAGACGTTGACGAGTTGATCCACGCGAACCAGCGGCTGGCCGGCCGCGTCAACGCACTCGAAGGCCCAGGCTCGGGCTGCGGTGATGTCGCCAGCTTGCGCCGGGTCGAGTGCATGCTGGCGCCCACGAAGC
>JAYVEB010000252.1:0-3153 GCA_043749095.1 Burkholderiales bacterium | reverse complement strand
TGTCGTTCGGCAAGGAGACCAAGGGCAAGGTTCGCCTGCAGATCACCGACCCGGAAGGCAAGGTCTACGAAGAGCTCGTGCCGAAGGAGAAGAACATCGTGGTCCACGAGGGCCAGGTGGTCAACCGGGGTGAGAACGTCGTCGACGGTCCGGCCGATCCGCAAGACATCCTGCGCCTCCTTGGCATCGAAGAACTGGCGCGCTACATCGTCGACGAAGTGCAGGACGTGTACCGGCTGCAGGGCGTGAAGATCAACGACAAGCACATCGAGGTGATCGTTCGACAGATGCTGCGCCGCGTGCAGATCACCGACCCGGGCGACACGAGCTACATCCTGGGCGAACAGGTCGAGCGTTCCGAGCTGCTGGGCAAGAATGACAAGGCCCGTGCCGAAGGCAAGCTGCCTGCCATGCACAGCGATGTGCTGATGGGTATCACCAAGGCATCGCTGTCGACCGACAGCTTCATCTCGGCGGCGTCGTTCCAGGAAACCACCCGCGTGCTCACCGAAGCGGCCATCATGGGCAAGCGCGACGAGCTGCGGGGTCTGAAGGAAAACGTCATCGTCGGCCGCCTGATCCCCGCAGGCACCGGCATGGCCTTCCACCAGGCCCGCAAGGTCAAGGAAGAGATGGACGACGCCGAGCGCCGTGCCATTGCCCTGCAGGAGGCCGATGAACTGGCCGAATCGCAGGCGCAGACGGCAGACGCTGGGACTGAGTCGGCCGAGTAAGCGGCTTTTCCCCGTGGGTTTGGAGGGCGGCTTCGGCCGCCCTTTTTACGTCCATCCCCGAACCGAGGTCATGCCTGTGCGACAGCGGCCTCAGCCAGTGTGAATCGCTCGGGCGCCACGATCGCCAGACCCAGCGAGCGGGCGCGTCGCGCCAGCTTCAACAACGCCCGGTCGCGCGTGACCAGCCATTGCGCGCCGGTATCGAGCGCCAGATCAACGAATTTCTGGTCGTCGGCGTCCGTGCATTGCGGTCGGCGCTGTGGTGAACCTTGCGGTGGCTGCTCAATCAGGGTGGTGTGGCGTTCCCAGGTGTGCCACAGGCGGGGCAGGTCGGGTTGCCAGTGATCGACCACACCGCGAGCGAGCACATGGGCCAGCTCGTCACGCACTGCCGCATTGACGATCCAGTGCACATCGCCTGACACGATGGCCTGTGCGATGGGCTGGCTTGCCGGGTTGTCAAAGACCAGCCAGTCCAGCACGGCATTGGTGTCGAGCACCAGATTTGGGATCACAGCCACTTCCTGTCGTCACGCTTGCCGGATTTTGCCCAGGCGAATATACTGGAAGGCTTTTCGGACGAGGGGTGCTGCGGCTGTTGCCGTGCAGCAAGACGCACAGGCGTCGGATGCCGAGCTGGCGAACGCCAGCCGGTCGGCCCTCATCGCCGAAGCCAGTGACTTCAAACGGGAACAAGCTACCTATGCCAACCATCAATCAACTCGTGCGTCACGGTCGCGAGACCGAGGTCACGAAGTCCAAGTCGCCGGCGATGCAGGGTAGCCCCCAGCGCCGCGGTGTCTGCACCCGTGTGTACACCACGACGCCAAAGAAGCCGAACTCGGCGCTGCGGAAAGTCGCTAAGGTGCGCCTTACCAACGGTTTCGAGATCATCTCGTACATCGGCGGTGAACGCCACAACCTGCAGGAGCACAGCGTGGTGCTGGTGCGTGGCGGCCGCGTGAAGGACTTGCCAGGCGTGCGTTACCACATCGTGCGCGGTTCGCTCGACCTGCAAGGAGTCAAAGACCGCAAGCAGTCGCGCTCCAAGTACGGCGCGAAGCGCCCTAAGAAAGCTTAATTACCAATCGAGGCCCCGGCCGCAACGCCAGGGCTCATTTCGACAAGCCCGCTGGGCTTGTCAAGTAAGTGGGTAGCCCCTGATGTTGGTGGCGCCCGAGGCAAAGGTGAAAGCCGGAGCCAACTGAAGCCAAAGGAAGAGAAATGCCACGTCGTCGCGAAGTCCCCAAACGGGACATCCTCCCGGATCCGAAATTCGGTTCTGTCGATCTGTCCAAGTTCATGAACGTCATCATGGAATCGGGTAAGAAGGCGATTGCCGAGCGCATCATTTACGGTGCGCTGGAGCAGGTCGAGAAGAAGTCGGGCAAGGACCCGCTCGAAATCTTCGTCACCGCCTTGAACAACATCAAGCCGATGGTCGAGGTGAAGTCACGCCGCGTCGGCGGTGCGAACTACCAGGTTCCCGTGGAAGTTCGCCCGGTGCGCCGTGTGGCCCTGGCCATGCGCTGGTTGAAGGAATCGGCCCGCAAGCGCGGCGAGAAGTCGATGGCCCAGCGTCTGGCCAATGAGCTGCTGGAGGCTGTCGAAGGCCGCGGTGGTGCCATGAAGAAGCGCGATGAGGTGCACCGCATGGCCGAGGCCAACAAGGCGTTCTCTCACTTCCGCTTCTGATCCTTTTCCGCCTCCCGGCCGCTCCTCGGGTTTACGCGAACCCCTGAGCGGCCCGTGTTTTTGGCTTGTTTACTGGAGTGCCACCATGGCCCGCAAGACCCCCATCGAGCGCTATCGCAACATCGGCATCTCGGCGCATATCGACGCCGGCAAAACCACGACCACCGAGCGCATCCTGTTCTACACGGGTGTTAATCACAAGATCGGTGAAGTGCACGATGGCGCAGCCACGATGGACTGGATGGAGCAGGAACAGGAGCGTGGCATCACGATCACGTCGGCTGCGACCACCTGCTTCTGGAAGGGCATGGAGCTGGCCTACCCCGAGCACCGCATCAACATCATCGACACGCCTGGGCACGTCGACTTCACGATCGAGGTTGAGCGTTCGATGCGCGTGCTCGACGGTGCGTGCATGGTGTACTGCGCCGTGGGTGGCGTGCAGCCGCAGTCGGAAACCGTCTGGCGCCAGGCCAACAAGTACAAGGTGCCCCGCCTCGCGTTCGTCAACAAGATGGACCGCACCGGTGCGAACTTCTATAAGGTCGTCGAGCAGATGAAGGTCCGCCTGAATGCGAACCCCGTGCCCATCGTCATTCCGATCGGTGCCGAAGAAGGCTTTACCGGCGTGATCGACCTCATCAAGATGAAGGCGATCATCTGGGACGAAGCCTCGCAAGGCATGAAGTTCGACTACCGCGAGATCCCGGCCGAGTTGCTCGAA
>JAYVEB010000251.1:0-10367 GCA_043749095.1 Burkholderiales bacterium | reverse complement strand
CGGCATCGGTTCGTTCATCGGCTACTCGCCTCTGTGCGTGCCGCGGCCAATCAATGGCGTGAAGTGCGTGATCGTCAGTGAGGCGCTGCGCGGTGTGGAGCCGATGGCCTGGGACTTCGTGATGAGCTTCGCCCGCGACAATCAACTGCAGCTGACCGAGGCTTGCCTCGTGCCCGACGCGCCAAAACCGCGCTAGTTCCCGGCAAGCCCAAAAAAGCAAAAAGGCTCGCATCGCGAGCCTTTTGTTTTGTGCTGGAAACCGAATCAGGCGGCGACAGCCAGTGCCTTGACCTTGGCCGACAGGCGGCTCTTGTGGCGCGCTGCCTTGTTCTTGTGGAACAGGCCCTTGTCGGCCACCGAGTCGATCACGGCTTGGGCGTTCTTGAACACCTCGGCGGCCTTGACCTTGTCACCGGCGATCACGGCCTTCTGCACGTTCTTGATGACGGTGCGGAATTTCGAGCGCAGCGCGGTGTTGGCCGCATTCAGCTTCACGTCCTGACGCACCCGCTTCAAGCCGGAGGCGATGCGGACGGTTTTCTTCTTGGCTTTGGATGCTGTGGCCATGATTTTTTGTGAGCAGTTAGAGCAGAGCTTACGAGTATAGCAGTCGAACCGCCGCCATGGCGCAGCAGCTGGGCGAAAGCTTCGCAGGCGACGGGCCGCTGCCTATACTGCGCCGCCCCGTTGCCTCGACACCATGAACCTGCTGCGCGCTGCTTCCACCGTTTCGCTGTTGACGCTCGCGTCGCGCATCACCGGCCTGGGGCGTGAACTGATCGTCGCGGCCAGTTTTGGTGCCAGCGCCTACACCGACGCGTTCAACGTGGCGTTTCGCATCCCGAACCTGCTGCGCCGACTGTTCGCCGAGGGCGCGTTCTCTCAGGCCTTCGTGCCCATCCTGGCCGCTACCCGCGCCACCGCAGGCGACGAGGCCACACGCCGGTTGGTCGATGCAGTCGCCACCGTGCTGGCCTGGGCGCTGGCGCTGACCTGCGTGGTCGGCATCGTCGCTGCGCCGCTGCTGGTGTGGTTGATGGCCTCCGGGCTCGAAAAATTCGACGCTGCGGTGGTGATGACCCGGGTGATGTTCCCGTACATCGGTTTCATGTCGCTGGTGGCGCTGGCTGCCGGTGTGCTCCAGACCTGGAAGCGCTTCGCGGTGCCGGCCGTCACGCCGGTGCTGCTGAACCTGTCGGTGATGCTGGCCGCCTGGCTGCTCACGCCCTGGTTCCGGCAGCGCGGCATCGAGCCGATCTATGCGCTGGCCGTCGGCGTGATGCTGGGCGGCGTGCTGCAGCTGGCGGTGCAGTGGCCGGCGCTGCGGGCCATCGACATGCGGCCGCGCATCGGCGGCTCATGGCGTGCGCTGCGCGCCGCGCTCGACCACCCCGGCGTGGGCCGCATCCTCAGGCAGATGGCGCCGGCGCTGATCGGCGTGTCGGTGGCGCAGCTGTCGCTGCTGATCAACACGCAGATCGCATCGCATCTCGGTGTGGGCGCGGTGTCCTGGCTGACCTATGCTGACCGGCTGATGGAGTTCCCGACCGCCTTGCTCGGTGTGGCCCTCGGTGTCGTGCTGCTGCCGCAGCTGTCGGCCGCCCAGGCCAGCGGCGACCGGGCGGCTTATTCCAGTCACCTGGACTGGGGCTTGCGGCTGGTGCTGCTGCTCGCCTTGCCGTGTGCGGTGGCCTTGCTGGTGTTTCCGCAGGCGATGGTGTCGGTACTGTACCACTACGGCCAGTTCAGCGCGCTGGACGTGCAGCAGACGGTGCGGGCGCTGATGGGCTACGGCGTCGGGCTGCTGGGGCTGATCGGCATCAAGGTGCTGGCGCCCGGGTTCTATGCGCGGCAGGACATCCGCACGCCGGTGAAGATCGCGGTGGTGGTGCTGATCTTGACGCAGTTGATGAACCTGCTGTTCGTTCCGCCGCTGGGTCATGCTGGCCTGGCGCTGTCGATCGGCCTGGGCGCGTTGATCAATGCCGGCTGGCTCCTCATCGGGCTGCGGCGTCAGGGCACCTACGTGCCGCTGGCTGGCTGGTGGGGCTTCAGCCTGCGGGTGCTGTGCGCCAGCGCGCTGCTGGGTGCGGCACTGGGCGCAGCGGCGGTCGGCATCGACTGGGTCGGCCTGGGCGGTCAGCGCTTGTTGCGCGTTGGCTTGCTCGCAGGATGTCTGATCGGCGTCGGGCTGCTTTACTTTGTGGCGTTGCGGCTGATGGGCATCCGCTTGAGCCAATTCGCCCGCCGCGGATGAGGTCACCACGACCGCCACGACGCCGCCGTACACTTCCAAAATGACGAGAAAGTCCCCTTACGCAGTGCCCACCGCGCTCGAGTATTTCAGCACCTTGGTGGCAGACGATGCCAGTTTGTCGCTGCTCGAAGCGGCGGCCTCGATCGGCCTGGACGAGCATCCGCAGCTCGACCTTCAGGGGGTGCTCTCCGAGGTCGATGAACTGGCCGCCAGGCTCAAGCGCCGCATCCCGGCCGATGTGGTTCCGCTGCAGCGGCTGCGCTGGCTGAACCGCTATTTCTTCCACGAGCTGGGCTTCCGCGGCAACGTCAACAACTACTACGAACCGGGCAACAGCTACCTGCACGAGGTGCTGCGCACCCGCTGCGGCATCCCGATCACGTTGGCGATCCTGTACATCGAGATGGCCACGCAGATCGGATTGCGTGCGCACGGCGTGTCGTTCCCAGGGCACTTCCTGATCAAGCTTAGCAAGCTGAACGGGCCGGGAAACGGCGAGGTGGTGATCGATCCGTTCAGCGGCAAGTCGTTGTCGCGAGAGGACCTCGACGAACGTCTGGGCCCCTACAAGATCAGCCAGGGGCTGGTCGGCGACTTCGACGCGCCGCTGGGCCTGTTCCTGCAAACCGCGCAACCGCGCGAGGTGCTGGGCAGGATGCTGCGCAACCTGAAGGAAATCCACAGCATCGCCGAAGACTGGCTGCGTCTGATGCCGGTGCTGAACCGCCTGGTCGTGCTGTTGCCGCATGCCCATGAAGAGCGTCGCGATCGCGGGCGGGCCTGGGCGCAGCTCGGGCAGGCCGGCAAGGCGGCCGAGGATCTTGAAGCCTATCTGCGCGACCGTCCCGATGCCGACGACAGCAGTGTGATGGCCGAGCAGCTGGACCGTCTGCGCCGGGGTGAACGCCCGAGGCTGCATTGAGCCCGGCGTCGTTGTCAGGCGTACAGGGCGCATCGCAGGCCGCGCGGCAGCTGGCGCCGTGAAGCAGATTCCGTTGCCGATGGCCTTCGGCAGTCCGCCCACCTTCGACTCCTTCGTCACCGGGCCCAACGCGATGGCGCTCACCCAGTTGCGTGCGGCGTGCGAGCCCGGTGCGCCCACGACACCGCTGTACCTGTGGGGCGATCAGGGCACCGGCAAGACCCATCTGCTGCGGGCCCTGGTGCACGATGTTCAGCGGCGCGGCGGGCGCGTCGGCTGGTTCGACGCGACACAGCCGTTGCCCTGGGTGCATGAAGACACCTGGAGCCTGCTGGTGCTCGATGGCTGCGAGGCCTACGCCGCGCCGCAGCAGCATGCGGCGTTCACCTTGTTCGTCGAGGCGACGACGCAGGCTACGTTGATCGCCGCATCGGGGCGGCTCCCGCCGGTCGATCTGCCGCTGCGCGATGACCTGCGATCGCGCCTGGGCTGGGGCCATGTGATGGCGGTGCAGGCGCTGTCCGAGGCCGAGTCACGGGCGGCGCTGCGCCGCGAGGCCGATCGGCGTGGCCTGTTCCTGTCCGACGAGGTGATCGACCACCTGCTGCACCGCTACGCCCGTGACCTGAAGCACCTGATGACCCAACTCGATCGACTCGATGACTTTGCCCTGGTGCGCAAGCGTGCGCTGACCGTGCCGCTGCTGCGTCAGATGCTGGCCGAAACGGCTGCTGACGATGTCCGCAGCAGCGACGGGGTGTTGCGTTGAATCTTTGCCTGTTTGACCTCGACGACACCCTGCTGCCGCTCGATTCCGACCACGCCTGGGGCGAGTTCGTGATCTCGCTCGGCTGGGTCGACGAGTCCAGCTTCCGGAGTGGCAACGACGCGTTCTTCGCCCAGTACCAGGCCGGCCGGCTCGATGTGCATGCCTACATCGAGTTCGCGACCCGGCCGCTGCGCGAGCGTTCCCCGGAGGAGCTGAGTGCCGCGCAAGGCCTGTTCATGCAGCGTGTGATCGAGCCGGCCTTGCGCGACAGTGCCCGCGATCTGGTGCGCAGGCACCAGGCGCAAGGGGATCGGGTGGCGCTGGTCACCGCGACCAATGAATTCGTCACCGCACCGATTGCGGCGGCGTTCGGTATCGCTGAGCTGATCGCGGTGCAGCTCGAGCGTGACGCCCGCGGTAGCATCACAGGTCGCATCCAGGGCACTCCGAGCTACCGCGAAGGCAAGGTCCGGCGCGTCGAGGAGTGGTTGGGTGGGCAAGGCTCGTCGTGGAGCGACTGTGGTCGCGTCACCGTCTACAGCGACTCGCTCAACGACCTGCCACTGCTCGAAAAAGCCACCAACCCGGTGGCGACCAATCCGACGCCTGCGCTGCTCGCGGTTGCCCACCAGCGCGGCTGGCCAACGTTGAACCTGTTCACATGATCAAGAAGTTTTTCGACAAGCTGCTGGGCAAGCCGGCCAAGAAAGCCAGCGCAGGCGCCTTGCTCGGCAAGCGTGTCGAGGTGCCGAAGAGCGAGCATCAGATCGACCCGTCGCTGGTCGATGAGCGTGCCGCCAAGGTGGTGCAGACGCTGGTCGATGGCGGCCACGAGGCCTACATCGTTGGCGGCGCGGTGCGCGACCTGCTGCTCGGCCTGCGACCGAAGGATTTCGACGTGGCGACCGACGCGACACCCGAACAGGTCAAGGCGCTGTTCCGCCGTGCGTTCATCATCGGCCGGCGCTTTCGCATCGTGCATGTGGTGTTCGGACGCGGCCGGCAGGATCGCGGCCTGAGCGAGGTCATCGAGGTCTCGACCTTCCGCGCGCTGATGGATGCGGCCGCCGCCGAACAGGTGGTCGGCAACGAAAAGACGCTGAAGAGCGAGGGCCGCCATGCCGCCGGCCCCAGCCACGTGGTCGATGCCGACGGCCGCGTGCTGCGCGACAACGTCTGGGGCCCGCAGATTGAGGACGCCGCGCGGCGCGACTTCACCGTCAACGCGATGTACTACGACCCGGTGCGCGAGCTTGTGGTCGATTACCACGGCGGCATCAAGGACGCGAAGAAGAAGCTGCTGCGGATGATCGGCGACCCCGAGACCCGCTACCGCGAAGACCCGGTGCGCATCATCCGCGCGGTGCGTTTCGCAGCGAAGCTGGGTTTCGAGATCGAGCCGAAGACGCGCGCACCGATCCGGGCGATGTCGGCGCTGCTGGAGAACGTGCCACCGTCTCGGCTGTTCGACGAGATGATCAAGCTGCTGCAGACCGGCCACGCGCTGGCCAGCCTCGCCGAGCTGCGCAAGCAGGGCTTGCCTACAGGCACCTTCCCTGTGCTCGACACGCTGCTCGACGACAGCCGCGGCAGCGCCGCGCACCGTGAATTCGTGCGGCTGGCGCTGGCCGACACCGACCGCCGGGTCGGCGAAGGCAAGCCGGTGGCGCCGAGCTTCATGCTGGCCTGCATGCTGTGGCACGACGTGCAAGTGCAGTGGGCTCAGCTCAAGGCCCGCGGCGAGCCCGCTTTCGCCGCGCTTCAACAGGCGGTGGAGGCGATCTTCGATGCGCGCATCGGCGACATCTCCGGGCGCGGCAAGCTGGGCGGCGACATGCGCGAGATCTGGCTGATGCAGCCGCGCTTCGAGCGCCGCGTCGGCAACGCGCCGTTCACACTGGTCGAGCAGCCGCGCTTCCGTGCTGGCTTCGATTTCCTGCGCCTGCGCGCCGATGCTGGCGAGACCTCGGATGAGCTGGCACGCTGGTGGGAAGACTTCTCGCTGGCCGATGAAGATGAGCGCCGTCGCTTGATGGAGTCGGTGCGCGGGCGTGACGCCAGGCAGGACGGCAAGCGTCAGGCGAAGCCTTCGCAGGCCACCGAATCCGACGAAGAGCCGGCTGCCGCTGCCGAGCCAGCCAAGAAGCGCCGCCGCCGTCGCCGCAAACCACCCGAGGCGGGTGCCGCGGTGGCACCTGAAGGCGGCGGGCCCGACGCGGTGTGACCGAATCGCTCGCCTGCATCGGCCTCGGCGCCAATCTGGGCGATGTGCGAGCGGTGCTGGCGGCGGCGTATGCCCAATTGCAGCAACTGCCCGGCACGCGGCATCACCGCTGCTCGCCGTGGTTTCGCAGTGCACCGGTCGAGGCCAGCGGCCCGGACTATCTGAACGCTGTCGCCTGTTTCGACACCACCCTGTCACCGCAAGCGTTGCTGGAGGTACTGCAAGGCATCGAGCGCAGCCACGGACGCGAGCGCCCGTACCCCAACGCACCGCGCACTCTTGACCTCGACCTGCTGTTTTATGGCGATCAGCAGGTCGCCACGCCCACGCTCACCGTGCCACACCCCCGGATGCACGAGCGTGCATTCGTGCTGCTGCCGCTGGCTGCCTTGCTGCCTGATGCGGTGATTCCCGGCCGCGGGCCGGTCAGTACGCTGATTTCTTCGGTGGCGGGGCAGTCGGTGTGGCAGGCTGACTGACAGACGCGGCTTCGGTCTCGACCTGGTATTCGAAGTAGCGCTGGGCCACGAACGCGATGGTCGCCATCAGCACACCAGCGCCGACCAGCAGGGCCACCATCGCACCCAGTACCGCGCCCCAGCCGCTGGGGGACCCGGTGCGGCCGGCGTTGAAACGGGCGTTCCATTTGTCTTCGCTGGCGAGGCCGTAGACGATGGCGCAGAGCATCGAGGCGGCAATGGTGGCGCCGGCGAAGGGCATCAGCACCCACGCCAGGTGGTCGTCCTGACCCAGCGCTCGCGCCCGCATCACGCCATACAGGCCGATCAGCGTGGGCAGCGGGTGCAGCCAGCCGGGCAGATCGCGAAAGCCGTGCAGGTAGAAACGATGCAGTCCCAGAGTGCCGCCGGCGATGGCGATCCAGGTGGCGAGGGTCTTCGATTTGTTGGCGGGCAGGGTCGGTTCGATGGCGGTCATTCCTTCTTTCGGGGTGGCAATTCTGCGCCTGAGCCCAGTTGTCGTTGCATCAACACCACGTCCAGCCAGCGCTCGAATTTCCAGCCGACGGCCGTCAACAGCCCGGCGGGCTCGAAACCCAGCGCGCGGTGCAGGCCGATCGAGCCTGCGTTCGCCGCGTCGCCGATCACCGCGACCGTCTGCGTCGCACCGCGTGCTTCGCACTGAGCGATCAACTCCGCCAGCAGCAGCCGTCCAATGCCCAGACGTTGGCAGTCTGGCGCCAGGTAGACCGAGTCTTCAACGCAGTGTCCGAAGGCGGCACGTGGCCGGAAAGCTTGAGCGCAGGCGTAACCGACCACCTCGCCGGCCCGCTCGGCGACCAGCCAGGGCCAGCCCTGTTCTTGCGCCTGCCGATGCCGCTCGGCCATCTGTTGCGCGCTGGGCGCATCGAGCTCGAAAGTGCCGGTGCCGTGCTGCACATGCCACGCATAGATGCCTGTCAGCGCGCCGATGTCAGCGGGTGAGCAGGGTCGAATCAGCAGTGGCGAGGTCACGGGGTTGCGAATTCGGCGAGCGCGCAGTTTACAATCGAGGGTTCACGTGACGGTTGGTGTTTCCGCAGCGCTTCGATGCGCCGGGGATTCGTCGGCGTATCTACGGCACTGATCTTCGTTGTGGCCCAGTGGCTGCAACCCATGTTCTGCGCGACCGGAGTGTCTCCCGGATGCGGCGGGAAACCCATCATTCAAGGAAATACCATGGTTGTGATTCGTCTTGCTCGCGGCGGCGCCAAGAAGCGCCCCTTCTTCAACATCGTCGTGACCGACTCGCGCATCCGCCGTGACGGCCGCTTCATCGAACGCGTCGGGTTCTACAACCCGGTCGCCTCCGGTGGTGAGCAGCCGTTGCGCGTGGCCTTCGACCGCATCGACTACTGGGCCGGCACCGGCGCTCAGCTGTCGCCAACGGTGGCACGTCTGGTCGAGCAGGCCAAGGCCGCGACGGCCTGAGTCTGTATTGATCGTCGGCGCCAACGCCCTGCTCGACACGCCGGTTGCAGCCCATGACTGATTCCGGTGCCGACACGGCGCCCTGGCCCGACGACGCGATCGAGGTCGGCATCATCATTGATGCTTGGGGCGTCAAGGGCTGGTTCAAGGTCAAGGCGTTCTCCTCTGACCCGCAGGCGCTGTTCTCCTCGAAGCGCTGGCTGCTGAAGCCGCCCGAGGCCTCTGGACCGAGGGCGGTGGTGAATACAGCACCCTTGCCCCCGCTGCTGAAGATCGTGGCCGCCAAGGACCACGGCGATCTGGTGGTGGCACTTGCCCAGGATGTCGTCGATCGGCCCGGTGCCGAGGCCTTGCGGGGCGCCCGCGTATTCGTGCCGCGCGGCAGTTTCCCGACAGCCGGCCCCGATGAGTACTACTGGGTCGATCTGGTCGGCCTCGCTGTCGTCAACCGCCAAGGTGAACCGCTGGGCGACGTGGTCGGCCTGATTGACACCGGGCCTCATAGCGTGTTGTGCGTGGCCGCTGCCGGGGTCACCGCTGAAGCCGATCAGCGGCTGATCCCGTTCGTTGCTGCCTTCGTCGATGCGGTCAGCCTGCCCGAGCGACGCATCACCGTCGACTGGGGCCTGGATTACTGATCACCGTCCGGACGCTGCCATGCGCTTCGACGTCATCACACTGTTCCCCGAACTGTTCGAGCCGCACCTGATCCACGGGATCACGCGGCGCGCTTATGAGTCGGCGCAGGTCGACGTGCGGCTGTGGGCGCTGCGTGACTTTGCCGATGGCCAGTACCGCCGCGTCGATGACCGGCCCTACGGCGGCGGCCCTGGCATGGTGCTGCTGGCCGAGCCGCTGGAGCGCGCCTTGGCGGCGGTTCAGGCCGATCGCGAAACCGATTCAACAGGTGCAGACGCTGCCATCCCAGCCCAGGCCCCGGTGATCCACTTCACGCCCACGGGCCGGCGCATCGATCAGACCTTGGTGCGCGAGATGGCCGTCGGCCCGGGTGCCGTGCTGCTGTGTGGCCGCTATGAGGGCATCGACCAGCGCGTGCTCGACCGCCATGTCGATGTCGAACTGAGCCTGGGCGACTTCGTGCTGTCCGGTGGTGAGCTGCCAGCCCTGGCGCTGCTCGACGCGGTGGCGCGGCTGCAGGACGGTGTGCTCGGTGACGCGCAATCGCACCAGCAAGACAGTTTTTCCGACGGCCTGCTCGAAGGGCCTCACTACAGCCGCCCCGAGCTGTTGTCCACCGACGACGGTCTGCTGCCGATCCCACCGGTGCTGTTATCGGGCCACCATGGCCGCATCGCGCGCTGGCGTCGCGAGCAGTCGCTGGCGCTGACGGCGCGCCGGAGGTCTGATCTGATCGCCGCAGCGCGGGCGGCAAAGCAGCTCAGCGCTGAGGATGAGCGCTTTCTGGCCGCTCTCGACATATAGTAGAAGGCTTTTCTGATCCTCTGCCACGCCCGGCCGCACGTTGTCTTATCGCGCTGCAGGTTCGGACAATTCCTCCACCCAGCGTGGGCAAGATCACACGGAGAAACCATGGACCTGATCCAAACCCTCGAGCAAGAGGAAATCGCCCGTCTGAACAAGACCATCCCTGCCTTCGCGCCAGGTGACACGGTCATCGTCAACGTGAACGTCGTCGAAGGCACCCGCAAGCGCGTGCAGGCTTACGAAGGTGTCGTGATCGCAAAGCGCAATCGCGGCCTGAACTCCAGCTTCATTGCCCGCAAGATATCCAGCGGCGAAGGCGTCGAGCGCACCTTCCAGCTGTACAGCCCGCTGATCGCGTCGATCGAAGTCAAGCGCCGCGGCGATGTGCGCCGTGCCAAGCTGTACTACCTGCGTCAGCGCTCGGGCAAGTCGGCACGTATCAAGGAGAAATTGGCCTGACCAGAGGTCAGCCTTGCGCTCAGCGCAAGGTCGCGCGGTAGCGCGCAGCCAATTTCCGACGCGACCTGGAGCAGCCAGTCGCGTCAAAAGCTGGCCTGGTGATAAAAGCCGTCCAAGCCGCCTCCCGAGGCGGCTTTTTCAATTCCGAGGACCTCGATGCCGCTGAGTTTCGATCCGCAACAGTGCCCGGTGCTCTCGATCGACGACCACCTTCCGCCGGTGCCGTTGGATCGACTGTCGGCACCTGCCTTGCGAGATCGGTTTGAACGCTCACCGGTCTGGCAGCCGGAGCATGTGGCTGATCGCCTGCAACTGCTGTGGGCGCCGGTGCATGCCTCGGTGTTGGTGCCACTGGTGGTGCG
>JAYVEB010000250.1:0-3168 GCA_043749095.1 Burkholderiales bacterium | reverse complement strand
AGTTCAAGGCAGCGCCGCGGATGATCTCTGGCGCGGCGGGCATGCACCTGACAACGCCCGAAGGTCGGCAGGTTCTCGACGGTGTTGCCGGGCTGTGGTGCGTTAACGCAGGTCACGGCCGCCCGCGCATCACCGAGGCGATCCAGAAGCAGGCTGCCGAGCTCGATTTCGCGCCACCGTTCCAGATGGGCCACCCCAAGGTGTTCGAATTGGCCGAGCGCCTGGTTGAACTCACGCCACCAGGCCTCGCCAAGGTGTTCTTCACCAACTCGAGCTCGGAGTCGGTCGACACCGCATTGAAGATGGCGCTCGGCTACCACCGTGTGCGCGGGGAAGGCCAGCGCACGCGTCTGATTGGTCGTGAGCGTGGCTACCACGGCGTCAATTTCGGCGGCATTTCGGTCGGTGGCATGGTCGCCAACCGCAGGATGTTCGGCACGATGCTGGGCGGTGTCGATCACATCCGCCACACGCACGACCCGCTGCGCAACTCGTTCAGCAAGGGTCAGCCCGAGCACGGCGCCGAGCTGGCCGACGATCTGGAGCGGTTGATCGCGCTGCACGACGCATCGACCATCGCCGCCGTCATCGTCGAGCCGGTCGCCGGATCGACCGGGGTGCTGGTGCCACCGAAGGGCTATCTGCAACGACTGCGTTCGATCTGCGACAAGCACGGCATATTGCTGATCTTCGACGAGGTCATCACCGGCTTCGGGCGTATCGGCTCCCCGTTCGCCGCCAACCACTTCGGCGTCACGCCCGACCTGATGACGGTCGCCAAGGGCCTGACCAACGGCTGCGTACCGATGGGGGCGGTGTTCGCCAAGCATTTCATCTACGACGCCTTCATGACCGGGCCGGAACACCTGATCGAGTTCTTCCACGGCTACACCTACTCGGGCCATCCGCTGGCCTGCGCCGCGGCGCTCGGCACGCTGGACACCTATGCCGAGGAAGGTCTGCTGACCCGGGCCCGCGACATCGCGCCGACCTTCGAGGCGGCGCTGCACTCGCTGGCCGGGCTGCCGAATGTGGTGGACATCCGCAACATCGGGCTGATCGGCGGCATCGAACTGGCGCCGATAGCCGGCGAACCCGGCAAGCGTGCGTTTGATGTCTTCCTCGATTGCTGGGAGCGTGGCGTGCTGGTGCGCACCACCGGTGACACCGTTGCGCTGTCGCCACCGCTGATCATCGAGCCGCAGCACATCGAGAAGGTCGTCGACACGCTGGCCCACGCGATCCGGCGGGCCGCCTGAGCTCAGGCGGCCGGACTGACGACCCCGCTGCCCACACCCACCCGCCATGAGCTTCCTCGACACCGATCGCGATCTGGCGCGCCACTCGTATTACGACGCCACGGTGCAGCGTCCGGCAGCAGCGCCTGCGCTCGCCGCAGACATCGAGTGCGATGTCGCCATTGTCGGCGGAGGACTCGCCGGGCTGTCGGCGGCAATCGAACTCGCCGACCGCGGCTACGACGTCGTGCTGCTTGAGGCGCGGCAGCTCGGCTGGGGCGCCTCCGGGCGCAACGGCGGACAGGCGCTGGCCGGCCTCGCCTGTGAACAAGACACGATCGAAGCGCAACTCGGCCTCGACGAGGCGCGTCGTGTGTGGGCGATGACGATCGAGGCGCTGGCGCTGATCCAGCAACGTTGCGTGCGCTTTCAGATCGATTGCGACTGGCGCCCTGGTTACCTGAGCCTAGGAGTCTGGGCGGCAGAAGGCCGCTGTCGTGAAAACTCGTGATTTCAGGGGTTCCTTACCCCTTGGCACGCTCGAGAAAATCGCTCTTGCGCGATTCTGGAAGCTCGGAAATCAAGCCATCATTTTGGAATATTCCTGCCGCCCAGACTCCTAGCGGTCAACGACCGCAAAGCGCGTGAATTGCAGGCCTGGCAGGTCCGGATGCAGTCGCTCTACAGCCACGAGACGGCCTGGATCACGCCGCAGCAAGTGCCCCAGTGGATCGCCAGCCCCCGTTTTCACAGCGGACTGCACGACCCGCTGTCGGGTCATCTGCATCCTCTGAAGTACAGCCTGGGCCTGGCGCGCGGCGCAGCGCAGCTCGGTGTGCGCCTGTTCGAAAACTCCACGGTCACCGGGCTCGACCCTGCAGCCACCGCCAGTGGCTTGGTGCGACTGCGCACCGGCGGGGGCAGCGTGCGGGCCGCGCATGTGCTGTTGGCGGGCAATGTGTACCTGCAGGGTGTGGCGCCGATGCTGGAGCCGCGCATCATGCCGGTCGGCACCTACATCATCGCGTCCGAGAAGCTGGAGTCGGCACTGGCTCGCTCGCTGATCCCGTCGGGCTCGGCGGTCTGCGATACCAATTTCGTTCTCGATTATTTCCGTGTCGCCAGCCACACCGCCGCTGCCACCGCTGAGAACCGCATGCTTTATGGCGGGCGCGTCAGCTACAGCACCGCGACACCGATGAACCTGTCCGCCAGCATGCAAAAGCGCATGGCACAGACCTTCCCGCAACTCAAGGGCACCGGCGTCGAATTCGCCTGGGGCGGCTTCGTCGATATCTCGATGAACCGGGCCCCGGACTTCGGTCGCCTGTCGGAGCACATGCCGGTTGGCTCGGCGCATGGCCTGTCGAACGTCTACTATCTGCAGGGCTTCTCGGGCCACGGTCTGGCGCTGACCGGCATTGCCGGCAAGCTGGTGGCGGAGGCGATTGACGGCGACGCGCGCCGCTTCGATACCTTCAGCCTGCTGCGGCACCGGGCCTTCCCCGGGGGTAAGCTGTTGCGCACGCCGGCGCTGGTCGCCGGCATGGCCCATACCGATTGAAGGACCTGCGGGTAACAGACTGCGCGGGCACAGTCATTGCACGCGCTGGCATCGCCTGTCTCTGCGACAGGCGCGCCGCGATATACGCCGGGCGTCCCCACACCACCCATGAAACGCAAACCCATCGTCCTCGTGCCCGCCTGCAATCGCCGGCTGGATGAGCATGCCCTTCACACCGTCGGCAAGAAATACACCGATGCCGTGCGGCTCGCCGGCTGCCTGCCGTTGCTGTTCACCACCGTCGAGGGCCCCGATGAACTGGGCAGCCTGCTCGACCTGGCAGACGGCGTGTTGCTGACCGGCTCGCCATCCAATGTGCACCCCAGCCATTTCGGCGAGGCGGTGCACGACACCAGCCTGCCGCTC
>JAYVEB010000249.1:0-10396 GCA_043749095.1 Burkholderiales bacterium | reverse complement strand
GGTTGTTCATGTCACACCGAGGTCATACGGAACTGAGGGCCAAGGCCAGGGGAAACACTGGCAGCAAGGCGTCAACGCGATCGAGCACGCCGCCATGGCCCGGCAGCAAACCGCTGCTGTCCTTGGCACCGGCGTTGCGTTTGACCAGCGACTCGACCAGGTCACCGACCACGCCCATCGCCACCAGGAACACGCAGACCAGCACCAGGCCGGCCAGGCCATGTTGCAGGTACAAGTGACTGAACAGACTGGGCGAATCCAGGGCCCAGGTGCGATCGACAGCCATCCACAGCCCTGCCAGCAGCAGTACGCCGAGCATGCCACTCCACACACCCTCCCAGCTCTTGCCGGGGCTGATCGCCAAGGCCAGCTTGCGCCGACCGAACGCCCGACCGCCGAAATAGGCGGCGATGTCGGACATCCACACCAGGCTGAACACGGAAAGGATGAAATTGACGCCGATGGTGCGCGCGCCGGCCATCGCCAACCACGCCAGCCACAGGCCCACAAACCCGAGGGCCCAGCGCAGGCTTCGCGGCAGCAGGCCCCAGCCCGCAGGCCCGACCTTCAGCGACCAGGTACCACCCAGCACCCAGACCCCCATCGCCAGCCACCACGCCGACGGCGATGCGGTGCGCACCCAGCCAGCGCCCAACGCCAGCGCACACGCGCCCCCCAGCAGCACCGCAAAGGCGATCGCGGGCAGCGCGCTGCCGCCGTTGAGTCGGACCCATTCCCAGCCGGCCGCGGCAATGAACAGCACCGTCAACACCGCAAACGGCAGTGCCACCGGAGCGAACAGTGCGGGAAGGAACACGCCCAGCAACACCAGGGCGGTGATGATTCGCTGCTTCAGCATGGTCAGCGCGCGAGCGGCAGCTCAACGGCATGCGCATCCTTGATCGCCCCGAAGCGGCGATCACGGCGGGCGTACTCGGCCAGTGCGGCATCGAGCTCGGCTTCGCTGAATTCGGGCCACAGACAATCCGAGAAACACAGCTCGGAATACGCGGCCTGCCAGAGCAGGAAGTTGCTGATGCGCACCTCGCCGCCGGTGCGAATGAACAGATCCGGATCGGGCGCATGGCTCAACGCCATGTAGCGGCTGAGCGTGGCCTCGTCGAGCTCATCGGCGCTGATGCCAGCGCGTATCGCCCGCTGGCAGGCCTGCACGACATCCCAGCGGCCGCCATAGTTGAAGGCGACCGACAAGGTGATGCGGGTGTTGTGCTTGGTGCTGCTCTCGGCGTGGTCCCAGGCCTCGCGCACGTGGGCCGCGATGTCGGTGCGGTCGCCGACGATGCGCACTCTTACCCCGTTCTTGTTCATCACGCCGAGGTATTTCGACACCGCCAGCAGAACCAGCGACATCAACCCGGACACCTCGTCATTCGGACGCTTCCAGTTCTCGGACGAAAACGCAAACACCGTCAGGTACTCGACGCCGCGATCGGCACAGGCCAGCACCGTGTTCACCAGCGTGTCGACGCCCTGCTTGTGGCCGAGAAAGCGCGGCTTGAAACGGCTCTTGGCCCAACGACCATTGCCATCCATCACGATGGCAATGTGACGAGGAATCTCCGAAGCGTTCGGCAGAGCGCTCACTGAATCTGGCACCTCAAAGACTGACCGTCGCATGGAGCGAGGCGTGCGTCATACCGCCATCACTTCCGCTTCTTTCGCCGTCACCAGGCGGTCGATCTCAGCGATCGTGCGATCAGTCAACTTCTGCAAGTCGTCGAGCGAACGGCGCTCATCGTCCTCGGATATTTCCTTGTCTTTCAGCAAGCGCTTTGCGTGGTCGTTGGCGTCGCGGCGCAGGTTGCGCACGGCGATGCGGGCGTCTTCGCCGGCGTTACGAACGATCTTGGTCAGGTCACGGCGGCGCTCTTCGCTCAAGGCGGGCATCGGCACGCGTATCAGGTCACCTTGCGACGAGGGGTTGAGGCCCAGCTCGCTTTCGCGAATGGCCTTCTCGATCTTCGCGCCCATTCCCTTTTCCCAGGGCTGCACGCTGATCGTGCGGGCGTCAAGCAAGCTCACGTTGGCGACCTGGCTGATCGGCACCGGCGAGCCGTAGTAATCGACATGCACCTGATCCAGGATGCCGGGATGCGCACGACCGGTGCGGATCTTCTGCAGTTCGGTCTTGAAGGCTTCAACCGAACGGCCCATCTTCTGCTCGGCGTTTTTCTTGATCTCGGCAATGCTCATCGCCCCGTCCTGCTGATGTCGCTGATGATGTAGCTGCTGCTGTCGCTGCTTGCGGTTTCACACATGGACGAGCGTGCCTTCGTCCTCGCCCTGCACCACGCGCTTCAAGGCGCCCGGCTTGAAAATACTGAAGACCTTGATCGGCAGCTTCTGATCACGGCACAACGCGAAGGCGGTCGCGTCGAGCACCTGCAGGTTGCGGGTGATCGCCTCGTCGAAGGTGATTTCCGCATACCGGGTCGCGCTCGGGTCCTTCTTCGGGTCGGCGGTGTACACCCCGTCGACCTTGGTGGCCTTCAGCACGATCTGCGCACCGATCTCGGCACCACGCAGTGCGGCGGCGGTGTCGGTGGTGAAGAACGGGTTGCCGGTGCCGGCCGCGAAGATCACGACCTTGCCTTCTTCCAGGTACTGCAACGCCTTCGGCCGCACATAGGGCTCGACGACCTGCTCGATGCCGATCGCCGACATGACGCGGGCGATCATGCCTTCCTGGCGCATCGTGTCGGCCAACGCCAGCGCGTTCATCACGGTGGCCAGCATGCCCATGTAATCGGCGGTGGCCCGGTCCATGCCGACCGAACCGCCGGCCACGCCGCGAAAGATGTTTCCACCACCGATCACGACAGCCACTTCACAACCCATCAAGGTCACTTCCTGGATCTCGCGCACCATCCGAACGATGGTGGCCCGGTTGATGCCATAGGCATCATCGCCCATCAGGGCCTCGCCGGACAGCTTGAGCAGGATGCGCTTGTAAGCGGGCATGAAGTGGATTTCCTGTGCGGCTGAAAGATACACGGAGTCTAAACCGGGCCCACCCGCTGACCCAGGCGATTCGGTGGGCCCTGCGGGTGTCAGGCGCCCTTCGCAGCGGCGACCTGCGCCGCCACTTCGGCGGCGAAGTCATCGACCTTCTTTTCGATGCCTTCACCGACCACGTACAGGGTGAACCCCTTCACGACGGTGGCCTTTTCCTTGAGCATCTGCTCGACGGTCTGCTTGTCGTTCTTTACGAAGGCCTGGTTGAACAGGCTGACTTCCTTCAGGAACTTGGCGACCGAGCCCTCGATGCGCTTGGTGACGATCTCGGGCGACTGCGGTGTCTTGCCTTCAGCCTTGGCCTTCTCGGCGTCTTCGGCAGCCTTCTGCGTCGCCACCGAACGCTCGGTCTCGATCAGCTTGGCAGGCACGTCGCTGGATTGCAGCGCGACTGGTTTCATCGCTGCCACATGCATCGCAACGTCCTTCGCAGCCACGTCGTCGCCCTCGAACTCGACCATCACGCCGATGCGCGTGCCGTGCAGGTAGCTCGCGAGCTTGACGCATTCGTAGCGATTGAAGCGGCGGATCGACATGTTCTCGCCGATCGTGCCGATCAAGCCCTTGCGCACGTCCTCGAGCGTCGGGCCGTAGCCGTCCTGCGAGTACGGCAGTGCCGACAGCGCGGCCACGTCGGCCGGGTTCTTCTCGGCGACCAGCTTCGCGCAGGCATTGGCCATTGCAAGGAACATGTCGTTCTTCGAGGTGAAGTCGGTTTCGCAGTTGACTTCGACCAGCGCGCCAGCCTGGCCGACCATGGCCGAGACGATCACGCCTTCGGCGGTCACGCGCGACGCGGCCTTGCCGGCCTTGCTGCCGAGCTTGACGCGCAGCAGTTCTTCCGCGCGCTCCATGTCACCGCCGGCTTCGGTCAGCGCCTTCTTGCATTCCATCATCGGCGCGTCGGTCTTGGCGCGCAACTCGCCCACCATGCTTGCTGTGATTGCGGTCATTTCCTGTTCTCCATAGGGTCTGCGGTCTGCGCACGGCGCGGGACCGCATGAGGCTCAAACATTAAAAAAAGGGGCTGTAACAGCCCCTTTCGATCTCACGTCGGTGAGGCGATCAGCGGCTCAGTGCGCTTCGCTGACTTCGACGAATTCATCGCCTTCAGCGGCCACGGCCTGCACCACTTCATTGGACGAATTGGCCTTGCCTTCCAGTACCGCGTCGGCCACCGCCTTGGCATACAGCGCCACGGCCTTCGCCGAATCGTCGTTGCCTGGGATCACGTAATCGATGCCCAGCGGCGAGTGGTTCGAGTCGACCACGCCGACCACCGGAATGCCCAGCTTGTTGGCTTCGGCAATGGCGATCTTGTGGTAACCGACGTCGATGACAAACAGGGCGTCAGGCAAGGCGCTCATGTCCTGGATGCCGCCGATGTCTTTTTCCAGCTTCGCGAGTTCGCGCTGGAACATCAGCGCTTCTTTCTTGATGCGGATTTCAGTGCCGGCTTCGATCTGGGCCTGCATGTCCTTCAGGCGCTTGAGCGAGCCCTTGACCGTCTTGAAGTTGGTCAGCATGCCTCCGAGCCAGCGCTGGTCGACGTAAGGCATGCCGGCGCGCTGCGCTTCGAGGGCGACCACTTCACGGGCCTGGCGCTTGGTGCCGACCATCAGCACGGTACCGCGCTTGGTGGCGAGCTGCCGCAGGAACTTCATCGCGTCGTTGAAAAGAGGCTGCGTCTTTTCAAGGTTGATGATGTGAATCTTGTTGCGATGGCCGTAGATGTACGGAGCCATCTTGGGGTTCCAGAAGCGGGTCTGGTGTCCGAAGTGGACGCCGGCTTCCAGCATTTCACGCATGCTTACAGTCATTAACAACTCCAAAGGTTGATTCTAAAATCCGGCTCGAATCGCCATCGGTGCTGGAAGACTTCCAACACCTCGGTGACACCTTTTGGCAGTCGGATTTGCGGATATGTTTGTTCGCGGTCGGGATCAAACCCACCCCGGAAAAACCCGATGAGTATATCAGCCCCCCACATGCATTCGGCCTCACGTTCAACTTCACCCCCCGTCCCCACAGCCTGCATCGCGTCGAACCTGCCGTTCGCGCAGCGGCCTTGACCATGCGCATTGCCGTGGTGGGCGCCGGCATCATCGGCGTGACCTCAGCCTACGAGCTCGCAACTGCAGGCCACGCGGTCTCCGTGTTCGAGCAGGGCGGCAGCATCGCGGCCGAGGCCAGCTTCGCGCATGCTGGGCTCGATGGCGCCGGCTGTGCCGTGGCGTGGTCGCCGCTGGCCGTGGCCGGCGGCGTGCTCGGACTGGCGCTGCGCGGCCGGCTGCCGGCGGCACTCGCGCTAAGCTTGAATGCGGGCAGCGCCCGCTGGAAGCTGAAATGGCTCCGTGCCAATCGCGGGGCGGCGCAGCGTGAGTTGCACCAGAGTCAGCACCGCCTCGCCGGCTACAGCCGTGCTTGCGCGACCGAAGTGACTCAATCGCTGCACCTGGACTTCGAGCGCTCGTCAGGTGTCACGGTGGTTGCGCGCAGCGCGGCCGACTCGCAACGCCTGCTGGGTGCGTTGGCGGTGCTGGATCAAATCGGCATACGCCACAAGCGACTCACCGCCGATGAATGCCGCTTGCTTGAACCCGGTCTGAATCCACAAGCGGCGCTGCACGCCGCCGTGCACCTGCCCGACGAAGGCGCAGGCAACAGCCGCGAATTCGCCCACCTGATCAAGCAGCACGCGCAGCGGCAAGGCGCGCGCTTCGTCTTCAGTGCGCAGGTGCTTGCGATCCAGCCTGGTGCGCAACCCGAATTGACGGTGGCACGGGGCGAGGAACGCCAGCGGGAAACCTTTGACGCGGTGGTGGTGTGCACCGGCCTCGCCTCGCGCCGACTGCTTGCGCCGCTGGGACTGAAGCTGCCACTGATCGGCGTGTCCGGGTTGTCGGTGACCGCGCCACTGCGGCTGGACGAGTTCCATCCGCACCTCGGCCCGGCGTCGGTGCTGCTGGACCCGCGGCGCGGTGTGTCGATCGTGCGCGCAGGGAATCGGCTGCGTGTGTCCGGCGGGGCGCGGGTTGGAGCCATGAGCCGCGCTCAGGAGGCAGCCGCGTTGAAGCCGCTGTATCGGACCCTTGACGAGTGGTTTCCCGGCGCCGCGCGCACCGCGCAGGCGCAGCAATGGCAAGGCGCCAGCCCCACGCTGCCAGACGGCTTGCCGGTGCTCAGCCGCAGCGGCCTTGACGGCGTGTGGCTGAACCTCGGCCATGGCAGCGTCGGGTGGACGGTGTCTTGCGGCGCTGCGCGTCTGCTGTCGGCCCTGATCGCCGGCATCACGCCCGAAATCGATGCCGAAGGGTTGGGCATCGACCGGTTCCGCTGAGCAGCGCCGGTCTCGGCGCATCATCGGCATCCTCGCGTTCAAGCGCCCTGACGGATCCGACATGCATCGCATCCTTGCACCAACGAGACCCTGGCCACTGCACCGTACCGCGGCCACGCGTGAGATCGAAATACGCGCCGCGGCTGGTTTGCCGCCCTACGCACTGATGCAACGCGCTGGCGACGCGGTAGCCCGCCTGACGATGGCGATCGCGCCGCATGCGCAGCGCATCTGGGTGGCCGCCGGACCGGGCAACAACGGCGGTGACGGCTTTGAAGCCGCCGCTCGGCTGCAAGCGGCAGGCAGACAGGTGCGACTCACCTGGCTGGGCACGGCGGCGGGGGATCGGCCCGCGCCCGCCGATGCGCTGGCAGCGCGCGACCGCGCCATCGCGGCGGGCGTGCAGATCGACGATGGCTTGCCTTCCCCTTCAGACCGCTTCGACCTCGTGATCGACGCGCTGCTGGGGATCGGTGCCACGCGAGCGCCGGAGGGCCGGCTGGCCGAATGGATCGGATGGCTGAACGCCGCAACCTGCCCGGTGCTCGCGATCGATCTGCCCACCGGCCTGGACGCCGACACTGGCCGCCAGCTGGGCCAGACCTGTGTTCGTGCCGATCACACGCTGTCACTTCTGACGCTGAAGCCGGGACTGTTCACCGCCGAGGGCCGCGATCAGGCAGGCGCGGTCTGGTTCGATGCACTCGGTGTGGTTGACGACACGACGGCCTCCGACGCGTGGCTGATCGGTGCCCCGGCACCTGCCCTGCTGCGCCGGCATGCCCTCCACAAAGGCAGCTTCGGTGACGTCGCCGTCATCGGTGGTGCCACCGGCATGGCCGGTGCGGCATTGCTGGCCGCGCGGGCCGCACAAGCCGCCGGTGCTGGCAGAGTCTTCGTCGAGTGGCTGCAACAGGCCGACGCAGCAAGCTTCGGCGTCGATGGGCTGCACCCCGAGCTGATGGTGCGCAGCAACTGGTCGCAATCGGACGCCCCGGTGCTGGCCGCAGCCACCGTGGTCTGCGGCTGCGGTGGGGGCGGCGCGGTGCGCAATCGCCTGCCACGGCTGCTGAGCCTCGCCGGCCGTTTGGTGTTCGACGCCGATGCGCTGAATGCGCTGGCGGCCGACCCGCAACTGATGACGCAGCTTCGGGCCCGCGCCAAGCGCTCGCTGGCAACGGTGCTGACACCGCATCCCCTGGAAGCGGCTCGGCTGCTGGGCTGTGACACCGCCACGGTGCAGGCCGATCGGCTCGCTGCGGCCCACGCGCTGACCGACCTCACCGGCTGCGTGGTCGTGCTGAAGGGATCGGGCAGCATCACCGCCGCGCCCGGGCGGGTGCCTCACCTCAACGGCACCGGCAACGGCTCACTCGCCAGCGGCGGCACCGGCGATGTGCTGGCCGGCTGGCTCGGCGGTCGGTGGGCGCAGGCGGGGCCGCACAACGCTGTTGATGAGCTGCCACTGGCCTTCGCCACGGCGTCGCAGGCGGTGGCCGATCACGGCGCCGCGGCCGAGCCGCTGCAGCCCGGCGCCTTGCCCGCGAGCGAGCTGATTGAACGGCTGCAGCACGATTTGCGCTGCGGCCGCTCTTCGCGCTGATCAGCCTAGCGCCGCTTTGCAGCCTTCGCCGGCCCCTTGCGCGCCGCGGTCTTGACGGCACGCACTGGATTCAGGCGCGCCCCGGAGGCGGTGTAACCGTTGCGTTTGCCCGCCGCCTTGACCGCGCGATCGATTTCCTTGACGCTGGCCAGCTCAGCCACCGCGCTGGCGTTGCGGTCGCTGTTGCGTTCAGTTGTGCGCTCGCGCTTCGCGCGCACCATCGCCGCGTCTTCTTCGCCATCACGCACCATGCGGAAGTCGATCTTGCGGCCATCGAGGTCGACGCGGCTGACCTGCACCCGCACCCGCGAGCCGACCGCATAGCGCACGCCGGTGCGCTCGCCGCGCAGCTCCTGCTTGACCTCGTCGAAGCGGTAGTACTCGCCACCGAGTTCGGTGATGTGGACCAGGCCTTCGACATACAGGCCATCGAGCTGCACGAACAGGCCGAAGCTGGTGGCCGCGTTGACACGACCGCTGTACTCCTCACCCAGGTGCTCGCGCATGTAGCGGCATTTCAGCCAGGCTTCGACATCGCGCGAGGCCTCGTCGGCACGGCGTTCATTTGCGCTGCAATGCGCGCCCGCGACTTCCCACACCTCGCCTTCGGCGGTCAGCGTGGCGGCCTTGGCCGGATTCACGGGCTTGGCCTGCCTGGACGGTTTCGCCATGCTGCGCGCTGGCGGCATCGATTCGACCATGCCCTTGCTCAGCAGGTAGCGCTTGCTGCCCAGGATGGCCTTGATGACACGGTGCACCAGCAGGTCTGGATAGCGACGGATCGGGCTGGTGAAGTGGGTGTAGGCCTCGTAAGCCAGGCCGAAGTGCCCGCTGTTGCTGGCGGTGTAGATCGCTTGCTGCATCGAGCGCAGCAGCATCGAATGGATCTGCTCGGCGTCGATGCGGTCCTTGGTGGCGGCCGCGATCTGCTGGTACTCGCGCGGCTTCGGGTCATCGCTGATCGACAAGCCCAGGCCGAGCGCCTTCAGGTAGTTCTGCAGCAGCGTCTTCTTCTCGGGCGTCGGGCCTTCGTGCACGCGGTACAGCGACGGGTGCTTGGCGCCAGCGATGAAATCGGCGGCACAGACATTGGCCGCGAGCATCGCTTCTTCGATCAGCTTGTGCGCCTCGTTGCGGGTGCGAGGAATGATCTTCTCGATGCGGCCGTTGTCGTCGCAGACGATTTGCGTCTCGGTCGTCTCGAAGTCGATCGCGCCACGCTTGCCGCGTTCCTTCACCAGTGCGCGGTAGACCTCGTTGAGGTTCAGCAGGTCATCGATCCGGTCCTTGCGGCGCATCGCCTCGGGGCCGCGTGTGTTGCCCAGAATCGCTGCCACTTCGTTGTAGGTGAAACGGGCGTGTGAGTTGATGATGGCGGGATAGAACTGGTACGCATGGATCTCGCCGGTGGCGGTGATCAACATGTCGCACACCATCGCCAGACGGTCTTCGTTGGGGTTCAGCGAACACAGGCCGTTCGACAGTTTCTCCGGCAGCATCGGGATGACGCGGCGCGGGAAATACACCGAGGTCGCGCGCTCGTAGGCGTCGTTGTCCAGCGGCTCGCCCGGCTTCACGTAATGGCTGACGTCGGCGATCGCCACCAGCAGGCGCCAGCCGTTCGGCGCCTTGCTGCGGCCCGCGCTCTTGCCGATGACGGCAGGCTCGCAATAGACCGCATCATCAAAGTCACGCGCGTCTTCGCCGTCAATCGTCACCAGCGCGACATCGGTCAGGTCGATGCGCTGCTTGCGATCGACAGGACGGATCTTGTCGGGCAAGCCCGCGGCCTGCGCCAGGGTTTCCGGCGAGAAGCGGTGCGGCACTTCGTACTTGCGCACTGCGATCTCGATTTCCATGCCGGGGTCGTCGATCTCGCCGAGTACTTCGGTGACACGGCCGACCGGCTGCGAGTACATCGATGGCGGCTCGGTCAGCTCGATCGCCACGACCTGGCCTGCGGTCGCATTGGCAACCGCGTTCTTCGGGATCAGGATGTCCTGCCCGTAGCGCTTGTCTTCGGGTGCTACCAGCCAGACGCCGCTTTCGTGCAGCAGGCGGCCGATGATCGGCGCCTTCTTGCGCTCGATGATTTCGAGCACGCGGCCTTCGGGGCGGCCCTTGCGGTCGAAGCGCACGATGCGCGCCTTGACCCGGTCGCGATGCAGCACCGCACGCATTTCCTGTTGGGAGAGATAGAGATCGGCTTGCCGATCGTCGCGGATCACGAAGCCGTGTCCGTCGCGGTGTCCCTGCACCGTGCCTTCGACCTCGCTCATGAGGTCAGCGCCGATGGGAGTTGGGGGTTGGTTTGTTATCTTGTCAATGATATGATCTCACGCTTCCTGAATGCCCAGGTGGCGGAATTGGTAGACGCACTAGTTTCAGGTACTAGCGAGTAACTTCGTGGGGGTTCG
>JAYVEB010000248.1:0-10414 GCA_043749095.1 Burkholderiales bacterium | reverse complement strand
TATTTTTGCTTGCTTATCCATGTGAATATTTACTCATGGTAATCGTAGGCAGCAAAACCATGTTTTTTGACTAGCTCATCACGCTCGGCACTTTTAAGATCTTCTCGCACCATCTCTGCAACCAGTTCATGAAAGGTGGTTTTTGGTGTCCAGCCAAGTTTTTCTTTGGCTTTGGTTGGGTCGCCAAGTAAAGTTTCGACTTCTGTAGGGCGGAAGTATCGTGGATCTACTTTCACAATAACATTACCATTTTCATCTGTGCCTGTTTCATCTATACCATGGCCTTGCCATGTGATGTTGATATTAAGCTCTTTGGCAGCAGCGTTAACAAAATCGCGTACGCTGTATTGCACACCAGTGGCAATCACAAAGTCTTCTGGTTGTTCTTGTTGAAGCATTAACCATTGCATTTCAACGTAATCTTTAGCATGACCCCAATCACGTAATGAATCCATATTGCCAAGATATAAACAATCTTGTAGCCCAAGTTTGATACGGGCTAAGGCTCGGGTGATTTTACGGGTAACAAAGGTCTCTCCGCGAACTGGACTTTCGTGATTAAAGAGTATGCCGTTGCAAGCATAAATGCCATATGCTTCGCGGTAGTTAACGGTAATCCAGTATGCGTAGAGCTTGGCGACAGCGTAAGGGCTGCGCGGGTAGAAAGGAGTAGTTTCTTTTTGTGGAATTTCTTGCACTAGCCCATATAGCTCGGAGGTGCTCGCTTGGTAAAACTTGGTTTTCTTCTCCATGCCTAAAATACGAATGGCTTCTAAAATACGTAACGTGCCAATACCATCTGCATTCGCGGTATATTCAGGAGTATCAAAGCTAACTGCAACGTGGCTCATGGCGGCTAGATTGTAGATTTCATCAGGTTGAACTAGTTGAATAATTCGAATGAGGTTGGTTGAATCAGTTAAATCACCATAGTGAAGAACAAAGTTTTTGTTATCCACGTGGGGGTCTTGATATAAGTGATCAATACGATCGGTGTTAAATAAAGAAGCACGCCGCTTAACACCATGCACAATGTAGCCTTTACCAAGCAAAAACTCAGCAAGATAGGCACCATCTTGACCTGTGACACCAGTAATAAGCGCTACTTTATTATTTTTCATTTAGAATCCTATCAATATAATTAACCAGTTTAGTTAGCTGTTTAGTGGCACTATTAGCTAAAAAAAAAATTTTAACAAGCGAACCCCAGCCATGGGTGAATCTCATAAAAAGCTTGGGATGGCTTCTGCGTGAAGTCGGACATGGCTGTTTGTTTACGCCATTAGAGAGAATGATGTATGCATGCATTCTGCAATGTACTCAACTAACTACAAAGGTTGAATTGTACAATAAGCATAGCAAGATGTCGTCACTTTAGTTTCACTTTAGCGCTGTGTGACAATGGTAGGTTGATTACGTGATAAAATCTATTTGGCAAATAAATAATTTTGCATAAATGTCATTTTTCAGAAAACCACTTTGACAATGTATCGATACTATCCATTAATACTAGCTCAAACATACTTAACAATTACAGTAGTACTATTCTTTTTTGGTGCATTTGAATGGCAGGGTATAAATATGCCCTTATTAGGTTTATATTTAGCATTATATCAATTGGCTTTATTTACGGGCTACATTGCTGGATTAACTAGGTTCCCAACTGTAGTAACAAATTTTAATGTGAATGCGTGGTTTAAGTTTTCTCTTTCCGCTAGCCTTATACTCATTATCCCTTATATATATGTGTACACAGGAAAGTATCCTTGGGAAGCTTGGCAGGCCTTGGGTGATCAAGGTGGTGCTTTTTTAAGTTACTACGATCAATTAGCAGAAGAGCGTACTCCTGGCCGTATTGCGGTAATGCTGATGAGGACGATTTTTTCGCCAGCACTCATAGCATTGCTACCGCTATTTTTTTGGACGAAACGACTTTCTCTAAGCTGGAAAATAATGTTTTTCATCTACATAATATTATATTTTTCTTTTTCTGCATTACGTGGCACCGATAAGGAGTCAGCAGATTTTTTTATATTCATGTTTTGTGGGCTTTTTGCCTTACTTACTGTAAGAAAACTGAAAGGACAATTCAAGCTAAGTATGACGAAGAAATTGTTATTAATTGTGCTAATAATATTTAGTTTTCTGCTTACCTACTCCATATTTACCGAACGAAAAATGGCGCGACTAGGTGGCGACGATAAGGTATGCTTAGTTGCTGCAGATGTATGCGCGGATATGGACAGTGGCTTTATATCGTCTCTTGATGAAAAAGATAAATTTGGAATATCCATCGCAACGATGTATTTATCGCTTGGGTATTATGGAATGGGGCTGGCATTAAATGAGGAATTTGAATCCACTTTTGGATTAGGGCATTCAATATTTATATCGAATAGCGTACAGAATATTATAGATACAAATTGGCTTGATGATAGGGCTTATACTTCTAAAGTCACTAACTCTGGGTGGGATGCCAAAGTATATTGGGTCACTACATATACTTGGTTGGCTAACGATGTAGGCTTTTTCGGGGTGGCACTTATTATATTTGTTATAGGATTTTTGTTTTCTAGGGCATGGTCGGGAATAATTTATGCCGGTGACCCCGTAGCATTAATTGTGTTTTCTCAGCTATTCATGATGATTTTTTATTTCCCTGCTTTTAATGTAGTAATGCAAAACGTGGACTCTTATTTTTCTTTAGTGTTCTGGTTATTTGTATGGTTGCTTGGTAGTTTGCCAAGCCTAAAAGGCATGTTTCAAAAAAAAAGAAATTTATTTAGCTTAAACAGATAGTCCAAATACCTTTGCAATTTTCTCAGCTGCACAATGCTATTTAAGGCGATTAGATTAGTATCCTATGGCTTGATGGATAAGGTTGATTTTTTGAAAAAACAGAGGTGATTTTGATGTGCATAAAACGGTGATTGATATTTTGAGCAAATATTGGTCAATTTGCTTAACGACTCAATAGGCGCTACGTGTAAACCAGCAATAAATTTGGGAAAACATATTTTTTTAATTTTCAGTTTTTGGAAATAAATTTTGGAATCGTTGGATGAAAATAAGTATCGCATTAGCATCATATAACTATGGGAGATTTCTAGACGACTGTTTGGGGAGTTTAGCAGCTCAGAATTACCCAAACTTTGAAGTTTTAATCGCCGATGGCGGATCAACAGATGAGTCATTAACGATTATCGATCGTTATTGCAAAAGTGATAGTAGATTTCAACTGGTTAGCACTCAAGATAAAGGGCAAGCGGATGCTATTCAAAAGGCGCTTAGTTTTGCCACAGGAGACATAATTGGTTTTCTAAACGCGGATGATATGTATCTTTGCCACGATGTGTTTTCGGCTATCGTAGAGGCTTTTGATCAGTATTCTCGCATTGGGGTAATAAGTTTCGCAGCATGGTTTGTAGATGAAGGCGGGCGCAGCATTAAGCGTGTGAGCCATCGGCAACATCCACTTGATAACTTGGCTTGGATGAAATATAGGCCCCAGATAGTTCAGCCTGCAACATTTTGGAGGCGTGAAGTGGCGATTAGTGTGCCGTTTCACGAAAAATTTCATTACGTGTTTGATACCGTATTTTTCTATCAAGCATATCAGAAATTTTCGTTTTTAGAATTACCAAAGCCAGTTGCCGCTTATCGCCTTCATGGTGCAAATAAATCTGTTACAGTGCGGTCTGCAAGAGTTTTTGAGTTAGCAGAGTATGAGCGGCTAAAGTTTGGTAATGGTTCGATACGTGGCTTATATTTGGATATTGTTGGCTGGGTTGTTCGCTGGTGTGAACGTTACCCATTGTTTGGCAGGCCAATTAGCAAAGTCGTGTATCTTTTTGTAAATACCGTCTCTTTTTTGTGTTTTTATCGATTGCCTGGTATTTAAAATCACTAAATTGAAAAAAGTCGCTATCTTGCAGTCTAATTATATCCCTTGGAAGGGGTATTTTGATATGATTGCCGCCGTGGATGAGTTCATTTTATATGATGATATGCAATTCACTAAAAATGATTGGCGCAATAGAAATAAAATTAAAACATCATATGGGCTAGAATGGGTGAGTATTCCTGTTGGTTCTGATATTAAAAGAAGAATCAGAGACGTGATTTTACCCTCAGGAAATTGGCGCCAAAAGCATTTGAAAACGTTTGAATTAAACTATAGTCGCGCAAATTTTTATCGTGAGGTGATGGCTATACTTGAACCAATATATTTAAATTTTGAGTTAAGTACTTTGAGCCAATGGAATCGTGTGTTAATTGAATCAATTTGTATGTATTTGGGAATTAACACGAAAATATCTAATTCATGGGATTACGAATTAGAAGAAGGAAAAACTGAGCGATTGGTAAATTTATGCCAACAAGCACAAGCACAAGTCTATATCTCTGGCACAGCTGCGAAAGGTTATCTTGATGAAAGCTTGTTTAAAGAAAAAATGATACAAGTTGAATGGTTTGATTATGTAGGGTACCAAAAATATCCACAACTTTGGGGTGACTTTAAGCACGAGGTTAGTGTGCTGGATTTGATGTTTAATTGTGGTTTAGATAGTTCTCGATTTATGAAATATTCAAAAGGCGATTAATATGAAAGAGTTATCGTTCAGAGAGCGTGAATTGTATTCGCAAAGTGATATTCAAGAACATCGCTATAATATAACGACACGTGGATATAGCGTTTTCGAAGGCTTTTTGAGTGCAGAAGAGTGCGCAACTTTAAAAGTTGGAATGGAAGCGGCTTTGGCCTCTTACAAGCCTCGTGAAAATATTGAACGTAGCATTTTAGACAAATATCAAATTCATGACTTATTTGTTTGCGATATAAATTATGCAAGAATATTCGAAGATCCTAGACTTGATCAGCTAATAGCACCTTTTCTAGGATCTTCTTGGATAATGTACGCTGCAACCTCATCTTCTATCCCGCCACACGGTATAAATTATGCAAGCCGATTGCATGTGGATTGCCCAAGATTTCAACCTGGCTACATTTTTAATATGGGTATCATTTGGGCTCTAGATAAGTACACGATTGAAAATGGCGCATTAAAAATTCTTTCTGGCTCACAACATTCAGATGTAACACCCTCTCTAGAGTATTTTGAAAAAAACTCATCCCAGTTGACATGTCCTGCAGGTAGCTTGATTGTGTTTAACGCAAAAACTTTTCATAGAACTTGTGATAACACAACCGACCAATGGAGTCATTCAATGACGCTAAATGCATGTCGATCATTTATGAAGCAAAGGATGGATTGGGTGAGATTTACTCCGGAACATGTTGTTAATCAGCTAAACCCTTTGGCAAAGCGCTTATTAGGTTATGATGCAAGACTACCAACTTCCTTAGATGAGTTTTTCTTACCAGAAGACCAAAGACTTTATAAAGCAAATCAGGGTTAATAATCATAATGAAGTTTGCATCAAAAATTAGTGTAGTAATACCTGTTTACAATAATGCATCTGACCTTGCTGAGCTTTCTAGTAGGTTGGAAGATACTTTAGATAGTCATTTTTCTGAGTATGAGGTGCTTTTTGTAAATGATGGAAGCCGTGACGATTCATTGCTACTTTTAAAAAAATTGGCACAATTAAATGACAATATAAAAGTATTAAATCTGTCTAGAAATTTTGGCCAGCACCCAGCAATTTGTGCTGGTTTTGAAAATTCAACGGGTGATTTTGTTGTATTAATGGATGCAGATTTACAAGATAACCCTGAAGATATTATTAAACTTTATCAGAAAATAACTTTACAAGAGTGCGATGTGGTTTATACCATCAAATTAAGTGATGAGAAGCTATTCACATCAAGAGTTACTTCAGGGCTTTATCACTATGTGTTTTCCAAAATCATAGGTTCAAATGTACCACTCAACATTGGTACGTTCAGAATGTTTAATAAACTTTTCTTAAATGAAATTAAGCGATACAAAGAGTATAATGTTCTCTATGGGCCACTTATGTTTTTTATGGGGTTTAAATCAACTTTTGTTACTTTAGAACATCATGAAAGAAAGCATGGAAAAAGTGCCTACACATTTTCTAAGCGCCTTAAATTAGCAGTTAACTCACTTATTAGTTACACAGATATTCCTCACAAGCTTTCTGTGTATTTTGGTGCCTTGGTGCTTTTCATTAGCTTTGCATATGGCGCTATTGTACTTAGTCAATATCTGTTTTTTGGCTCACAGTTACCTGGGGGCACTACACTGGTCATTTTTATTTTAAGCATAATGCTGGGTAGTTTTATGCTTTTCTTAGGTATTATTGGAGGCTATTTATTTAGGGTGTATCAAGAAGTATTGGCAAGACCGAGATATCACATACAAGAAAAAGTTAACCTTTAACCAAACTATATTTATGAAAATTTCGATACAACAAGATAAGCAGAAAATTCTAGACGCCAATATTTATGTACATGCATTTTTGGCCAACACGGGTGAATACCAAAAGAGCCCACATTTTCGCCCAGAGAATCAAGTTAAAGTAAGAGCAATTTTAGAAAGAGTCATACTGCCCCTTAATAATATACAAGCTAAAAAAGCCATAGATTTTGGCTGTGGAACAGGCTTTGTTATTCACTTGATGAAAGATTTGTTCTCTGAGATTCACGGTGTTGATATAACACAGGACATGATGAATCATGTTGACTTGTCATCAGGTAATATTTTTTTACATGAATCTCTAGCTGAAAACACTCCTTTTGATAACGAAAGCTTTGACTTCGCTACTGCGTACTCATTTATGGATCACTTAACAGATTATCGTGTCTTCCTAAACGAGGTATATCGTGTACTAAAAAAAGGGGGGGTTTTCTACTCTGACTTAAATCCAAACCGAAGCTTTATTCAGGCAATGGATAACGCAGAATCTAAATTTATTAACACCACTGAATTATCGCCCATAGTAAAAAGAGAAATTGTTGGTGCATTGCATAATGGTGAGTATTACAAAGAAAATTTTGGCATGGATGCAGAAATGCTTGAACAAGCTGAACCTGGTAAAACAATTGAAAAAGGTTTTGATGCTGGTGAAACAGTTAAATTTGCTCAATCACTTGGCTTTTCAACATGTATGGTTGAGTATGAGTGGTATTTGGGGCAGGCCAAAGTTATGCATGAACAGTCTGTCGAGATTTCAAATTTAGTTGAGGCATATTTAAACTCAACATTGCCTGTTTCAGAATCTCTGTTTAAGTATCTAAGATTTATCTTCATCAAATAATATTAATGCAAAATTTAATCATTTATGGCGCTGGTGATTTAGCTAGATTAGCTTATTTTTATGCGAAGTTTGAGCTAGACATCAATGTAATTGGTTTTGTTGTGGATGATGTTTTTTATACCGAAAATCAATACTTAAATCTGCCAGTATTTGCATGGAGTCAATGCCCGCCTGCGGATCAAGCAGATATGTTTATTGCTATCGGATATAAAAAAATGCGAGCAAGGGCTATTGCCTATTCAAAAGCAAAGTTGGCAGGTTATCAACTTGTTAATTTAATTTCTCCAGAAAGTTACGTTGCAAATAATGTACAAATGGGGAATAACAATATCATTATGTCTGGTACAGTAATAGAGCCATTTGTCAAGATTGGAGACAATAACGTAATCTGGTCAAACGCAACTGTTTGCCATGACGGTAAGGTTGGTAGTCACAACTTTTTGGCTGCAAATACAACCATAGGTGGCAAAGTTAAAATAGGTAATCAATGTTTTTTTGGCTTTAACTCAACAGTAACTCAAGGTTTGACAGTTGAAGATGAAGTGCTTTTGGCAGCAGGAAGCGTTGCGCTAACTTCATTAAATGCTTTATCTATGTACGCGGGTTCGCCCGCAGTCAATAAAAGAGCAATTCCATCAGACATAGGAATATCAATCGAATGAAAATCTTATTTTATACACTACCCGTCTCTATTCTTGTAGCTTACAGTCAACTTATTGTGAAGTGGCGAACCAATGGTCTTGAAAGTAATTTAAATGCCTCTACTTTCTTTGATAAAATGATTAATTACATCTCAGACCCATTTATTTTTTCAGCATATTTCTCTGCGCTTTTAGCATCTATTGTATGGCTGCTAGTTGTTTCTAAAATCCCTTTATCAATAGGTTTCCCAATTTATATTGGTAGTGCTTTTTTGATGGTAATGCTGGGAAGTTTTCTATTTTTAGGGGAGACAATTTCCAATAAACAAATTCTTGCTGGGGGTCTAATTTTCTTAGGCATTCTTTTAGGTGTTGTAGATTAGTTATGAGTGAGCCAATTGGTCGTTTAGATGAGTGGGTGGCAATATTGCGAGATGTGGTATCTGTAAACTCTCCTGAATTACTTGATTTATTTGATATTTATGCCACAGAAGCAAAATTTGGTAGAGAATTTATTGCTCATAATTTAGAAAAATTAAGGTTTAATGCTTCAATATTGGAAATAGGGGCTGGTAGCCTTATTTTGAGTAGCCAACTAACTCGAGAGGGGTGTAAAGTTACAGCCTTAGAGCCAATAGGTTTGGGTTTTTCGCACTTTGAGCAATTAAGAGAAATAGTACTTAAGCAAGCGCAAGAACACAATTGTTTGCCAATATTATTAGAAATTCCTGCAGAACAATTAGAAATAGAAGAGCAGTTTGATTTTGCGTTTTCAATTAATGTGATGGAGCATGTGGTGAATGTCAATCAAGTGATTAAACGGGTTGCCGCGTCACTAAAAGAAGGTAGTTCATATAAATTCACTTGTCCAAACTACACATTTCCCTATGAGCCACATTTTGACATACCTACATTGCTTTTTAAAAACCTAACTGAAAAGGTTTTCAATAAGAAGATTCATAATGCACAAAATATAGATAATCCAACAGCTTTATGGAAATCACTCAATTGGATAACCGTACTACAAATTCGTCAATTATTCCGCAGACTTAGAGGGTTTAAAGTAAGCTTTGGTAAAGAGCTATTGCAGGTCATGATATTGCGCGCCATAAATGATGCACAATTTTCAGCAAGACGGTCAAGCTGGCTAAAAAGCGGGTTAAATGTTTTTGTCAAGTTAGGTTTGCATAAGCTTATATTTATTATACCAGCCATTTTTCATCCCGTAATTGACTGCACTGTCACTAAATTACCAGTGGTAGTGAGGACATAGAATGCAAATCACAACTGGTATTAGAAGTATTCTATCAAGTCCTTTTGTCTATAGTACTTTCCAGTACATCATGGGTGCGCATTCATTTTGGAAGTTGTTTGTACAGAATATTTTGAAATTAAAGGGTAATGAGTTGGTTCTTGATATTGGCTGTGGGCCAGCAGATATATTAAGTTATTTGCCTGCCTCCGCTCAATATTGGGGATTTGATATATCTAAGGCATATATAGATAAAGCTACCCTAAAGTATGGTGAAAGGGGACATTTCTTTTGTAAGTATTTTGAGGAAAATGATTTAGCTCTATTGCCAAAATTTGATCGTGTACTTTTAACGGGCGTTTTGCATCATATGGAAGATGATGAAGCGTCTAAAGTCTTAAAACTTGCAGAAATTGCTTTAAAACCAAATGGAATGTTGATAACGGTTGATCCTTGTTTAATTGAGGGGCAAAACCCAATAGCTCGGTTTTTAATATTAAGAGACCGTGGTCAAAACGTAAGAAATGAGTCGCAATATAAGCAACTCTTAAAAAATATTTTTCAAAGCACAAAAACACAAGTGGTTCACAAAACATGGATCCCTTATACCCACTGCTTTATGATTGGATCAAATGATACCTTTTAACAAACCTTACATGACAGGTAAAGAACTATTTTATATTGCTGAAGCACACTTTAATAATATGCTTGCAGGCGATGGGCCTTTTACCAAGAAGTGTCATGAGTGGTTAGAACAAAAAACAGGTGCTAAAAAGGCACTCCTCACACATTCCTGCACAGCTGCGCTTGAGATGGCAGCAATTCTTGCAGATATTCAAGTAGGTGATGAGGTGATTATGCCTTCATACACTTTTGTGTCCACCGCAAACGCTTTTGTTTTGCGGGGTGGCATACCGGTTTTTGTGGATATTAGAACCGATACACTCAATATAAATGAAGAATTGATTGAGCAAGCAATTACCCCAAAAACCAAAGCAATTGTTGCCGTGCATTATGCTGGCGTAGGTTGCGAGATGGATACCATTATGGCTATCGCTATAAAGCATAACCTGATAGTAATAGAGGATGCTGCACAAGGCATTATGTCCACTTACAAGGGTAAGGCCTTAGGTGCAATTGGGCATTTAGGTTGTTATTCGTTTCATGAAACAAAAAATGTAATCTCGGGCGAGGGTGGTGCTTTACTCATCAATGATGAGCGATTTGTTGAGCGCGCTGAAATCATTCGAGAAAAAGGGACAAACAGAAGCCGATT
>JAYVEB010000247.1:0-10432 GCA_043749095.1 Burkholderiales bacterium | reverse complement strand
CTGGCCGGCGTGCAGCCAGATCAGGGCGTTGACGATGCCCCCGCCCGCCGCACTGGTTGCCCTGCCTCGGACCTCGGCCGCTTGCAGCCACTGAATCGGCATGGCTTGTGACCAGGACATCGACGCATGCTCGCCGTTGCGCACATGGATTTCCTGCATCTGTGCAGAAGCCCGCTCATCGGCTGCGCTGCTGACGCTGAGCCCTCGTTGTGCCGCAGGGCTGGGCGTGTCGATCACCGCCTGATCTGCAGCCAGCTCGGCATCGCTGACGAACCGGATCTGCACGATCAGATCAATGGCAGGCAGCGCCGGGGGTGTCGCCACCGCCTCGTTGCTTTTCAAGCCGACGGACAACAGCCCGACCACCAGGCCCACCAGCAGCCTGAGTCGCCGACCAGGGACGATGCTCGAGCGCGTACAAAAGATTCGGCCCATGGTGAGCGTTCCTGGTGACTCGACCACGTCATTTTCGGCGCAATTCTCCGGTGGCCCCCAGCCGGGGTTTGGCGTCGGCCTGCAGCCATTGCCGTGCCAGCGGATCGTCCATCAGGTAGGTGTCCAGGAACGCGGTGCTGACGTCCTCGGCCGCGATCACACCCATCTGCAGGGCAGCTGGGTGGATGAACGGCGCATCGCGAAGCTCTGCACCTTCCACCAGGCCAAAGGCATCGCCATCATGGTCGCTGGTCACCGACATCACCGGTGCATGGATGTCGCGGCAGCGAGTGTCGAACGCGCTCTGGGCAACGCTGGCGTACGGGCTCAAGGCAACGATGGCGCGCACCGGCAAGTGACCGACCGCACCGTCCGCGTCCTGCACATGTTCGCCGGCGACGGGTGTAACGCCAGCGCGCGTGCGCTGGGCCAGCACGATCGTGACGTGCTGGCCCTTCAGCGTCCAGGTGTAGCGTGTGGTGGTGGTGAACGAGGCGTGCGCTGTCGAGGCGTATCCGCGGGCAGAGAATTCTCGAACCTGAACCTCATTGCTGCTCGGGCGGCTTGTCCTCTGGCGGCCGTCAGCGCCCGCCTCGCCTCGGAGGTGTCTGCGCACGACATGCCAGCGGAAACACAGCAGAAACACTCTCCGCACAGCATCCAGGCGCAGCGGGACGCCTGCGCGGCGATGGGGATGTGTGCGCCCTCGTTCACTTGCCCTCCTCCCCAGCCTGCGGGAACCATCAGGGCTTCGACCTAGACTGAAGGTACGCAGCAGCACAACGGCCACCCAGTTTCAATGAACAACAGCACGGAGAAGAAAGTCACCCCTCAGGCTATGCCTTCGGCGCCTGCCACCGGTCGAGGTCTGTTCCGCAGCACGATGCCCTGGCTGTTGGTCCTGCTGGTGTTGAGCGCCGGCGCCATCTGGTGGTGGCGGGCTCATGTGGCCGATCCGGCCGCCTCGGACAGTGCGCAGGCCTCTGGCCGCGCGGACGCAACGCCTGGAGGCGGTGGGCGTCGATTCGCCGGTGCCAATGCGGTTCAGCCGGTGTCGGTGCAGGCCGTTCGCCGGCAGGACATCCGGGTCAGCGTCAACGCCATTGGTAGCATCAGCGCGTGGAACACTGCCATCGTGCATGCGCAGGTCAGCGGGGTTCTGCAGAGCCTGAACTTCAAGGAAGGGCAGCAGGTCCATGCCGGGCAAGTTCTGGCGCAGATCGACCCACGCGCTTTTCAGGCAGCGCTCAGCCAGGCCCAGGGCGGATTGGCGCGCGACAAGGCGCAACTGGACAACGCCCACATCGACCTCGAGCGCTACCGCGGCCTGCTGGCCAAGGATGCGATTCCCAAGCAGCAACTCGACACCCAGCTGGCGCTGGTGCGGCAGCTCGAGGGCACGGTGCAGGCCGATCAGGGCGTGGTCGACAGCGCGCGCGTGCAACTCTCCTACACCCGCGTCGCTGCGCCGATTGCCGGTCGCGTGGGCCTGAAGCAGGTCGACCTGGGCAATGTGGTCCAGCCCGGCGATGCCAACGGCATCATCAGCATCGCCCAGACCCAACCGATCTCGCTGGTCTTTGCCGTGCCGGCCGCCCATGTGCCACTGATCACGGCGCGCCTGCGGGCCGGCGCGTCGATCCCCGTTGAGGCCTGGGGCCGCGGCGGCACGCAGCAACTGGCCGTGGGCCGTGTGGCCACCGTCGACAACGCGATCGACCCCAGCACCGACACGATCAAGGTCAAGGCGGTGTTCCCGAATCTCGACGATGCGCTGTTCCCCAACCAGGCGGTCAGCGTCACGCTGCAGCTTGACGTGCTGACCGACGTGATCGCCGTGCCGCAGGCCGCCGTGCTGCGCGGTGCGCAGGGCTTTTACGTCTACGTCGTCAATGCCGACAACACCGTCAGAACGCGGGCCGTGACGCCAGGTGCGGTCGATGCGGGCTGGATGGCGGTGGAAGGCGCGCTGAAGCCCGACGAGAAGGTGGTGATCGATGGCACCGACCGCTTGCGTGAAGGTGCCAAGGTGGAACTGATCGCCGCCGATCCGAAGCAGCGTGCCGGGGCAAGTGCTCCGGCTGGCGGCAGCAGGCGCCAGGGTCGCGAGTCGCGCGACAACCCGCCGGGCCGTTGATCGCCGCGCCATGAACCCGTCGCGCCTGTTCATCGAACGCCCGGTCGCCACCTCGCTGCCGATGCTGGCGATCCTGCTGGCCGGGCTGCTGGCCTACCGCCTGATGCCGCTGTCGGCATTGCCCGAGGTGGACTACCCGACGATCCAGGTCACGACGCTGTACCCGGGCGCCAGCCCGGACGTGATGTCCACCTCGGTGACGGCGCCGCTGGAACGCCAGTTCGGGCAGATGCCGGGGCTGAATCAGATGACGAGCAGCAGCTCGGGCGGCGCCTCGGTGATCACGCTGCGCTTCTCGCTCGGGCTGTCGCTCGACGTGGCTGAGCAGGAGGTGCAGGCGGCGATCAACGCCGGCACCAACCTGTTGCCCAGCGACCTGCCGATGCCGCCGATCTACAGCAAGGTCAACCCGGCCGACGCGCCGGTGTTGACCATCGCGGTGACGTCACCGTCACTGCCGGTGATCAAGCTGCACGACCTGGCCGAAAACCGCCTGGCGCCCAAGCTCTCACAGGTCGAGGGCGTCGGGCTGGTCAGCATCGCGGGCGGTCGGCGCCCGGCGGTGCGTATACGGGCGAATCCACAGGCCCTGGCCTCGCTGGGCCTGTCGCTCGAAGACGTGCGCACCGCCATCGTCGCGGCCAACGTCAACCAGGCCAAGGGCAGCTTCGACGGCGCGCAGCGGGCCTCGACCATCGACGCCAACGACCAGCTGAAGTCCGCGACCGAATACCAGGACCTGATCATTGCCTGGAAGAACGGCAATCCGCTGCGGCTGAAGGACGTGTCGCAGATCGTCGACGATGCCGAAAACCTGCGGCTGGCGGCGTGGTCGGATCGCACCCCGGGCGTGATCCTCAACGTGCAGCGCCAGCCGGGCGCCAACGTGATCCAGACGGTCGACCGCGTCAAGGCCCTGCTGCCCAAGCTGCAGGCCTCGCTGCCGGCATCGGTCGATGTGCAGGTCATCGCCGACCGCACCACGACCATCCGCGCGTCGGTGGACGACACCGAGGTCGAATTGCTGCTGGCGGTGGCGCTGGTGGTGATGGTGATCTTCCTGTTCCTGCGCAGCGCCAGTGCCACGGTGATCCCGAGCGTGGCGGTGCCGCTGAGCCTGGTCGGCACCTTCGGCGTCATCTACCTGGCGGGGTTCTCGATCAACAACCTGACGCTGATGGCGCTGGTGATCTCCACCGGCTTTGTCGTCGACGATGCGATCGTGATGATCGAGAACATCGCGCGCTTCGTTGAAGAAGGCGACTCGCCGATGCAGGCGGCGCTGAAGGGCAGCCAGCAGATCGGCTTCACGATCATTTCGCTGACGGTGTCGCTGCTGGCGGTGCTGATCCCGCTGCTATTCATGGGCGATGTGGTGGGCCGGCTGTTCCACGAGTTAGCGATCACGCTGGCGGTGGCTATCCTGATCTCGGCCTTTGTCTCGCTGACCCTGACGCCGATGATGAGTGCGCGGCTGCTGCGCCCCGAGCGCGAGCGCAGCCACAGCGGCGTCGGCGCGTGGTTCACGCAGCGCTTCGATGCGATGGTGGCCAGCTACGGCAACGCGCTCAACTGGGTGCTGGACCGTCCCCGCGCCACGCTCGGCGTGTTTGCGCTGACGCTGGCCTTGACCGGGCTGCTTTACGTGGTCGTGCCCAAGGGGTTCTTTCCGGTGCAGGACACCGGTCTGATCCAGGTCATCACCGAGGCGACGCAGACGACCTCATTCGGCGCCATGGCGACGCGCCAGCAGGCGCTGGCCGATGCGATCCTGAAAGACCCGGACGTGGACCATCTCGCGTCCTTCATTGGCGTCGACGGCGCCAACGCCACGCTGAACACTGGGCGCATGCAGATCACGCTGAAGCCTTTTGCGCAGCGCCACGCGTCGGCGTCCGAGGTGATCCGCCGCCTGGCCGATGCCACAGCGCATGTGCCGGGCATCACCGCCTACATGCAGCCGGTGCAGGACCTGACCATCGAGGACCGCGTCTCCAAGACCCAGTACCAGTTCCTGCTCAGCTCGTCCGATGCGAAGGAACTGGCGACCAGCACCAACCGGCTGCTCGAACGCCTGCGCACATTGCCCGATCTGGTGGATGTGGCGAGCGACCTGCAGGAGCAAGGCCAGCAGGCCTACGTGCAGATCGACCGTGAAGCCGCAGGCCGGCTCGGCGTCACCGTCGCGGCCATCGACGCCGCGCTTTACAACGCGTTCGGTCAACGTCTGATCTCCACGATCTACACGCGATCCAGCCAGTACCGCGTGGTGCTGGAGGCTGCGCCCGGTCTGGGTCGCGGCCCGACGGCGATTTCGGATCTCTACCTGCCGGGGACCACCACCAATGCGAGTGGCATCACCACGCAGGTGCAGGTGCCGCTGTCGTCGGTGGCGCAGGTGCTGGAGCGGCCTGCGGCGCTCGCGATCAACCATGTGGCGCAGTTCCCGTCGGCCACGGTGTCGTTCAACCTCGCGCCTGGAGCTTCGCTGGGCCATGCGGTGGACGCGATCAAGGCCGAGGAAGCCAGCCTCGACCTGCCGCCGAGCGTCGAAACCAGTTTCCAGGGCGCAGCGGAGGCGTTTCGATCGTCGCTCAGCAGCACGCTGCTGCTGATCCTGGCCGCGGTGGTCACGATGTACATCGTGCTCGGCGTGCTCTACGAGAGCTACATCCACCCGATCACCATCCTGTCCACGCTGCCGTCGGCGGGCCTCGGCGCCTTGCTGGCGCTGCTGGTGGCGGGGCAGGACCTGGGCGTGGTCGGCATCATCGGCATCGTGCTGTTGATCGGCATCGTCAAGAAGAACGCGATCATGATGATCGACTTTGCGCTCTATGCCGAGCGCGAGGAGGGCCTGGCCCCGCGCGAGGCGATCCACAAGGCGTGCCTGCTGCGTTTCCGGCCGATCCTCATGACGACGATGGCGGCGCTGCTGGGCGCGCTGCCGCTGATGCTCGGCACCGGTGCGGGCCATGAGCTGCGCCACCCGCTGGGCGTGACGATGGTCGGTGGTCTGATCGTCAGCCAGCTGCTGACGCTGTTCACCACGCCGGTGATCTACCTCGGCTTCGCCCGCCAGGCGCAAAGGCTGAAAGCGTGGCAAGCCGGCCGTGTGGCTGCTGTATGAGCATTTCTGCACCCTTCATCCACCGGCCGGTGGCCACCACGCTGATCACCTTCGGCATCGCGCTGGCGGGGCTGCTCGGTTTTCAGCTGCTGCCGATTGCGCCGTTGCCGCAGGTGGACTTCCCGACCATCTCGGTCAGTGCGTCGTTGCCGGGTGCGAATCCCGACACGATGGCAGCGACCGTCTCCACCCCGCTGGAGCGCGCGCTGGGCACGATCGCCGGACTCAACGAGATCACCTCGCGCTCGTCGCTGGGCTCGACCAACATCACGCTGCAGTTCGACCTGGACCGCGACATCAATGGCGCCGCCCGTGACGTGCAGGCGGCCATCAACGCGGCCCGCACGCTGCTGCCGACCGGCATGCCCGGCAATCCGACCTACCGCAAGGTGAACCCGGCCGCGGCGCCGATCATGATCATCGCGCTCACCTCTGACACGCTGACGCGCGGCCAGATGTACGACGCGGCCTCCACCGTGCTGGCGCAGCGCCTGTCGCAGGTGCGGGGGGTCGGGCAGGTCAATGTCGGCGGCGGCGCCTTGCCGGCGGTCCGCGTCGAGCTCGATCCCGACAAGCTGGCATCCAAGGGCATCTCGCTCGACCAGGTGCGCCTCGCGATCACCGCCACCAACGCCAATCGGCCCAAGGGGTCGGTGGAGGATGGCGACCACAGCTGGCAGATCGGCGCCAACGACCAGGCGCTGACGGCTGCCGCATACGCGCCGGTGTTGTTGAGCTACCGCGATGGCGCAGCGGTGAGACTGCGTGATGTGGCCCAGGTCGTCGATTCGGTGCAGGACGTGCGCAATTACGGGCTGTCCAACGGCAAGCCCGCGGTGGTGCTCTTTCTTCTGAAGGAGCCGGGCGCCAACATCATCGAGACGGTGCAGCGGGTGCGTGACATCCTGCCGCGCATGCAGGCATCGATCCCCGGTGCCATTGACCTCAAGGTGATCAGTGACCGGACGCCGACGATCCGCGCGTCGTTGCGAGAGGTCGAGCGGGCCATGGCGATCTCGATCGGGCTGGTCGTCCTCGTCGTGCTGCTGTTCCTGCGCAGCTGGCGCGCCACCGTGATCCCCGCTGTGGCCGTGCCGGTCTCGCTGCTGGGCACCTTCGGTGTGATGTACCTGTGCGGCTACAGCCTGGACAACCTGTCGGCCATGGCCTTGACGGTGGCCACCGGCTTCGTCGTCGACGATGCCATCGTGGTGCTGGAGAACATCACGCGCTACATCGAGCGCGGCATGGCGCCCCGTGAGGCGGCGCTGAAAGGCGCGCGCGAGATCGGCTTCACCGTGGTGTCGATCTCCCTCAGCCTGATTGCGGTCTTCATCCCGCTGCTGCTGATGGGCGGCATCGTGGGTCGGCTGTTCCGCGAGTTCGCCGTCGTGCTGTCGGCATCCATCCTGGTGTCGATGGTGGTGTCGCTGACGACCACGCCCATGATGGCCGCGATACTGCTCAAGCCTCGTGCCGAGAAGCGCGCGCCAGGTCGCATTGGACAGCTGCTGGCGCGCATCACGCAGGCCATGGTGCGCGGTTACCGGCACTCGCTGATCTGGGCGCTGCGCCACCAGCCGGTGGCCCTGCTGGCCCTGCTGGGCGTGGTCGCGCTCAACGTCTACCTCTACACGACGATCCCCAAGACCTTCTTTCCGCAGCAGGACACCGGCTCGCTGGTCGGTGGCGTGCAGGCCGACCAGGGCAGCTCGTTCCAGACCATGCAGGCCCGGGTCGACAAGTTCATGGCCATCGTGCAAGCCGACCCGGCAGTGGCGAACGTCAGCGGCTCGACCGGCGGCGGCCAGAGCAACTCGGCCAACTTCTACATCACCCTCAAGCCGCTTGACGAGCGCAAGCTGTCGGCCGATGCCGTGGTGGCGCGCCTGCGCGACAAGCTCAGCCACGAGCCTGGCGCCAACCTGTATTTCGCGCCGGTGCAGGACATCCGCATCGGCGGCCGCCCCTCGAACGCGCAGTACCAGTACACGCTGCAGGCCGACGACGTGGACACCTTGCGCACCTGGGAGCCTCGGGTGCGCAACGCGCTGTCGCAGCTGCCCGAGTTGACCGACGTCAATACCGATCAGCAGGACAAGGGAATGCAGACCTCGCTGGTGATCGACCGCGATGCCGCAGCACGGCTCGGGGTCACGGTCAGCAACCTAGACACTGCCTTGAACAACGCCTTCGGCCAGCGCCAGGTAGGGGTGATCTACAACGCGCTGAACCAGTACCGCGTGGTCATGGAGCTGGCGCCGCAATACCTGCAGGGACCGCAGACGCTGAACCATTTCTACGTCACCAGCAGTTCGGGTGCGCAGGTGCCGCTGTCGACCATCGCACGGGTGGAAACCACCAACACCCCGCTGTCCGTCAATCACCAGAGCGGCTCGCCAGCCTCGACGATCAGCTTCAACCTGCCCACAGGCGTGTCGCTGTCAGACGCCACCACGGCCATCGGGATTGCGATGACTGAACTGGGCGTGCCGGTAGCGTTGCGCGGCGGCTTCCAGGGCACGGCCAATGCCTTCCAGCAGTCGCTGTCATCGCAACCCTTGCTGATCCTGGCCGCCATCGTCGCGATCTATCTGGTGCTGGGCATGCTGTACGAGAGCCTGATCCATCCGGTGACGATCCTGTCCACGCTGCCGTCGGCCGGTGTCGGTGCGCTGCTCGCGCTGATGCTGTTCAACACGGACTTCTCGATCATCGCGTTGATCGCGGTGATCCTGCTGATCGGCATCGTCAAGAAGAACGCGATCATGATGATCGACTTCGCCATCGGCCGGCAGCGCGAGGGCCAAGTCAGCGCAGGGGCGGCGATCTACCGCGCCGCCAACCTGCGGCTGCGGCCTATCCTGATGACGACCTTCGCTGCGATCTTCGGCGCCGTGCCGCTGGCCGTCCCTTCACTATTCGGCACCGGCGACGGCGCTGAATTGCGCCAGCCGCTGGGCATCGCGATCGTCGGCGGGCTGATCCTCAGCCAGTTGCTGACGCTGTACACGACGCCGGTGGTGTTCGTGCTGATGGACCGGTTGAGCGCGAAGCGCTGGCGAGCGCGGCGGGCCCAACGCGCGTCGCCCATTCAAATGGCATCTGCCTAGAACGCCATGAACCATCGAATCCCTTCGACGCTGTTGCCTCTCGCTGCGGCCATGCTGATGGCCGCTTGTGCGGTCACCCACGTCGACCCGCCGCCGCCGGTGGCGCCAGCGGCGCAGTACAAGGAGTCTGCCGACTGGAGGCATGCCGTCGCCACCGCGGTGCCCGATGAATGGTGGACGCTTTTCAGCGATCCTCTGCTCGACGACCTGCAACGGAAGTTGGTGATCGGCAACGAGAACCTGAAGTCCTCGTTGTCCGCCGTGGCCAGTGCCCGGGCCCTGTACGAGGCGAGTCGCACGGCGCTGCTGCCCACGCTGACCCTCGGCGCCGGAGCGACCCGCAACCAAACGCCAGGCTCGACCAACTCCGAACGATCGTCCAAGCCTGTCAACAGCCTGAACCTGACAGCCACTGCCAGTTGGGAGATCGACCTTTGGGGGCGGTTGTCTGAAGGCAGAACCGGCGCCCAGGCGTCGTTCCAGGCCAGCGCCGATGACCTTGCCGCGGTGCGTCTGTCGGCTCAGGCGCTGCTGGTCCAGACCTACCTGTCATTGCGCACTGCCGACGCGCAGTTGTCGGTGCTGGCCCGCAGCGTCGCGGCCTACCAGCAGTCGCTGGCGTTGACGCAAGTGCGCTACGACGGTGGCGTCGCCGCACGCACCGATGTGCTGCAGGCGCAGACCCAGCTCAAGTCGGCGCAGGCCCAGTCCGCCGACCTGACGGCGCAACGGGCGCAGCTCGAGCATGCGATTGCCATGCTGCTTGGCGCGCCGCCGGCATCGCTGGCGCTGGAACGCAACGCCAGCCTGCCGCTGGTGCCCGAGGTGCCACCGATGCTGCCGGCGTCGCTGCTGCAGCGTCGCCCCGACATCGCTGCGGCACAGCACCGGGTGGCCGCAGCCTATGCCCAGATTGGCGTGGCCGACGCCGCCTTCTTCCCCGATCTGACACTGTCGGCCAGCGCGGGCTTTCGCGGCGCCTCGCTGGCCAATCTTTTCAGCGCGCCCAACCTGCTGTGGTCGCTCGGCCCCACGCTGACCCAGGCCATCTTCGATGGCGGCCAGCGCCAACTCGCCAGCGCGCAGGCCACGGCTGCGGCCGATCAGGCCACGTCGGCCTACCGCCAGGCCGTGCTCACCGCGTTGCAGGAAGTCGAGGACAACCTGGCGCTTGCGCAGCAGCTGCAGCAGGAGGCGCAATGGCAGAGCGAGGCCCTGCAAGCGGCGCAAAGCAACCTCGACATCACGCTGGAGCAGTACCGCGCTGGCACGGTGAGTTACCTCAACGTGGTGGTGGCCCAGACGGCGGCGCTCAGCAGCGAGAACACCCTGCTGTCGGTGCGCAACCGCCAGCTCGCCGCGGTCAACCAGCTGCTGAAGAACATCGCCGGGCGCTGGCAGCCCGTGTGAGCGGAGCAGGCGCCACTTGGGACGGGCGCGCTCTCGGCTCGTCGGCGTGATTTGCTGTTCTCCAGGTTCTCTGTTCGGCATGCGAATGCTTGTTGCGACGCAGCATCAGACCTAGGAGTCTGGGCGGCAGGAATATTCCAAAATGATGGCTTGATTTCCGAGCTTCCAGAATCGCGCAGGAGCGATTTTCTCGAGCGTGCCAAGGGG
>JAYVEB010000246.1:0-3192 GCA_043749095.1 Burkholderiales bacterium | reverse complement strand
GGGGGCAGTGCCGCTCGAGTCCGACGAGAACGCGCTCGGAACGCTGCTGGTTGACTTGTCCCCGCAACTGCACTATTTCGACGGGTGCCTGGTGCTGACGGATCGCCGGCTGATGGTGCGCCACGCTGGAGGCGATGCCGGCAAAGCGAAATGGGACGGCTGGCGCTTGGATGACCCGGCCGCCCAGCGGCTGCGCCTGCGGCACAGCGACCATGGCGGTGTGGGCACGCTGTCGCTGCACGACGAGCACGGCCGGCTGGCCGTCTGGCGCTTCACGCTGGCGCAAAACGTCTATGCGCTGCGCCTGGTGACGCTGTTCGAGCTGCAGCAGGCGCGTCAGTCGGCGCCGGATGGCTCGGCCGAGGGTGATTCCAGCGTCGATGAGCTCGCGTTGTGTCCGTCGTGCAGGGCGCCGCTGCCTCCCGACAACGAGGATTGCCCGGTGTGCAGCCGCGAGGTGCACACCGTGCCATCAACCTGGGTGTTGCTGCGGCTGTGGCGCTTCGCGCACCCCTACCGCAAGCCGCTGGCCGCTGGATTCGGGCTGACGCTGGCGTCGACCGCCGCGACGCTGGTGCCACCGTACCTCGCGATTCCGCTGATGGACGACATCCTGATCCCGTTCCAGAACGGCAAGCAGATCGATCCGATGCATGTCGCGCTGTACCTGGGCGGCCTGCTGCTGGCGGCACTTTTGGCCTGGGGACTGGGCTGGGCGCGGACCTATCTGCTGGCGCTGGTCAGCGAGCGGATCGGCGCCGACCTGCGCACCGCGACTTTCGAGCACCTTCTGCAGCTGTCGCTCGACTACTTCGGCGGCAAGCGCACCGGCGACCTGATGGCGCGCATCGGCAGCGAAACTGATCGCATCTGTGTCTTTCTGTCGTTGCATGCGCTTGATTTCGCTACCGATGTGCTGATGATCGTGATGACCGCGGTGATCCTGTTTTCGATCAACCCGTGGTTGGCGGTGGTGACGCTGCTACCGCTGCCCTTCATCGGCTGGATGATCCACACGGTGCGCGACCGCTTGCGCACTGGCTTCGAGAAGATCGACCGGGTGTGGTCCGAAGTCACCAATGTGCTGGCCGACACGATTCCCGGCATCCGCGTGGTCAAGGCCTTTGCGCAAGAAGGCCGCGAAACCCAGCGCTTCCGGGCGGCCAACCAGAGCAACCTGCAAGTCAACGACCGGCTTAACAAGACCTGGTCGCTGTTCACGCCGACGGTGTCGCTGCTGACCGAGATCGGCCTGCTGGTGGTGTGGGCCTTCGGCATCTGGCAGGTGTCGAAGCACCAGATCACCGTCGGCGTGCTGACCGCGTTCATTGCCTACATCGGCCGCTTCTACGGCCGGCTCGACTCGATGAGCCGCATCGTCTCGGTAACGCAGAAAGCCGCCGCGGGTGCCAAGCGGATCTTCGATATCCTCGACCATGTATCGAACGTGCCGGAGCCGACGACGCCGGTGCGGCTGATCCAGCCGCAGGGCCGCATCGAGCTCGCCGGCATCGGCTTTCGTTACGGCAATCGATCGGTGATCCGCGGATTGGACCTCAACATCCGCCCCGGCGAAATGATCGGCCTGGTCGGCCACAGCGGCTCGGGCAAGAGCACCTTGGTCAACCTGATCTGCCGCTTCTACGACGTGACCGATGGCGCCATCAAGGTCGATGGCATCGACATCCGCCGCTACAGCGTGGCCGACTACCGGCGCCACATCGGGCTGGTGTTGCAGGAGCCCTTTCTGTTCTTCGGCACCATCGCCGAGAACATCGCCTATGGCCGCCCCGACGCCAGCCGCAAGGACATCGTCGCCGCGGCCCGCGCCGCGCATGCGCACGAGTTCATTCTGCGGCTGCCGCAGGGCTACGACTCGCTGGTCGGCGAGCGCGGCCAGGGCCTGTCGGGTGGCGAGCGTCAGCGCATCAGCATCGCGCGCGCACTGCTGATCGATCCGCGCATCCTGATCCTCGACGAGGCGACTTCGTCAGTGGACACCGAGACCGAAAAGGAAATCCAGAATGCGCTCGACAACCTGGTGCAGGGCCGCACGACGATCGCCATCGCCCACCGGTTGTCCACCTTGCGCAAGGCCGATCGGCTGGTCGTGATGGACCGCGGCCAGATCGTCGAGGTTGGCCCGCACGACGAGCTGATGGCCCGGCGCGGTGCCTACTGGCGGCTGCACGAAGCACAGGTGCGCCAGGCAGCGGCCGATGAGTGGGTGGCCAACCCCGGCCCCATCGAAGCGCCGATGCCCGCCTCGGCGGCCGGCGGATCGAGCCACACCGAGCTGCCAGCATGAACGAAGCGCCCTTTCAGTTGGAGCGTGATGCCCACGGCCTGCTGGTGCTGACCAGCGCCGACGGCGTGCGCCATCCGGGCGTGGTGCCGGTGCGCGCGTTTCCGATCGCAGCGCCTAACGAGGGGCTGTCGTTGGTCGATGGCGACGGCCGCGAGGTCGCCTGGGTGGAGTCACTCGACAAACTGGCCGCGCCGTTGCGCGCACTGATCGCGGACGAACTGCTCAGCCGCGAGTTCACACCGGTGATACGCCGCATCGTCGCGGTGTCGACCTTCTCGACACCGAGCATCTGGCAGGTCGAGACCGACCGCGGCATCACCAGCTTCGTGCTGAAAGGCGAGGAAGACATCCGGCGCCTGAGCGAGGGCGCGCTGTGGATCGCCGACAGCCATGGCATCCAGTTCATCGTGCGCGATCGCCGGGTACTGGACCGGCGGTCGCGCCGCCTGCTGGAGCGATTTCTGTGACACAAGCGCATCACGCGCTCGCGTGATCGGCACGGCGCTCAGGACCCGCGTTCGATCCAGTCTTCGGTGTCCGGCAGGTCCTGCTCGAAGTCGGGCCCGCGATCGAGCAGCGCCTCGAAAGACAGCGCATCGAGGGCCGGTGCGCAGAGCCCGCCCTGGTACTGGGTGCAGCCAGTCTTCAGCATGAACAGGCGCTGCGCTTCGGTCTCCACACCTTCGGCGACCATCTCGAGGTGCAGCGCCTTGCCCAGGTTGACGATGGCGTTGACGATGCCGACATCGACCTCGTCGTCGGGCAGCCCCTGGATGAAGCTGCGGTCGATCTTCAGCCGCCCGATCGGGAAGCGCTTCAGGTAGGCCAGGCTCGAATAGCCAGTGCCGAAGTCGTCGATCGCCAGCTTCACACCCAGCTCCGAG
>JAYVEB010000245.1:0-10466 GCA_043749095.1 Burkholderiales bacterium | reverse complement strand
GAACCACCACGATTTGATGGACTACACCGAAGAGGTGCTGCGCCACGCGGCGCGCGACGCGACCGGCTCGGCCACGCTCAGCTACGGCGGCAAGACCGTCGACCTCGACGCGCCATTCACCCGCCTGACGGTGCGCGATTCACTGATCGCCCACGCCGGCCTGAGCGCCGCCGAAGCGGGCGACGTGCAGGTGCTGCACGCGAAGCTGAAGTCGCTGGGCGAGGAGCCGCCAGCGCACTGGAAGCTGCCCGAGCTGCAGTTCGGTCTGTTCGAGGCGGTGGTCGAGGAACAGCTGTGGAACCCGACCTTCATCATCGACTACCCCGTCGAGGTCAGCCCGCTGGCCCGCGCCTCGGACACCGACCCGTCGATCACCGAACGCTTCGAACTCTTCATCACCGGCCGCGAATACGCCAACGGGTTTTCCGAGCTGAACGACGCCGAAGACCAGGCAGAACGCTTCAAAAAGCAAATGGCCAACAAGGAAGCCGGTGACGAGGAAGCGATGTACTACGACGCCGACTTCATCCGCGCACTGGAAATCGGCATGCCGCCGACCGGCGGTTGCGGCATCGGCATCGACCGGCTGATGATGCTGATCACCGACAGCCCGAGCATCCGCGACGTGATCCTCTTTCCTTCCCTCAGGAAGGAATCATGAGTTCCTCGTCGTTGCCCAAGGAGGGCTGACGGTGCCACCAGATCGGCTTTCGTCCCTGCCCGAGCTGGAAGCCGCCATCTGGCAGGAGCTCACGCGCGCCACCCACGACCGCCACCACGCATGGCGTCACGCCGTGCTGGCCACGGTGGCAGGTGACGCCGCCGATGCACGCACGGTGGTGCTGCGCGAGGTCGATGCCGATTCGAGACAGCTGGTGATCTACACCGACTCGCGTGCCGGCAAGGTGACGCAGCTGCGGGCGCACCCCGAAGCCACGTTGTTGCTGTGGTCGCCGCGACTTGGCTGGCAGCTGCGCTGCCGCCTGCATGCCGAGGTCGAGGACGACGGCATCTCGGTGTCGTCGCGATGGACACGCGTGAAGCTGTCGCCGGCATCGCAGGACTACCTGTCGCCGCTAGCGCCCGGCAGCGCGCTCGACGCGCAGGCACCGGCCATCGCTCACCGGGAATACTTCGCAGTCATCACGGCCCACGTCGTCAGCCTCGACTGGCTCGAACTGCACCGTGACGGGCACCGGCGTGCTTTTTTCGGCCGCGACGGCGCCGCACGCTGGCTGCAGCCCTGACGCCGGATCGGCGTACCCTCAGCGCTGCTTGAACACCGGCTTGCGCTTGTTGACGAAGGCGTCCATGCCTTCCTTCTGGTCTTCGGTCGCGAACAGCGAGTGGAACACCCGGCGTTCGTGGCTGACGCCGTCGGCCAGCGTGCCTTCGAAGGCGCGGTTGACGCATTCCTTGGCCATCATCACGCTCGGGCCGCTGAATTCGCAGATGCTTTTCGCCGCGGCCAGCGCCACCGCCATCAGTTCGGCCGCCGGCACCACGCGCGACACAAGGCCGGCCCGCTCGGCTTCGGCTGCGTCCATCATTCGCCCGGTCAGCACCAGGTCCATGGCCTTGGCCTTGCCGACCGCGCGGGGCAGGCGCTGCGTGCCACCGGCGCCGGGGATGATGCCGAGCTTGATCTCGGGCTGGCCGAATTTCGCGCTGTCGGACGCGATGATGAAATCGCACATCATCGCCAGCTCGCAGCCGCCGCCCAGCGCAAAGCCGGCCACCGCGGCGATCACCGGCTTTCTGACGCTCTTCAACGCCTCCCAGTTGCGGGTGATGAAGTCACCCTTGTAGGCCTCCATGTAGGTCAACGTCGCCATCGCGCCGATGTCGGCGCCGGCGGCAAAGGCCTTCTCGCTGCCGGTGATGACGATGCAGCCAATGCCTTCGTCGGCATCGAAAGCCTGCAGCGCCGCGCCGAGCTCACTCATCAAGCCGTCATTCAGCGCATTGAGCTGCTTCGGCCGGTTCAGCGTGACCAGCCCAGTCTTCAGCGGGCCGTCGCCCACGGTGTCGGTGAGGATGAATTCGTGGGGCATGACGGTTCTCCGTGGGCAGTGAGGCTTGGGTAGGACTGTAGTCAGTTCACTGGACCAGCTGCGGCCGCCGCTTGATCATCAGGTCGATGTAGGTCTCGGCGTCCTGCTGGATGCGGATGCGCACCGGCAGGTACTTCAGGCTGGGCGCGAACCAGACGGTGGCCGACATCTCATCGCCCTTGCGCGACTCGCGGCGCGGCTGCAGTGGCACCGCTTCAATGGCACCGAACGAGGTGTACACCGGCTCGGACTCGCGCACGTCGTAAGTCCACGAGCTCATTCGACGAGGCAGGGCCAGCGGCAGCTCGATCGTGCCCCCGGGTTTCAGCAACTCGGGATGCCGCGTGAACAGGTAGGTGAGCTGCACGAACTGGCTGGCGGTGTCCTGCACGCCGGGCAGGCGCTCGACGCGCTGGCCGTTGTTCAGCACCACCGCATCGGGTTCGAGTGTGACGCTGGCACGCTTGCGGTCGCGAAACGCGGCCTTGCTTTCTTCGTCATAGCGTTCGGGCACCAGGCCCGCGTCGGTCAAGCGCCCGTCACTGCTCATGCGGCGCGAGTACAGCGGCGCGAACGAAGCGCCGACGATCACGTCCAGGTGCACCTGGTAGCGCTCGCCGACATGCACCCAGTCGACCTGCGCACTGCCGTAGACCTCGCCGCGGAAGTTGCCGGTCAGCTCGTAGCTGATGCGGGTCGACGGGGGCCAGCCGAAGGTGTCGGCAGCCGATGCCGGCGCCGATGCAGGCACGGCCGCAGCGACCACTGGCAGCGATGCCGCAAGGCTGGCAACAGGGGCCACCACCAGCGGGGCCGATGCCGCGGGCTCGGGCGCACTGGCAGGCACCTCCGCTGCCGCAGCGGCCACCACAGGTTCAGGGTCAGGTGCCGATGCGGCAACCGCAGGTGCCGACGCCGCAGCAGCCGCTGGCTTGGCCTGCCGTGGCGGCCGCGGCGGTGTGACAGGCGGTGGCGGCGGTGCTGCCGCCAGCACCGGCGGCGTGCTGAACGCCATGTCCTGCACCGTCACCAGCTCGATGCGTGCCGGCTTCTGGCCTTGGTCGAAATCGATCACGCTGTCGTTGATGCTGCGCATCACGCAGGCGTGCATCACCAAGACGGCAGCGACCAGGGCCACGCGGCCCGCGATCCGCCTGCGGCCGGCGACCGGGACTTGCACCGTGGACGTCATCGGGGGTGTCGAACCCGCAGCGGCGCTCAGCCGCCCAGCCAGGCGGTGCGCAGCGCGAGCGCGGCACGCGTGGCTTTGGCGTCGGCCGTCAAGCTGATCGCACCGGCGACATCAGCCGGCCCGGGCACGTCGAGCGACAGTCTGAGCAGGCGCTGATCGCGCGACACCAGCAGCACCGCCGGCTGGCCCGGGGTCAGCAGACGCAGCGCATCGTCGAGCCGGCGCAATCGCCAGTCACCGAGCGCCAGCACCTCGTCACCGGTCGACAGCCCGGCGCGCTCAGCGGCACCGCCCCGCAGCACATGGGTGACCTTGATGCCGGTCAATGCGCTCTCACTGACGCGCAGGCCCAGGCGTTGAGCCAGCGTGGCCGGCTGCGCCTGCCACTGCACGCCGAAGCGTTTCAGCAGATCCGGCAGCGGCAAGTCGCCAGTACGGTGCACCCACTCGCTCAGCTGACGAGCCAGCGCGTCGGCCCGCGCCGGGCGGGCGATCTGGCGCAGCACGTCGACGATGTCGGCCTCGGTGATCGGGCCACCCGCGCTGCGCGCCCACAGACCGCGCATCACGGCATCGAGCGTGGCCGGGCGGCGTGACGCGTGGGCGCGCAGGCTCAGGTCCAGTGCCAGCGCGACCAGCGAGCCCTTGGTGTAGTAGCTGATCGTGGCGTTTGGCGTGTTCTCGTCGCCGCGGTAGTACTTGACCCAGGCATCGAAGCTGGCCTGCGCGACGCTCTGCACCTGCCGCCCCGGCATGCCGAGCACGCTGGTCACGGTCTTGGCGACCGCCTTCAGGTAGCGCGCCTCGTCGATCAGCCCGGCACGGCGCAGCAACAGGTCGTCGTAGTACGAGGTGAAGCCCTCGAAGAACCACAGCAGCTCGGTGTAGTTCTCGCAGGTGTAGTCGTACGGCGCGAAGTCGCGCGGCTTCAGCCGCTTGACGTTCCAGGTGTGGAAATACTCGTGGCTGATCAGGCCCAGCAGCGTCACATAGCCGTCGCTCCTCGGTTCGAGCGGAGCGCCTTTGGCCGCGTTGGCAACACCCGCACGCGGCAGATCACGGCGCGCCGCGATCAGCGCCGTGCTGGCGCGGTGTTCCAGTCCACCGTAGCCGTCGTCGACGCAGTTGAGCAGGAACACATAGCGCTGGAACGGGATGTCGCCACGCTTCGGTGCATCACCGTGCCAGAGCGCGATCTCGGCCTCGCAGATGCGTTTCGTGTCGGCCAGCAGCCGCGCGCCGTCGAAGTCGGGCAGCGCACCGGCCACCACCAGATCGTGCGGCACGCCGTGTGCCTTGAAGTGGCCGCGCCAGAAGGTGCCCAGCTCGAACGGGTGATCGACCAGCTCGTCGTAGTCAGCGGCTTCGAACACGGTGGCCGCGGTCCCTGACATCGAGGTCGCAACCTGCCAGCCGCGCGGCAGCGAGCGCAGCTCGATGCGATGCGGCTCGGCTTCGCGACCTTCGACCCGCAGGCACAGGCTGGTGCCGTTGAAGAAGCCGCGTTGCGCGTCCAGAAAGGCGGCGCGCACCGAGGTGTCGAAGGCGTAGGCGAGGTACGTCACCACCAGGGCACCACGCCCGCTGCACTCGGCCTGCCAGGTGGCCTTGTCGAGCTGCGCGAGCTGCACCGCGCGGCTGCCCTGCTTCGCTTCGAGCCCGCTCAGGTGGCGTGAGAACTCGCGCACCAGGTAGCTGCCGGGGATCCACACCGGCAGGCTCAGGCGCTGCGTGGCGGCAGGCTGGGGCACGGTCAGCGTGACGCGGTACAGGTGCGCGTTCGGGTTGTGGACGTCGATGCGGTAGGAAATCATGGGGCGTGTCGCAAGAGGATCGATAAGGTACAGCCGCAGCTTCAATGCCGCAGTTCATCGGGCAGCGGGAATACGCCCTGGCAGGCGACGCAGACGAACAGCTTGCGCCCGCCCAGTGTGGCGCGTTCGATCGTCGCGCCGCAGTCGCGGCAAGGCTGCTGAGCGCGGGCGAACACGAAGAAGCGCGCGGCCTCGAAGCTGGCGCCCTGTTGACGCTGCGCGCGATACAGCGCATTCGGCACGCACACCCCCTCAGTGCGGAAACTGCGGTGGGTGATGTCGTGAACAGCGCGGGCCAGCCGGTGCCGTTCGGCATCGCTCAGCTCGCCCAGGCGCCGCCACGGGTTCAGCTTTGCAACGAAGGCGATCTCGCTGCGCAGGTAGTTGCCAAGGCCGGCGAGCACCTGCTGATCGAGCAGTGCATCGGCGATGCGTCGGCGCGGAAACTGCGTCAGGCGCGCGGCGATGTCGCGCACCGTGGTTGCGTCGTCGAGCACCTCGGGACCGAGCTTGGCGATGTAGGGATGCCCCTCTTCGGCGCCGTGGCGCAGCCAGGCGAAATCGGTCGCGCTGTACAGCACGGCACGCTGAGCACTCGTTTCAAGCACCAGACGGATCGCGCGGGACCGCAAGGGCTCGTCGGGCCGGTCAACCACCCACTCGCCATACAGCTGGTTGTGGGAATACAGCACGTCGCCGGTGGAGAAGCGCGTCAGCATCGCCTTCGAGCGCGCACTGACCGCCTCGACGGTGGCGCCGCGCAACGCAGGCGCCATCGGTGCCAGTGCCGGATGCGCCAAAGTCATCCGCAACGGCTGACCCGCGATGCCACGGTGCACCGCTTGCGCCGCACGGCGGATTTCCGGACCTTCGGGCATGGCCTGTCGCAGCAGCGATCAGCTGCCCGCCGCGCCGATGAAACAGGCGAGGCTGGCGACGACGGTGAGCCTGAAGCGCATGATCAGCCAGGCGCCGGACGACTGCACCGGGTAGACCCGGCGATCGACCAAGTAGCACACCACCAGCATCACGCCCAGCACCACCAGACCCGCATACGGCGGCATCACCACCGCGACCCAGGCGACCAGCGACGGCACCACGCCCCAGACGAAGCGGGACGGGTCCGGCGGCTGCGCACGAAAGCCGAAGCCCCAGTGGATGCCCCCGAGGAACGAGACGATCACGCCCGCATACGCCGACAGCGCTGCGGCCACATACGGATGCGCATCGGGCCGCACGATCCACAACAGCATCGCACCGATCACGAACGGCAGCAGGCCCGCATAGGCCAGGCGCAGCGTGGCCCGGTCTGGCTGGTTCGTCGACGCTGGCGTCGGCATGGCCTGGGTGCGACCGCTCAAAAAAGCTCTCCGTTCAACTGCGTTTGCAGCGAGCGCGATTGCCGCTTGACCGCCTCGTAGAACACGCTGAACGAACGGCACAGCGTCTCGGGGTTCGGCAGCAGCCGCGGTGCGGTCTGCAGCGTGGCGAGTGCGCCGAGTGCGGCGTCGTAGCCAGGCATCGGCGCCCGCACGGCCGTCACCATGCCGGGCCCGGGCCACATCGGTATGCCAGCCTTCAACGGCACTGAAGAGGTCAGGTCGCCGACGAACACCGCATCGGTGACCTGCCCCAGGCGCCGCAGCACCCAGCGCCAGCGCGCTTCGCTCCACGGCAGCAGTGAATGCGACGGTGTGTGGATCACGCCGAGTCGCCAGGGACCGCCGGCCCCCGAACCTGCTCCGCCCTCGCGCTCGCCCATCGCCCATGGCGTGACCAGTTCGATCTCGCGCCGCCGCGGCACGGCGGCAGCGAGCAGCGGCCGGGACGCTTCGGCCACCCAGTCGGCGTGTGGGGCGGCCCCCAGCGGAGGCTCGATCACGCCTTCGTGCGCGCCCGGTTCGGGGCCGACATCGCCGTCATGCCGCGCGATGCGGTCCAGCGCCTCGTAGTCCTGATCGATCACCGTGCCCTTGCCCAGCCAGGCCTTGAAATTTCCGCGCGGGGCGTACTTCGCGACGTTGTCCGCATTGAACAGATAGGGCTTGCTGGAGAAGGTGCCAGCCACCCACTGCCAGCTCAGGTGGTTGCTCGGCACGTCGCCATCGAGCAAATGGCCGTACATCCAGTCGGCGCCGGCGCGCCAGTGCACCTTGCGCAGGTGCACCGCGTAGCTGGCCAGCCACATGCGCACATGGTTGTGCAGGTAGCCGGTGGCATAGAGCTGACGCACCGCGCTGTCGATCATCGGCACGCCGGTGCGGCCTTCGCGCAGATCGGCCGGCACCGCGGATGCGTAAGCACCGGGCCACACCGCGGCGGGCCGCATGTCGGCCAGCACCTGCTCGCCACAGCGGCTCCACACGTGGTGGAAGAACTCGCGCCAGGCGAATTCGAACATCAGCTTGTCGTCGTACCCCAGCCGGTGTTTCTGCATCACGCGGGCGACCGCGCTGCGCATGCCGATCACGCCGTGGGTGAAGTACGGCGACAGCCCGGTGACCGCGCCATCGAGCGCATTGCGGGTGCGGGCATATTCGCCCGGATGCACCGCATCGAGCCGCCGCAACGCCTCGGCGTGCGTGGGCTCGAAGTCGAAGAAGTCTTGCAGCAGCGGAATCAACCGGGCTTCTTCGCCGAGGCCAGCAGTTGCTTCTCGAGGTCGTCGAGCTTCATCGCGCCAGGCACACGCTTGCCGTCTTCGAACACCAGCGCCGGCGTGCCGTTGACCTTGTGCTTGCGCCCGAGCGCTGTGTTGCGCTGCAGCGCCGAGGTGTCGCACTCACCCATGACTTTCGGCGGAAGCGCGCCATCGACCATCCAGTCGACCCAGGTCTTGCCGCGGTCCTTCGCACACCAGATGTTGCGCGACTTGTCCGGCGAATCGCCACCGAGGATCGGGTACAGGAAGGTGTAGATCGTGATGTCCTTGGCGGCCCGGACTTCACGTTCGAAGCGCTTGCAGTAGCCGCAGTTCGGGTCGGCGAACACCACCAGCTTGCGGCTGCCGTCGCCCTGCTTCCAGACGATCGCGTCCTTCAGCGGCAGGCTGGCGAAGTCGATCGCAGTCAGCTTCGCAATGCGCGCTTCGGTCAGGTTGGCGCGCGTCCTGGTTTCCAGCAACTGGCCCTCGATCAGGTAGTTGCCGTTCTCGTCGGTGTAGTAGATCTCGACGCCGACGCGCACTTCGTACAGGCCCGCGATCGGCGACTTGGTGACTTCGTCGACCTTGCCCAGGTCGGCCAGCCGCTCGCCGAGCGCCTTGCGGATCTCGGCCTCACCGGCATGGGCCGGCGTGGTCGCCATCAGCAGTGCCGCCAAGCCCCAGGCGCTCAAGTGAGCGACAGCGCGCTGCGCCTTTCGAAAGGAGGTCAGAACCATGTCAATGTGCTTTCAGGTGATCGAATGAAGCGGGCTGCAGCAGGTGCGGCCTCAGGAGTCCAGCGCCTGAGCGGTCAGCCAGCGCTTGATCGGCGTCAGCCGGTTGACCAGAGTCAGGCCGCGGTTGCGGAGTTCCCGCACCAGCGGCGCGGGGTGCGCGAACAGGCGCATCAGACCGTCGGTGATCTCAACCATCGCGCGCGTCGGCAGCAGGCGCTGGCGGGCATAGCGGCGCAGCAGTTTCTCGTCGCCCAGTTCGCGCCACGGCTCGCGCGACGACAGCGCTGCGGTCAAGGCCGCCACGTCGGCCAGCCCGAGGTTCAGGCCCTGGCCGGCCAGCGGGTGCACCACATGGGCGGCGTCGCCCAACAGCACCCAGCCCGGCCCGCACCAGGTCGCGGCCTGCGCCCGGGTCAGCGGCCAGGCGACGCGCTCGCCGCTCAGTTGCAACTCGCCTGCAGCACCGCCGGTGGCCTGCATCAGCGCCTCGTTGAACGCCGTGGCGTCCATTGCCAGTAAATCGTCGGCCCGCGCATCGGGCACCGACCACACCAGCGCATACGAAGACAGCGGCTGCGGCGCGTCGAAGGGCAGCAGCGCCAGCACATCGGGCGAGCCGAACCATTGGCGTGCGGTGCCACCGTGCGGTTTTGAGCTGGCCAGCCGCGCCGCGATCGCGCGATGGCCGTAGGGCCGGCGATCGAGTGGCACGCGGTGGGCGTCCCGGGTGGCCGACGCCTTGCCTTCGCAGATCGCGGTCAGCGGCGCGGAGGCCGCATCGGCCTGCGCGCCAGTCATCACCGTCACATGCGGTGAAAACCGAACCGCCGCAGCCAGTTCACGTTCGAGCACCGCCGCATCGACGATCCAGGCCAGCTCGCCAACCCGCTGCTCCCACGACGAGAATTCGAGCGCTGCGCCTGAGGCATCGCCCTCGACGCGCATCTCGTGCACCGCAGTCGCCGCTTGCGCCGGCAGCGCGTCCCAGACCTTCAGGCCACGCAGCAACGCGACCGATGCGGCATTCAGCGCAAAGGCGCGCACGTCGGGCCCGCGCGCAGGCGCCGCGGCATCGGCCACCAGCGCAACGCGCAGGCCGATGCGCGCCAGCGACAAGGCCAGCGCCGGGCCGACCAGCCCGGCACCGCGCACCTGCACGTCATAGGGTTTCATTGGGGCGGATTGTAGGTAGCCACCGTGTCGACAGCTCGGGTGCACAGGCACAATCCGCGCTTCTCAGGGGGCATAGGGCCTGCGGCGACTCGGCGCGAGCCCTCCCATCGCATTAACAGGCCCTAGCCATGTCGATCTGGATCCGCCGTATCGCCCTCGGGCTGTTGGGCCTGCTGCTGGTGCTGGTGGCCGTGGTCACCTGGCTGGTGATGGACTTCGATGCCAACCGCTACAAAGGCGTCGCTATCGACTGGATGCAGACGCACCACCACCGCACACTGGCGATCAACGGGCCGATCGGGCTGTCGCTGTTTCCGCGGCTGGAAATCACGCTGGCCGACGTCAGCCTGAGCGAAGCCAACCGACCCGACGAGTTCGCCGCGATCGAACACGCCGAACTGGCGGTCGACGTGCTGCCGCTGCTCAGCCGCGAGCTGGTGATCGGCCGGGTGGCCGCCCGCGGCGTGCGCGCGGTCTACCTGCGCAACGCCGAGGGCGTGCGCAACATCGACGACCTGCTCAACACCAAGGCGCCGTCGGACGCCGGCAACGGCAGCAAGAAGCCGCCGCGACTCGACGTGAACCGCGTCGCGCTGGAGAACGTCAGTCTGCGCGTGAAGGACGATCTGGCCCATCTGGCGGGCGCGCTGTCGTTGAAGTCGCTGACCACCGGCCGCCTGCAGGACCAGGCCGAATCGCCAGTCGCCTTCGACCTGCAGCTCGACCTGACAGCGCCGGCCGTCAAGGGTGAGCTGAGTGGCAACACCCAGCTGAAGCTGGATCTCGCCACTGGCTCGGTCGCGCTGCGCGACACCCGCCTCGCGTTCAATGGCGACGCCGCCGGTATCAAGG
>JAYVEB010000244.1:0-3193 GCA_043749095.1 Burkholderiales bacterium | reverse complement strand
TGCGCGGCGTCAGTTCGGGGAACCGCAAGCCGGACACGAGCAGATTCCCGCTCAACGAGAAGTCGGCCGACGTGAACTCGGGGTTCAGGTTCAGCACCCAGAGAAAGCGCGTCGGCGCGGCCTGGCCGCCCCCACCGTCGCCACCACCGCCGCAGCCGGCGAGTGCGGTGGCGCTGGCGGCAGCGAACAGGCCGAGGATCTTGCGTCGTGCGATGGACATGCGGCTCTCCCGTGGGCCATGAAGCAGGGCTGCGGCAGGCCGACCCGAAGGTCAGGTAGGCCTGCTGCATCAGCTTAACGCCGCACACGCCAGATTCGGCGACACGCTCCGCAAGTAGCGGTGTCGTCCTACGAGAGCATGGACTCCGCCGCCGCCTCGCTCTGCTGGGCCGGCGCTTCGCAGCGCGCCTCGATCTGCTCGGCCAGGTAGAGCGCGTCGCGCGCCACGCCCGAAAAACGCCCCGAGCCCCAGGTGTGCAGCCACGCCAGGCCGATGAAGTACAGGCCGGGCTGGGCGGTCACGCCGCGCACATGGCCGGGCTGGAAGCCGATGCACCAGACGATGCTGGTGATGCTGGCCTGCCCGTTTGTGCCGCGCAGATTCAAAGTTAGGCGCACAGCGCCCGGCTCCCACACTGGCATGTAGACCGAGGCCGGCGGCGCCGCGATGCCGGCCTTCTCGATGTACTTGTCGATCGACGCGTTGATGCCGTTGTAGATCCGGTCGGCGTGGTCGAGGTTGTGGCGCAGGTCGGGGTTGAAGAGCAGGGTGTCGTCTTCCAGGCCAGTCAATTGCCCGTACAGCGCCATGCCTTCTCGCGCGAACTGCCGCAGGTCGATGTCGCGCCCGCCATCGCGGCCGGTGACGAAGTGGTTGGTGTTGTCGCGCACGCCCTCGCGCAGCGGATGTTCGTGCACGCTCATGTCGTAGTAGCCCATGTCGGCCAGCCAATCGACCACGTCCTTGCCGCGGTAGAAACGGGCGCAGCGCGGCGCGTCGCCGGTGGCCAGCACCACCTCGCGGCCGGACAGGTGCAGGTCTTCGGCGAGCTGCGAACCGGACTGGCCGTTGCCCACCACCAGCACATTGCCAGGCGGCATCGCGCCCGGGTTGCGGTATTGCTCGGAGTGAATCTGCAGCACCGAGGGCGGCAGCCGCTCGGCCAGCCGCGGAATGATCGGTTGGTGGTAGCCGCCCGAAGCGACCACGATCTGATCAGCGGTGTAATGGCCCTGCGAAGATGCGATGTCGAAGCCACCGCTGTGGCCGAATCCGGACCGGCGGGACACCCGCTGCACCGTGACGCCGCTGCGCACTGGTGCGTCCACGTGCTTCACGAAGCCTTCGAGGTAGGCGATCAGCTCATCGCGCTTCATGAAGCCGTGCGGATCGTCGCCGCGGTACTCCCAGCCCGGCAGCTTGCACTGCCAGTTCGGCGTCACCAGGCAGAAGCTGTCCCAGCGCTGGGTGCGCCAGGTGTGCACCGGGGATCGCTTTTCGAGCACGAGGTGATCGATGCCGCGCTGCTTCAGAAAGTAGCTGAGCGACAGGCCAGCCTGCCCGGCCCCGACGATGACGACACTGTGGTGTTCAGGGGGCGGCATGGATGCAGACATGGGGATCTCCTGGCGCGGGCTGATGCTGCGCAGTCATTCTTCAAAAGCCAGCACCTCGACCTGCGCGTCGGGCTGCGTGGCGAAGCGGGCGGCGGTGTGCTCGATGCGGCCGAGTTGATCCATCGCCTGTGAACAGGCGAAGCCGTACTTGGCCCGCACCCGTTCCGAGGCGATGTTCAGCGCCTCGCGCACCTGCGCCATGAACAGCGGCAGCGGGTAGGCGGTGCCTGGCTGGAAATAGTCCTTGATGACCAGCGACGGCGAGTAGCAGCGCGCCTCGCTGCCGTCGGGCCAGCGAAGCTGGAAATGCATCACGGGCATGAATGAACTCCGGTCTCGAAGAAAAGGGTTGTCAGGCCGGCAGCGCCACCAGCGGCCGGGCCTGTGCCACATGGGCGCGGTACAGCGCGACATGGCGTGCCGCACTGGCTTCCCAGCTGTGGCGCTGGCAGACCTCAGGCGTTCGCTGGGCCAGCGCGGCGCTGCGCTCGGGCGCCAAGGCACGGCGCATCGCGTCAGCGATGGAGAGCGCATCGAGCGGGTCGCACCAGCAGCAGTCGGCATCGTTCAGGTGTTCGGTGAACGGCGCGATGGCGGAGGCGACCGTCGGCGTGCCGCAGGCCAGCGCTTCCAGCACGACCAGGCCGAAGCCTTCGCTCAGCGAGGGCATCACCAGCACATCGGCCGCCCGGTAAAGCGCCGGCATGTGGTCATCGGCGACCGTGCCGGTCAGCACGATGTCCTGGCCCGGGCCGACGGTGAGCCCGCTGTCGGCCAGGCGCGCGTTGAATGCAGCGACGCAGGCATCGTGGTTCAGCAGGCTGGCGCCACCGACGATCACCCACTGCGCGTTCGGCATCTGGGCACGCAATGCGATGAACGCGTCGAGCAGCCGCACGGTGTTCTTGCGCTCCTCGATGCCGCCAACCGACAGGAACACCGGCGCATCGGCACCGCCGCGCAGGCCGTAGCGCGCTGCGACCTGCGCATCGCTCGCATCGGCCTGCCGCGTGTAGCGCTGACAGTCGATGCCGTTGTGCACCAGCGCGGCGGTGATGCCGTGGCCGCGCTGCAGCACATCGCACCACAGCTGGCTGACGCACAACACCTGCTGCGCCGCCTCGAAGCCGCGCTGCTGTCGAGCCATCAGGCGGTCGTCGTCGAAGGTGTCGAGGTGGTGGACCGTGCGCACGAAGCCGTGGATCAGCCCGCGCTCGCGCATCGTCGCCAGCGCGTTGGCGCCGATCGGGTCCTGTGCGTGCAGCACGTCGAAAGTGAGGTGTTGAAGCCGTTGTTCCAGGTGACGCTCGCAGGCGTGGATGCGCGCGCTGACCGTGGCGTACAGGTCCTGCGGTGCGGTCGCCTGCGCAGGCGCTGGTATCGGCAGCAGATTCAACTCGCAGCGCACCGGCCGGAACATCGTCTGGCCGGGCAGCGCGGGTGCCATCACCGTGACCTCGTGGCCGGCGTCGAGCAGTGCATGCGCCAGCTCCAGCGTGTGCACAACACCGCCACGCGGGTTCACCGAATGGGTCAGCAGCCCGATGCGCAAGGGCCGGCTGCTGGCAGCGCTCGT
>JAYVEB010000243.1:0-3205 GCA_043749095.1 Burkholderiales bacterium | reverse complement strand
GAACTTCAGGATACGTTTTTCCTAAGTCTTTACATACTGTATCAATGACTATGCTCCACGGCGCTTCGATGAGTTTTTTAGGTCATCTTCCACTTCTTTGGAGACTTTCGCATCCAACTCTTCATACTTCATATAAAGTTGATTGATAATAGAAGTATGTAACTTAGCCGTCACATCCAAGAGTCGGTTAACTTCGGTATCTTCAGGAGCATCCTGGTCGCGAATGTAAACGTCATCATTGATTGCCATAATCGAGCGTGACAAAATCTGACGCTTGTATTCGATAGTTTGCGCGACATCATCGCGTAATCCAGATGCCGCTTCCAATGCCTGGGTAAGAATGCGGGCATCAAGAAGCACCATCTTGAAAGTAACGCCATGAATGACGAAATCTTCGCTGACTCGTCCTAAAGTAAATAATTGTCCAAGACTATTTGCCATTATTATTCTCCACTAGATAAGAAAAATGCGCTTTCCGTAAATACCAAACCCAAATGGGCTTTAAAAATATCTTGGAAAACGCATTATTTCATTTTGTTAACTCCACGATATAGTTAGGGCTATACCGATTATAGGATAAGTTTGAGGTTTAAGTTTTACGCTGGTCCATTTACCAAAGCGTCTCTTCCCTTAGAACCCTGGAAAGCGTCTCCAGCAATTTGTGCTGGTAATGCCTGTGTAATCTTCGAGTTACGGTACATGAAGCGTACGCCTTCGGCAACAACCTTTGCTCCTGCGTCATATGACGTTTGATATCCGGTAATCCAGCATTCTAAGTAAGTCTTAATTGTAATACCGTTGACTTTTGGATTAGGATTCGTGATATGAACATCAATGTCGATTGGCCATTGGATGTCAGCAATATTCGTGATAACAGGACCCTGGATTCCGGCACCAGTGCTGTTTGGCGTACTTAAACCAGTTTGTGGTCCGCGCTTGTTAGATGGCCAATAATCCTTGAGGAAATACTTGTCACTATTAAGGTCGGCATTAAACTGGAATGCGTCGAAGAATGAGTCTTTGAAGATTTCTACGCGCGAAGCTTCGATTTCTCCACTCCATACGGATGGAACCATTTCTACTGGGTAAATGTTTCCAATTTCGTACTGAGGCATAACTCCGCGTGTTTCCGTTGGGGCAAAACGCTGAACCATGCCAATAGCAACGTTGTTAACATACATGATAACAAAGTCGGCGGATACGACCGTACGACCTTGTGGCGGAACAGAAGCATGTTGAACTTCTTTTGTTCCTTGGCCGTAATTATAATTAATATTGAACGGGATGGTGCTATCCTCCTTGAAGTGCTTTGCACTCCAACCTTGTTAAATCTTATTGGGTACTAGAGATGCCCAATTAGAACCTTGTTGTATTCCCGAGATTGCTTGCCTGGAAACACCGTATATTTTACCAATTTTTTTTTGAGATAATTGGCGAGTGGGAAGATGAATAAATTTAATCTCACGCGCTTGTTCTTCTGTCAATTTTGCTCTACCGCTTTTTTCGCCTGCCGTAAGACCTTTTCTATTTTGAGACATTCTCAATTTAGTTTCCGCAGATTTTTTCGTACCAAGATGAGATGCTGATATTTTTGCTCGGCTTTCAAGTGTATGCTTTCGATTTTTCATGAAAGCCCCACCACCTTCAGATATATTGTATCTTTTGTCTTTTGAAACAGATGCAATAATCTTCATTTCGGCGTCATCAAAATCTTTTTGTTCACCTTCTACGACCAATAGATTTTCAAAAACAAAGTTTTCCTCACCGTGTTTTTCAAATGCTCGTTGTAAAATTACGTTACCGTGTCTTTTGCATCTTAAATCTGAAAAATGCTGTCTTCTTCGCGCACTGAGCATCACAGTTTGACCAATATAAACTCGGTCATTTACTAAGTTTCTAATTTGATAGATGTAGGATTTCATACTTCAAATTAGAAACCTTCAAGAGAGGATGTTACGTTGATTGTGATTTCTACGTAATCGCAAGGATACGCTGGACGAATCGAGCAAACGACGTCGATTTGACGAGGGTCATTCGGGTTGATTCGTGCGAACACGTTTTTGTATCCGTAGATTATTTGCGATTCTTCAGTTGCCTGAAGTGCATTTGTGATAAGCGAGGTAACGACGCCAAGCGTACTGCGCGTAATTTTGGTTGCAATGATGTTTGCATCCATTACGTCACGCAAACGCTGAGAAACGTAGTCCAACTGGCGAACAACTGAGATTTCCTGAGTTTCCGCAGAAGTTGGGTTACAAGTCAAACCGTGGCGAACTCGTAAACCAAATGTAGGATTGTTTTCAACAATAGATACGCCGTATTTTGCAATTGCGTTGGCCGCACTATTCGATGGGTGGTACGCTACGTCGCGGAAACCCGTCAATACTTTGTGTGTCAAAGGAGTTGCGGCGTCTGCCGAAGTCAAAATACCTGCGGCGGCGCATGCAAGATACGTACCGTCAAGAGCGACCGTCGTACGAACGATTGGGTCGTAGTAATATGCGGCAGTCGGCCACATATAGACCATACGTTCGGACTGTGGACCACCCTGAAGAGCAGTTACATTCTGAATTGTCGTAGTATCAAGTTCGGAAATTGGACCAGAAGTGATTCCGATACGTTCATTACGTTCATCGTGACCTGAAAGTGACGTAACGTGATTCTTAAGAGCCAACTGAATGGAAGGGTCTGTGTTTAGAACAACTACGATGTCTGCTCGTACTGCTGTAAGTTGAGTCAAAGCGTTTACATAAGAAGCATTCGTAACTACACCATCGGAACCAGAGTTAAATATTGCATACGGATTCATTGACGAACCATTCTGCAAATTAGATGGCGGCGTTGTGCCAAACAATGCTTGTCCATTAGTCGAGTTTACCGACGCCAAGTTGGAGTCAAACAAACCTACTAGAATTTGATGTTGAGTACCACCACCAAGAGCAGATACGTACAAGATTCCGCCATGATTGATAGCGTAATCGTATGCGTCAGTAATTGATGTAATTGTTTTTGCGTTAATCGTTCCAGCATTAAGAGGAGGCGTTCCATTCGTTCCGCGACCAACAGATGCGTATAAGTCAACGTAACCCGGTATTCTAAATCCTGGTGATGCCGACGTTGTTGCGCCTGTATCAGGGAGAAGCATTTCGGCAGTAACTGGTGCCTGGAAAGCGCCATTGAATGCATTTGCCAAAGCGGTCGCATT
>JAYVEB010000242.1:0-10517 GCA_043749095.1 Burkholderiales bacterium | reverse complement strand
ATCGAGCGCGACAGCGCCTCCGATTTCGGCATCATCTGGTTGACCAGTTCCATGTTTGACTGGACCAGCTTCATGAACGGCTGGGTGGTGTTGTAGATCAGTTCGTCTTTCATGGCATCGCTTTCAGTGGGGGTGGGGTGGTGGTGGATGGAAGGGGATGGTGTTGCGTGAGCAGGCCCTAGTCAGAGCCCTGTTCGCCGAGCAAATCGCCGCGCCGCACCGCGAGGCTCGCGCCCAGCGCGTCGAGGTCCAGCGCTTCGGCCAGCGGAAACAGCTGTTCTTCCTCGAAGCTGATGTGCGTGCGCACCAGTTGAGCCAGCGCGAACAGGCGGCGCTCGAATTCGTCGCCCGGCGGCAGGGCGGCGAGCAGCTCATTCAACTGAACCAGGATTTCGTCGTGGTCGAGCTGAGCGCTGTCGCGCGTCAGCGCATTCGCCTCCAGCGCCGGGTAGAACAGCTCCACCTCGATCTGCGCATGGACCTGTAGCCGCGCCGCCAACCGTTCGAGCAGCGCATTGCGGTCGGCCGATGGCGCCTGATCGTGCTCAGCGGCTGCGACCCGCAGGCAGTCGGTCAACATCGCGTCGATGCGCCGGTGATCGCTGCGCAGCACCTGCAGCGCGTCCTGGGTCGATGGCGCGGGGTTGGCGATGTTGTCGAGGCTCATGTGATGTTCCCGGTGGGACTGGCTCGTCGCCTTGGCGCAAGCACCAAGAGAGATGCGAATCCAAAAGTGCGGCAAATGCCGCTCCTGCCCGGAGCGCTGGCGACCCGGGTGCGTCGATTGCCCGAGCGCATACACACCTTTTGAACACCCTCCTGGAGACATCGCATGAAGACATTGATCCTCACCACCGTGCTAAGCGCCTGCGGCATCGCCGTCACCGGCTGCGGCAGCACGCCCTCGGCGGCGCCGTCGATCGCCGCGGGCGCGGCCTCGGTCGAGGCGGCCCGCTCGGCCGGTGCGCCGGAGCTCGACGCCGTCGACCTGAGTGAAGCGCGCAACAAGCTGGAGAAAGCCCGCGCGCTGGCCACCGCCGGCGACGACCGCGGTGCGATGCGCCTGGCCGAGCAGGCCGATGTGGACGCGCAGTTGGCCCGTGCCAAGGCAGGCTCCGAACGCTCGCGGCTCGCGGTCACCGAACTGGAGACCGGGCTGCAGACGCTGCGCGACGAACTCAACCGAGCGGCGGCGAAACAAGCCCCCCGCCCGATGCCTTGACCCTTGCATGAATTTCTGGAACCCACCATGAACACCACCCGCACCCTGATCGCCGCCGCCACCGTGATGGCCCTCGCCGCCTGCCAGACCACGCCCGGGCCGAACCCCGACCTTGCCGCCGCGCACAGTTCGCTGGACCAAGCCCGCAACAACCCCTACGTCGCGCGCAGCGGCGCGGTCGAACTGCAGAACGCCCAGCAGGCGATGACCCGCGCCGAGACGGCCTGGACCGCCGACCGCGATGTCGAGCACACCCGACACCTCGCCTACCTGGCGCGCAAGCGCGCCGAGATCGCGATGGCGGTCGGCATGCAGGCGCAGTCCGACGAGCGCGTGCAGCAGTTCACCGCCGAACGCGAAAAGGTGAGGTTGCAAGCCCGCACCTACGAGGCCGATGTCGCGACCGCCAACGCCCACGCCGCGCAAGCCGACGCACGCAATGCGCAGGCCGATGCTCAAGCGTCGAAGGAGCAAGCCGACGCCGCACGCCTGCTGGCCACCCAGCAAGCTGGTCGCGCCGAAGGGCTGGAGCACGATCTGGCTGAGCTGAAGGCCCGCAAGACCGACCGCGGCATGGTGGTGACGCTGGGTGACGTGCTGTTCGACACCGGCAAGTCCAGCCTGCAGCCGGGCGCGCAGCGCAGCGTCGCGCAACTGGTGCAGGTGCTGGTGCATCACCCCGAACGCCGGGTGCTGATCGAAGGTTTCACCGACAGCGTGGGCAGCGAGGAGATGAACATGGGCCTGTCACGTCGGCGTGCCGAAACCTTCCAACGCGAGCTGATGAATGGCGGCATCGCGGCCGACCGCATCGAGGTGCGCGCCTGGGGCGAGGCTAATCCAGTGGCCGACAACGGCAGCGCGGCAGGCCGGCAGCGCAACCGGCGGGTCGAGGTGCTGTTTTCGGATGCCGAAGGACACCTCGCGGCACGCTGACCGGGCAGAGAAAATCTGCAGATGCTGCGCCAGCCGTGTAGGCCGGGAACGATAATTGCCGCTGAAGGCATCGTGAGGCTTGCCTTGCGATGCCTGCAAGGGTTGATCCACGCGTGCAGACATGCTGGCGTGTCACGTTGAACCACATCCGACACCGTAGCGATGACTGTTTCCATCCGTTCCCGCCTGTTGCTGCTCGTGCTGTCGGTGCTGGTGCCGGGAGTGGCGGCGGCCCTGTGGGTCGTCACCCAGACCTATCACGCGGAGCGACAGGCACTGGATCGCCACCTGCGCGACACCACCCGCGCGCTGGCGACGGTGATCGACCTGGCAGCGGCCCAGCGCCCCGCCGAGTTGCAGCAGCTGATCGCCCGACAAGGCCTGCCTCCCGACTGGGTGCTTCAAGTGATTGCACCCGGCGGTGAGGTCGTGGAACTGCAACCCCGCGCGCTGGCCAGTGCTGCACCCCGCTTGACACCCGAGCTTCGACAACAGTTGGCCCCCGGCCGCGAGTTGGCGTTCGAGACCACGGCCTCGGATGGCCGGGTGATGAGCGCCTACCTCAACACCACACCGCACGGCTGGACGCTGGTCAGCGCCCTGCCCTATCCGACGCTGATCTCCGGCATGCCGCCTGCGGTGCTGAAGGTGGTGATCGGCTCGCTGCTGCTGCTGGGCTTCGCGGTGTCCGGTGTGCTGTGGGTGGCGCGGCGCATCACCACGCAAGTGCACGCGCTGAAGCACGCCGCGGCCCGCATGCAGGCTGGCGAACCGGTGGCGGTGAGCACCACCGGCATCGCCGAATGCGACGAGGTGGCTGCAGCGCTGACACAGGCTGCCAACAGATTGCGCCGATCGCGCGGTGAACTCGAGGGCGCGGTAGCCACCGCCGTGACGCGCACCCGCGAAGCCGAACAACGCACGGCACGCAGCCAGCACATCGAGGCGCTCGGCCGGCTGACAGGCGGGGTAGCCCACGATTTCAACAACCTGCTGGGCGTGATCAGCAACAGCGCGCACCTGATGCAGCGTCAGAGCAGCGCAACCGAGCTGCAGGCGCCGCTGGCGGCCACCTTGCGCGCGGTCGCCGTCGGCAGCCGGCTGACGCAGCAGTTGCTGCGCTTCGCCGCTCAGCAGCCGGTCTGTGCCAAGCCGGTGGACCTGGCCGGCGCGCTGCACGAGCTGCGCGATCTGATGCGCACGGTGATGGGCGCCCGCACCGAGGTCACCGTGGCGGTGGCGCCGGGCACACCACGCGTTACCGTCGACGCGAAAGAGCTCGAATTCGCACTGACCAACCTGACGCTGAACGCGCGCGACGCGATGCCGCTGGGCGGGCACCTGCGCCTGGAAGCGCGCCGCGCGCACGACGACGAGGTGCCCGACCTGCCCGACGGCGACTATGTGCTGATCACCGTCAGCGACGATGGTCTGGGCATCGACGACGAGGTGGCCGGGCGTGTGTTCGAGCCCTTCTTCACCACCAAGGAAGTCGGCCAGGGCACCGGGCTCAGCCTGGCTCAGGTGATGGGTTTCTGTGTGCAGGCGGGCGGCACCGCGCGGCTGACCAGCACCGAAGGGCTGGGCACCACGGTGTCGCTGCTGCTGCCTGCAAGCAACGAACCCACCACCAGCACCGCGCCGGCAACACTGGACGGGCAGCTGCCATCGATCGACGGCACACGCCTGCTGCTCGTCGAGGACAACGACGAGCTGGCCGATGTGACCGCGGCGTTGCTCGGCAGGCTGGGCTGCAAGGTACAGCGCGCCACCGATTCGCAGGGCGCGCTGCGGCTGATCGCCGACGAACCGGCGTTCGATGTGGTGCTGTCGGACATCAGGATGCCCGGCGGCATGGACGGCATGAGCCTGGCGCGTGTGCTGCGCGACTACTGCCCTCACCTGCCGGTGGTGCTGATCAGCGGCTACGCGGCGCAGAGCCTGGCCGGCGAAGACTTCGTCTTGCTGGAAAAGCCCTGCTCGGCGACCGCGCTGGTTGTGGCGCTGCGCGACGCAATCGACGGCGTTGCCGCACATCGATAGACCGGCTCGGCGCGTTCCCGCGCATCAGCCGATCACCAACTCTGCGGGTACCGGCCGCTGTTGTCGCTGTCACCAGGCACCGCAGGTTCGACATAGACGAAGCCCGCGTCCGGATCGTCACTGGCGTTCAGGTCGAGATCGAAATCCACAGGCGTCTCGCTGACGCGCGGCGTTGCCGGCGCGACCCATGCCGCGGGCGCAAAGTGAACAGGGCGACGGAGCCTGGTCATGCTTCAGCGCGGCAAGCGCGCCAGCATCGCGGCCGCAGCGGCGGCGGGAAAATTCACAACGGTCATCGGATGCTTTCGTGCTTGTCGGTTGAGATCGATGCCGCGGCTGCGCCATCGCATTGACTGTGGCAATCCATGTTCCCAGCAGAGCATGGCGCACGTCGCTGAAGTGAGCTGGACCGGCGGGAACATGGTTTGCCCGGTTGTTGGCACGACGTTGCACGCCGCCGACTTCCGGTGGCGACCCGCGACCCGTTCACCTCAATGGAGACACCTCATGCACCACAGCCTCAATCACAAAACCGCCATTGCCGCGGCGCTCGTCATTGCCGCCGGCCTCGCAGGCGCACAGACCGCACCCGACACCACGCCCTCGACGCCGGGCACGATGAATTCCACCACCAGCCCGAACCCGCTGCAAAAGCCGTCGTCGGACGGCGCGCCGAATTCGGCCACTGGCGTGCAGTCACAAGGCACCGGAACCGGGTCAAGCCGCACGATGCGCACGGAAACCGGTAATGAGACCCGCAATGGGATGAGCAGTGGCAACAGCATGGACAGCAGCACCGGCAATAGCACTGGCAGTAGCGGTGTCAACAGCAGTGGCACCCGCAGTAGCACCGGCAACGGCAACAACAGCAGCACGGATTCGTCGTACGACACCATGCCCGCACCCGCCGCGGGAACGGTCGCACGCTCGCCACGCCGCGACCGCGGCTGATTGGCGCGGCGGAGGGTGCCGATCGCACGCCTTCGCCGCTCGCGCTAGCCACCCTGAACTCGGCGCCGCCCGGCGCCCGAGTTCAGCGTGACCGGGCGACGGGCATCGGGAGTGCCATGAACGGAAAGATCGCTGCCATCGGCCGTGTCTCTGGCAGCACGTAAGCAACGGCACGGGATTCAGCGAAAAACGGCGTCAATATGCGGTTGAAGAAGTCCACCGGCACATTGATGCAGCCGTAGGAAATGCGCCGGTCCGCCGGGCGGGGCGACGCCAGCCGCTGCAATCTGCGTTCACCCGCATTGACCGAACGCACGCGGTGCATCGACACCGCCGCCGCATAGTCGATCCACAGGATCTCGTCGCCGTGCAGGTTGCGTCCGGGCTCGATGACGAAGCGCCCCGCCGGCGTGGTGCGCGCGGCATCGGCGATCTGAGCCAGCGCCAGCTCGGCAACGCCGGGCACGGTGTCATCACCGATGGCCAGGCCCAGCAGCACCGGTGTGCTGCCCACCAGGCGCGCATGGGCATCGAACACCCAGAGGCGGGCTGCCCGTTTGTCGAGCACCAGAAACGGCGCGCCATCGTGGTCATTCGATTGCGTCACACGGCTGACCAACGCACGCGCATCGCTCGACAGCGCCGCCACCGGTGCGGCCGGCGCCGATGCAGCAACCAGTGCGAGGGCGGCAGCCAGCAGACCATGGAACGCACGACGCGTGCAGGCATCAAGGAGGTGTGCGATCGGCATCACGGGCTGGAAGATGGAAGTTAAGACAAGGCCAGCCTGAAGGCAAGCCGTATTCCCGCAGCGACGCTTTGCGGCACCGACTGCCCCCTCGGCCTGCCGATTGCCCACGCACCCTCAGTCAACACTTTCCCTCACGCACACCATGAACGCCCCCTTGCCTCACCCTTCCAACGCCCGCAGCACCCCCACATTGCGGGCGGCGGTGTTCATCGACAAGGACGGCACCTTGCTCGACGACACGACCCGGGACGCCGACCCCACGCGGCTGCAATTCCAGCCTGGCGCATTCGAATCACTGGCCGCGCTGGCTGCGAAGGGCCTGGCCTTGATCGTGGTCACCAACCAGAGCGGCCTGTCGCTCGGCCACGTCACCCGCTGGGAGTTCTCGCAGCTGCAAGCGGCGCTGGAACGTCAGCTGGCAGAAGCCGCCGGCATCGCACTGACCGACTTCGTGGTGTGCCCGCACACGCCGGCGCCCGATGGCCAGCCGGCGTGCCTGTGCCGCAAACCGGCGCCGGGCATGCTGATCCGCGCAGCGAGAGCCCACCGCATCGACTTGGCCGCATCGTGGATGGTCGGCGACACGCTCGACGACATCGAAGCTGGCCGCCGTGCTGGTTGCCGCACGCTGTTGCTGAATACCGGCAGCGAAACCGAATGGCGCCGCTCGGCGCTGCGCACACCGCACGCCCGCTGCACCCGCTGGGACGCGGTCACACCGCTGATCCTTGCCGATCACAGCGGCCTGTGTGCTCCGGGCGACAACAGCGCAGCCATGGCGGACTGAAGACCAGGCCGCGCGCAAGGCGCCGGCGTCAATCCGCTGCGTGATCCACGCCGTCGGCGGCGTATTCCTTGAGCCGGTTGTAGAGCGTCTTCAGGCTGATGCCGAGCGCTGCGGCGGTGCGTTCCTTCTGGTGATGGTGATGGCGCAGCGTGGCGAGGATCAACGTGCGCTCGGCCGATGCCAGCGATGTGCCGATGGACAACGTGACCGATTCCTGCTCGAACGCGGCGTCGGGCGCCGACGCGGTTCGTCGCGCTGACGGCGGCATCGTGGGCGCAGGAACGCCACCCGACGCGTCCGACAGCGGCGACGGCTGCGGCAGCCACTGCGCGTCGATGACCTCCCCGGCGGCCATCACGTAGGCACGCTGCACCGCGTTGCGCAGCTCGCGCACATTGCCCGGCCAGCGGTACTGCGCCAACCGATCGAGCGCGGCAGCCGTGAAATGCTTAGCCTGGCCTTCCTGCACGCCGAAGGCGATGAGGAAATGCTGCGCCAGCAGGCCGACGTCGCTGAGCCGCTCGCGCAGCGGCGGCAGCTCGATCGGGAACACATTGAGCCGGTACAGCAGGTCTTCGCGCAGCCTGCCACCGGCGATTGCCTGCTCGGGGCGCCGGTTGGTGGCCGCCAGCACGCGCACATCGGCCGCCTGTATCTGCGTCGAGCCCACCCGCATGAAGCAGCCGGTCTCCAGCACGCGCAGCAGCTTGACCTGCAACTCCATCGGCATCTCGGTGATCTCGTCGAGGAACAGCGTGCCGCCGCTGGCGCGCTCGAAAAAGCCCAGGTGCTGCCGGTCAGCGCCGGTGAAGCTGCCTTTTTCGTGACCGAAGATCTCGCTTTCGATCAGATTGGGCGAGATCGCGCCGCAGTTGACCGCGAGGAACGGCTGCTTGCGACGGCGGCTCAGGTCGTGCACCGTCTGCGCGACGACCTCCTTGCCGCTGCCACTCTCGCCGGTGATGAACACCGTCACGCTGGTCAGCGCGACGCGGGCGATCTGCTCGTAGAGCCGCAGCATCGCCGGCGCGCGGCCCCACAGCGCACCGAAGTGACCGCTGGGCGCAACCTGGGCGGCCAGCGTCTCGACCTCGGCCTTCAGCAGCGCCGGCTTCGTGACCCGCGACAGCACACCTTGCAGCTGCCGCAGGTTGATCGGCTTGATGAGGTAGTCCGCCGCGCCCAGGCGCAGCGCCTGGATCGAGGTGTCGAGCGAGGCATGCCCGGTGATCAGCACCACCTCGGAATTGGCCAGCAGTTCGGGCTCGGCGAACAGGTCCATGCCGTTGCCGTCGGGCAGCTGCAGATCCAGCAGCACCAGTTCGGGCTGCTGCAGGGCGATCTGGCGCCGCGCATCACGCAGGCTGTGCACCACCGCAACGGTGCAGTGCTCGGCCATGATCAGCGCCTTCAGGGTGGACGCCGAATCCACATCGTCATCGACGATCAAGGCGTGTGTCATCGAACCAACTCCTCCGACGTGGCCTGAGGCCGCAAGACGCGGCGCTCGGAATCAATGACAACATTGTGAGAGCGATCGGGCGTTTTTTCCGATTTTCGGGCTATCCATCCGCCGTACCTGGCGGGCTAGCGCCGCCGCAGACAATGGCCTCTTGCGTTTACAACGCCCACCCGCACATCCGACGCATGCCTTTCACAAGGAACACCTGATGAAATCTTGGATCCTGGCTTTGTCGCTGGCGCTGCTGGCGACTGGTTTCACGCCCTCCGACGCCGACGCCAAGCGCCTAGGCGGCGGCTACTCCGGCATGCAGCGCCAGCTGCCACCGCGCAGCACACCGAGCGAGTCACCGGGCCCCGCGCGGCCCGCGCAGGCCAACCCCAGCCCACCGGCCACACCGGGGGCGATGCCGGCCCCGGCGCCAAGGCGCTCGTGGATGGGCCCGATCGCCGGCCTCGCCGCCGGGCTGGGCATCGCCGCGTTGATGAGCCACTTCGGCATGGGCGCCGAATTCGGCAACCTGATCATGTTGGCGTTGCTGGGCGTGCTCGCCTTCGTGGCGATCCGCTTCGTGATGGGCCGCATGGCCGGCTCGCCGGCTCGTCAGCCGGCCACCGGCTACAACGGTCTGCGGTTTGCTGGTGAGGACCCCGCGGCAGGCGCCGGTTCGGGCTCGGGTTGGAGTTCGTCTGCCGCTGCACCGGCCGTGCCCGCGGCGGCCGCATCCACCTTCGCGCGCCCGTCGATGTTGCCGCCCGGCTTCGATCAGGCGGCGTTCGAGCGCATTGCCAAGCTGACCTTCATCCGCATGCAGGCCGCCAACGACACTGCCGACCTGGCCGATCTGCGCCAGTTCACCACGCCCGAGATGTATGCCTCGATCAAGCTCGACCTGCAAGACCGGTTGTACGGTGAACAGCGCACCGACGTGATCCACGTCGATGCCGAAGTGATCGACGTGGTCGACGAGGCTGAGCGCCAGGTGGTCAGCGTGCGCTACCACGGCACGATCCGCGAGGAAGCCGATGGCCCGGTGACGGCGTTCGACGAGGTCTGGCACCTGGTGAAGCCCAGTGGGGGCGGCCAGTGGGCCATTGCAGGTATCCAGCAGACGCAGTGACAACGCTGCTGCACATCTCCGACACCCACTTCGGCACCGAGCAGGCGCCAGTGGTCGAGGCGCTGGCGGCGCTGGCGGCCGACCTGTCACCCGATCTGCTGGTGCTCTCGGGCGACATCACGCAGCGCGCACGTGCATCACAGTTCGCCGCCGCCCGGCGCTTCGTCGATCGCCTCGCCCTGCCCTTCGTCAGCATCCCAGGCAACCACGACCTGACGGTGTTGAACCCGTTGACGCGGCTGCTGGCGCCTTACACCGGCTACTGCCGCGCGTTTGGTGAGGTGCTGGAGCCTGTGCATGAGAGCGACAACCTGCTGGTGCAATGCGTGAAGACGACGCGCTGGTGGCGGCACGTCGAAGGCGAGGTCAGCGCCGCGCAGGTCGAGCGCGTGGCCGCGCGCCTGCACCGCGCGCGGCCAGAGCAGTTGCGGGTGGTGGTGGTGCACCAACCGCTGCATGTCGAAGGCGAGGCCGAGGCGAAACACCTGCTGCGCGGCCGAGACGCCGCACTGTCACGCTGGGCCGAGGCCGGCGCCGATGTGGTGCTCGGCGGGCACATCCACCTGCCCTATGTGGCCGAGCTGACCCCGCCCGGCACCAGCGGCTTGCGCATCGTCGTCGCGCAAGCCGGTACCGCCTTGTCAAGCCGGCTGCGCCGCGGCATGCCCAACTCGGTGAACGTGATCCGCCACGACGCGTCACAGGCCGCGCGCTGCAGCATCGAACGCTGGGATTTCGCCGGCGAGCGCGGTGCGTTTGAGCGCGTCAACACTCGAACCTTCGAGCTGCAACGACGCTAGCACGGCGCTCAAGTGGCCAAGCCGTGCCAAGCGGCAATGCGTGCTGGACAAACCAATAGTTGGGGATCAGCAAAAGCGTTTGCGTTGTTCTAGTTGACAACACCCATTTCATGTTGTCATCGTCGTCAACATGAAGGCTACCGAGCTATTCCGAACACGCATCGTTCACACAGAGTGTGCGTTCGCTGAGTTGGTCTTGTGGCGAGTCCCCGTTCCCGTCAAGGGTTCACTTCACGAATACAAGTACCGGTTGGCCTATGTCGTCAAAGGTATCTGTGTCGTGCGGTACAACAACGAGGTCGGAAAGGGAAACCTGATCAGCAAGGAAGCTCAGCCGCGCGAAGTACGTGAAGCGGACTTGGCGTTGCCTGACAGGCAGCTCGTGCCAGTCGCTCAAGGATGGAGCGAAGGCGCAAATCGCCGGTTGAACAGATACTGAACCTGC
>JAYVEB010000241.1:0-10517 GCA_043749095.1 Burkholderiales bacterium | reverse complement strand
GACTCACGGTAGCCCCGCCTCCACGACCCGCCCGGCGCAGGCCTTCAACCGGCCAAGATGGTTGTCGTCGACCGGCCAAGGTAATTGTCGTCAACCATTCCAGGGCGCCTGGGCGGGGCTGGTCATCGCAACTCGTCGCGACACGGCTTCGATGGCCAGCGCGACTTGTTCGAAGTTGACCGGCTTGGCCAGGTACATGTCGGCGCCGGCGCTGATGGCCTGTTCAAACACGTCTGGCGCCAGGCGACCTGATACGACGAGCACGCCGGCCGCCGTGCGCAGTCTCAGAACCTGGATCAAATTCAGGCCATCGATGCCCGGCAGCATCAAATCCACCACGTAGAAGTCGTGTCCATAGGCGTTTGTATCTGCCAGCAGCAGATGGCTGTCGCCAAACACAGTGACCTTGGTGCCGCGCTCCTGCAGGTGGTGCGACAGGAATTCTGTGTACAGGGGGTCGTCGTCGATCAGGGCCAGAGTCTTGGGGAGCATGTGAGCGCCTGAAAAGCCGATTGCGAGATGATTTGAACATCCCGCAGCCACGGCCAGCACCCGAAATGGCCTGCGAAAGGCCAAGCTACTTGAGCGATGCGCAATAAATTGCCTAAAGGGGAAATTATCGCAACCAATATCTGAGCAGTCGGTGTTTATTGCATTCGCGCTTCTGCGATCGCGTGGTTCTCCGGCCCGTGCAGTCTCAGGAGACTCAGAAGATGAACTATGCATTGGTAGCGGGCCCCGCCCGGTCACGCGCTCGCTCATCGGGCCCGATGGCTCTGTTCCGTCACCATGGCGTCTGGGGCCCCGGCGTCAAGCTCTTCCGCACACTGCAGTTCCGCACCAAGGCATTGTGCGTGTCGCTGGCGTTTCTGGTGCCGTTGTGCACCCTGCTTTACTACTACGTGAACGATCAGTACAGCACGATCGTCACCACGCGGCTCGAGCAGCAAGGCGCCCAGTACGTCCAGCCCGTGCTCGAATGGATCAAGCTCGCCCAGCAGCGCCGCCACGCCGCGCTTGTCGATTCCGCTGTCCTTGACGAACTGCAACAAAAGGCGGCCGCCGCCATGGCCCGCATCGAGGCGCAACACGTGGCGCAGGGCGCTGCGTTGGGCGACCAGAAGCCGTTCGACGACTTCAAGAAGCTCAGTGACGCCGTGCAGCTCAGGCCCGTGCTGGCCGACTCCGAGCAAACCTACAAGGCCCACAGCGAACTCATCACCGCTGCGCTGGCGTTGTCCACCGAGGTGGTCAACAGCTCCGGCCTGATCCTCGACCCGGAAGCGGAGTCGTACCACCTGATCAACATGTCGATGGTGTTCGGCCCACGGCAGACGGAGAACACCAGCAAGCTGCGCAGCATCGGCACCCTCGCGCTCAGGGCCGGCCACATCGACGCCACGATGCACGACGAGATCATGGAGCTCGCGTCGATCCAGCGCTTTGTCGACGGCTTCTGCGAGCAGTCGTACCTCAACGGGGTCGCCAACCTGCCCGACGAGGTGAAGCTGCCCCTGGGCATGAAGGAGAACGACGCCGTCTTCGACGCGTTTTCTGAAGCCCTCGACACCCGGATCCGCGGTGACAAGCTGCAAGGCACGCCCGAGGCCTATGCGGCGCTGGGTGCGTCCACGCTGGACCATCAGAACGTGATGAATGCCAAGGTGTTCGAGCGGGTGGAGCAACTGCTCGGCGGCCGGGTGGCCGGCATCCAGCGTGACCTGACCTTCCAATTGTGCCTGATCCTGGGCTTCGTCGCCCTGGCGTGCTACCTGTTCTACGCCTTCTACCTGGTCACCCAGGGCGGCATCCGCGAGACACAGCGCCACCTCGAGGCGATGACCCACGGTGACCTGACCACCAGCCCCAAACCCTGGGGTCGCGACGAAGCCGCCAAGCTGATGCTCTCGTTGGCCGACATGCAGGCCTCGCTGCGCAAGATCGTGAGCCAGGTGCGTGGCGCCTCCGATTCGATCGTGCACGCCAGCACCGAAATCGCCGCTGCATCGCTGGATCTGTCCAGGCGCACCGAGGACACGGCGGCCAGCCTGGAGGAGAGTGCGTCGTCGATGGAAGAGATTGCCTCCACCGTCAAGCAGACCGCCGACAACGTCACGCAGGCTGCTCATGCCGCTTCCGCCAACACCCAGGCGGCGGCCCGGGGCGGTGAAGTCATCGGGGAAATGATCACCACCATGCAGGCGATCCACAACTCGTCGAAAGCGATCGGCGAGATCATCAGCACGATCGATGGCATCGCGTTCCAGACCAACATCCTGGCGTTGAACGCCGCCGTGGAAGCCGCGCGTGCCGGCGAGCAGGGACGGGGGTTTGCGGTGGTGGCTGCCGAGGTGCGCAATCTCGCCAAGCGCAGCGCCGAGGCGGCCAAGGAAATCAACACCCTGATCAACACCAGTGTCGAGCGCATCGAGTCCGGAACCCGGGTGGCGGAAGGGGCTGGCGAATCGATGGCCGAGCTGGTCACCAACGCCGAGCGCATCAATGGGCTGCTGGCGGAAATCTCCACGGCAGCGGCCGAGCAGAGCGCTGGCGTGTCGTCGGTGGGCGCCTCGGTGCAGCAGCTCGATCGGATGACGCAGCAAAATGCCGCGTTGGTCGAAGAGACCGCCGCCGCCGCCTCCAGCCTGAGGGATCAGGCGGTGGAACTGGCCGACGAGGTCGCGACGTTCAAGCTGCCCGGCTGATTTCCTTTGACGCAGACACCGGATCTTTCAAGCGCCATGCGCAAAGGAACGTGAATGACGGCGCCATGTTTACGCAATGACGAGGCACGGGCCTTGGCGGCTCTCAGGGCGCTCGAGGTGCTGGACACGGCTCCGGAGGCGGAGTTTGATGCGCTGGTTCGCACGGCCGCATTGGTTTGCGGTGTTCCGATCGCCCTGCTCAGCCTGATCGATGCCGAGCGCCAGTGGTTCAAGGCCAACGTGGGTCTGCCCAGCGCAGCTGAAACGCCACGCGATGTGGCCTTCTGCGCCCACGCTGTGCTGGGCACGGAAGTGCTCGAAGTGTCAGACGCCACCCTCGACTCGCGCTTCGCTGAAAACCCACTGGTGACTGGCGCGCCAGCGATCCGCTTCTACGCCGGCGCGCCTGTGCGGATTGATGGTGGGCATTCGATAGGCACCATTTGCGTGATCGATCACGAACCACGTGAGCTGGACAGGACGCAGCGACAGGTGCTCGAGTGCCTTGCCGTGGCCGCAGGGCGGGCACTGGAGAGCCGTCGTGCTGGCATTGCACTGGAGCGCATGACGCGTGAAAACCAAGAGCAGATGCGCCGTCTGTACGAACGCACGCCGGCGATGTTGCACTCCATTGACAAGGACGGTCGCATCGTCGCCGTCAGTGACCGCTGGCTCGAGCGCATGGGATACACCCGCGAGCAGGTCCTGGGGCGAGCGTCCACTGACTTCTTGACGGCACCTTCACGCCACCACGCGCAAGCCGTGGTCTTGCCTCGATTTTTCGAAACCGGTGTTTGCGAGGCCGTCGAATACCAGATGGTGACGCGGGACGAAGAGGTCGTCGATGTGATCCTGTCTGCGTTTCTCGAGCGCGCCGGTGATGGGACACCGATTCGCAGCTTGGCCGTGATGACCGATGTGACCTTGCAGCGCCGAGCTGAAAAGGCAGACCGGGATGCGCGACATGAGTTGGCGGTACAATCTGCGACTTTGCGCTCGGTGACTGAAGCCATCCCGGACATGGTGACCGTGCTGTCCGCCGACGGAAAGTACCGTTTCGCCAACGGCGCGTTCCAGGCCTGGTGCGGAAAATCCATGAATGACATCCTCGGGCGCAAGGCCATTGATGTGCTGGGCGAGGCAGAGTTTCAGCGCCGCTGCCATCGGGTGGAACAATCCGCAAGCGGTGAACGGGTGGAGTTTGAGCTGGATTACCCCTCGCGCGATGGGACGACTCACCTGGGGATTCGATACATACCGCTGCGCCTACAAAGCGGCGAGGCCGACGGATTCGTCGTCGTCGCACGCGACATCACGCAGCAGAAGCAGGAAGAGCGCCGGCTTCTTTCGCTCTCGCACCGCGACCCATTGACCGGAGTCTTGAATCGCGCGGGGATGGATGACTTCCTGGAGGAGCAGTGGCAGTCTGCTTCGCACGTGTCCATTGGGCTGCTGTACATCGACCTTGATCACTTCAAACCCGTCAACGATCGGTACGGCCACGCGGCAGGCGATCACATCCTGAGGGCATTCGCCAAGCGGCTCGTGCAGCTTGTTCGCCCGACCGACGCTGTCGCTCGACGCGGTGGAGACGAATTCGTGGTGGCGCTGCAGGGCATTTCCAGCCACGCCGACGCCCAAATCGTCGCCGACAAGGTGCTCGCCGCGGCCAGAGCACCATTCAATGTGGGAAACACGCTCATCCAGATCGGCGCCAGCGTCGGTATCGCAACGGCTGCATCAGGTGACTTTGCCTGGCAGGAACTCATCGAGCGCGCAGACGCAAATCTCCTGCACGCCAAGCGCGCAGGTCGAGGACGACATTCAGGAGCGCACGCTGCCGTCGCCTACGTGGTTGCACAAAGCCCTTGTCCCCAACCCACTTTGTAGGCTGTTTCGATACCGCGCGCCGATCCTCTGGCCGATCGGCGCCCCTCCGGCGTGTCAGGGTTATCTGGAAAGTCAGTGACTCCCCCACGACATTACTGCCCGGAACTGGGCGCGCCAGGTAGTACAGGAGGACACCATCTTGTCAACGATCACCACCGAACAGCTGCTGGCGGCTCGCATCGATGAGCTGCACCACTGCACCTGGAACGACAGCCGGGAAATCTGCCAGCAGATCCAGGAAGACGCCCCGGGCAAAACCTGGCTGCTGCTGGACGAACACACCTACGCCACGCGCTACGACAGCAAGCTGGGCCTGTGTGTGTTGTCGATCTTCCTGGACGAGGAACCCAGCCTCGTGTTCGGCGACCATGCCGAGGCGGTGCTGGAAGGGTATGAAATGTCTGTCGAGGCGCTGAGTGAAGTGGTGGGTTGAAGCCTTCAATCAGAAGGTCCCAGGCAGCAGGATCCCTCGGTCCACCGTGCGCAGGTCGGTGTGCCCGCAAAACGCCATCGTCAGGTCGAGCTCGTTGCGGATGATCTCCAGGCAGCGGGTCACGCCGGCCTCGCCCATCGCGCCCAGGCCATAGAGGAAGCTGCGGCCGATCAGCGTGCCGCGTGCGCCCAGCGCCCAGGCCTTCAGCACGTCCTGCCCGCTGCGGATGCCGCCGTCCATCCACACCTCGAGGCGCGAGCCGACCGCCTCGGCAATCGCCGGCAGCGCGGCAATCGACGATGGCGCGCCGTCGAGCTGGCGGCCGCCGTGGTTGGACACGATCAGCGCATCGGCGCCGCTGTCGGCGGCCAGCCGCGCGTCTTCGGCGTCCATGATGCCTTTGAGGATCAGCTTGCCGCCCCAGCGTTTCTTGACCCATTCGACATCGGCCCAGGTCAGTGCCGGGTCGAACTGCTCGGCCGTCCATGAGCTGAGCGACGACAGGTCGCCCACGCCCTGCGCATGGCCGACGATGTTGCCGAAGCTGCGCCGCTCCGTTCCCAGCATGCCCAGGCACCAGCGCGGTTTCGTCGCGAGGTTGATCAGGTTGGCAAGCGTGGGTTTCGGCGGGGCGCTCAGGCCGTTGTGGATGTCCTTGTGGCGCTGGCCCAGCACCTGCAAATCAAGTGTCAGCATCAGCGCGCTGCACCTCGCGGCGCGGGCGCGCTCGATCAGCCGCTCGATGAAGCCGCGGTCTTTCATCACGTAGAGCTGGAACCAGAACGGCGCGCGGGTGTGCGCCGCGATGTCCTCGATCGAGCAGATGCTCATCGTGCTCAGCGTGAACGGGATGCCGAACTTCTCGGCCGCGCGCGCCGCGAGGATCTCGCCGTCGGCATGCTGCATGCCGGTCATGCCGGTGGGCGCGATGGCCACCGGCATCGCGGCGTCGATGCCGATCATCTGCACCCGCGTGCTGCGCTTGGCGATGTCGACGGCGACGCGTTGGCGCAGCTGGATGCGCTGGAAGTCGGCCTCGTTGGCGCGGTAAGTACTCTCAGTCCACGACCCTGCATCGGCATAGTCGTAGAACATCCGAGGCACCCGCTTCTTTGCAAGGCGGCGCAGTTCTTCGATGTGGGTGATGCGTGGCATGTTCGGGGCCGACGTGGGATCTCGGCTCCGGATGCTAATCGCCACCGCGCGGCGCGGTTGCCCCAGGCCTCAGGGCGCGTTGATGATGTCGCGGTGCATCGGCGCCAGTTGCGCCAGCAGGCGGTTCTGCGTACGGTAGGCGACGCCCTGCGCGTCCATCGCCTGCTGCAGCACCTCGACGGTGGCATTGAAACTCGCCTTGTTGATGTCGACCGCGCTGTGCACCTTGCGCATGTCGTGCCTGGCTTGCTTGCACGGCCCGCCCGAGACTTCGCAGAACTGGATCACCAGCCGTTCCTTGAACTGCTTGCTGTCGATGTCGCGGAAGAACGCTGCCAGCTGCGGGTCGGCCTGCAGGCGCTGCAAGAACTCGTCGGCAATCTTCACCAGGCCGCCCTGGCCGCCCAGGTCCTGGTACAGCGAGTCATCAGACGGCGCCACCGGCACGTAGGTGTCGACCACGGCAGGAGGCCGCTTCGGCTCGCCGGCCCGGGCCTGGCCACTGAGGGCCAGACCGCACAGCCCCAGGCTGCACAGCATGAGGCTCCACAACGTGTTCAGCGCGCGAGCGCGGTTCGATGCCTGTTTCATGTCACACCCGATGTTCAAACGATTCAATAGGACAGCTGCGCCGACATGTAGGGCCCGGTCTGCCGCCGCGGCGTCAGCGCCGGCACGATGTGGCCGAGGTCGACATAGGCCAGCGTCAGCGAGAAGGTCTTGCACGGCGTCCACGCGATGAAGGCGTCTTTCCAGTCGTCTTCACGCAGGCCGTTGCCGAACGCCACCCGGTTCAGGTTGTCGGGCTTCATGCGGTACTCGATGCCGATCGCCAGGTCCCGGCGCAAGGCCAGCGCCAGCGACATCTCGGCTTCCATGCGGTAGCTGCTGCGCTTGCTGCTGCCGAAGCCGAGCAGGCCGTTCTGGTTGGCGCGGGTGGCGCGCAGCGTGGCGTTGACCAGCACGCTTTGCGCGAGGAACAGCTTGGTGGCGCTGGCATAGAAATCGGTGCCCTGCGTGTGGGCGCCGAGCGAGCGCAGCACCGGTTCGAAGCGGCCCGAGTCGAGGTCTTTGTATTCAATGCCGAGGGCGACCTGCGGCATGAACCTGTCACTGTCGAGCACGGCATCGCCTGCGACGCGCACTTTCAGGCCGAAGATGGTCTGCCGCAGATTCAGCCCCGGAAAGCGGAGCGGCGCGATCGACTGGCCGGTGTTGAACTCCTGGCGTGCCAGCGAGACTTCGAGGCGATCGCCCCAGCCCACGGCCACGCCGTACACGTTCAGCGCGTAGTCCTGCACGATGGTGCGGGTGAAGAAGGCGCTGGTGCCGATGCCGCCATCGGTGGCGTAGCCGCCGGTCACGGCCCACGGCGTCAGACCGCCGCCGGCCGCGCCGTCGATGCTGCTGACGCCCGAGGTCAGCAGCAGCTTGCCCTGGCGGCCTGGCAGCATTGGCGGCATCTGGGGTGCCGAGGCGGCGGGTTCGGCGGGCGGCGCGACGGCGGCTGGCAGGGCCTGCGCCGAGGCGACACTGGCATGCCCGTTCATCGAGACGAGCAGGGCCGCCGCCGTCAAACTACGCGTGGCATAAAAAGTCTGATGCTGGTTCACGAGGGCAAGCCGCGCGCTCGGGGACGACGCACACGATATCTAGTGGAAACCCGAACCATTCTTCAAGCTTGTGTCCCCGTCGAAGGCTCGAAAAACGGCAGTTCGCCCTGCCATTTTTGTGTCGCAGGCGCCGGGCCCGTTGCCGCCGCTGTCGTGCCTGTCGCACGGGCGTCTACAGCGGCCACGCCCGCCTCATCGCGCACCAGGTGAGCCGCTCGCACGCCGATCAGCCGCAGACGCTGAGACAGGTCCACGCGCTTCAGGCACGAGCCGGCTGCGTGGCGGATGGCCTGTGCGTCGGCGATGGGCGCGGGCAGCGTCACATCGCGCGACACCCGTTTGAAGTCGCCGAAGCGCAGCTTGATGCCCAGGGTCTGCGCCGCGTAGCCCTTGCGTTGCAGGTCGCCAGCCAGCCGCTCGCACAGCCGGGTCAACAGGGCCGACAGCGTGCTGCGGTCGTGCACCGCATGCAGGTCGCGCTCGAAGGTGGTTTCGCGGCTGATCGATTTCGGTTCGCTGTGGGTGACGATGGCCCGCTCGTCGCGGCCATGTGCTGCCGCATGCAGCCAGGCACCGTAGCTGCGCCCGAAGTTGGCCAGCAGCCACTGCGGGTCGGCGGCGGCCACATCGCCGATGGTGTGCAGGCCGAAGCTGCTCAGCTTCTCGGCCGCCTTCGGCCCGATGCCGTTGACCTTGCGCGCGGCCAGCGGCCAGATGCGCGTGGTGAGGTCGGCCTCGGAGAGCAGCGTGAGGCCGTCAGGCTTTTCGAGCTCGGAGCCGATCTTGGCCAGCAGCTTGTTCGGCGCCACCGCGATCGAGCAGCGCAGGCCGGTGGCCTCGAACACCGCGTCCTTCAACGCGCGCGCCGCCGCGGCGCCGGCATCGTGCTGCGCGCTGGGCAGCTCGCTCAGGTCGATGTAGATCTCGTCGATGCCGCGGTCTTCGACCTGCGGGGCGAGGCTGCGCACCGCGTCCTTGAAGCGACGCGAATAGAGGCGGTATTCATCGAAGTCGACCGGCAGAAGCACGGCATCGGGCGCCAGCCGCGCAGCCTTCATCAGTCCCATGGCCGAATGCACACCGAAGGCGCGGGCTTCGTAGGTGCAGGTGGTCACCACGCCGCGGCCGGCGTAGTCGCGCAGACTGGCATAGTGCCGCGTGCCGTCAGGCTGCAGCACCGGCTGCCGGTCGCGCCCGCCGCCGATCACCACCGCCCGACCGCGCAGCTCGGGGTAGCGCAGCAACTCGACCGACGCATAGAACGCGTCCATGTCGAGGTGGGCGATGAGGCGGCGCGGCGCGGTCGGCATGCCAATGATTTTGAATGGCGCGCCAACGCATCGAGGCGCGGCAGGGGCATCGCGTTGCCGGTAAGGTAGCAGGCATGCTGGCCGACCGATGTGTCTGTTTCCGGAATCGACGATGAACACCACCCTCCTGGCGGCGCTGTCACGTCGTGCGCTGCTCGTCGATCTGTCGCGCGCCGGCTGTGCCGCGCTGATGCTGTGTGCGCCGCACGCTGCGCGGGCGGTCGATTTGTCGGCGACGGCCAGCGTGCAGCCCGACACCGAAACCCTGCACATCCTGCGCTCGCGCATCGAGCTGCAGTTCGCGCCTGGTTTCAGCAAGGCCTTGCAGGCGGCGGCGCGCACCTGGGCCATTACCTCGGCCGATGCGGTGGCGCGCTACTTCGGCCGCTTCCCGGTGCCGAAGGTCGAGCTGCTGCTGGTGCCGGAGGACGGCAGCGGGGTGCGCAGCGGCGTGACCTACGCCGAGCCCTCGCTGCTGATGCGCCTCCGGCTCGGCCGCGAGACGACCGAAGCACAGTTCAACGACGACTGGGTGCTGGTCCACGAGATGGTGCACCTGGCCATCCCACGCATTCCGCGCGCGCAGAACTGGCTGCATGAAGGCATTGCCACTTATGTCGAAAGCGTGGCGCGCGGGCGCGTGGGCCTGGTCAGCGCCGACACGGTGTGGCGCGAGTGGGCCAAGGCCATGCCGCAGGGCCAGCCGCAGGCCGGCGACGCCGGGCTTGACCACACGCCGACCTGGGGCCGCACCTACTGGGGTGGCGCGATGTTCTGCCTGCTCGCCGACGTAGAACTGCTCAAGCGCAGCGGGTTGCGCACCGGGCTGCAGCAGGCGCTGCAAGGCGTGCTGGCTGCTGGCGGCCAGTACGGCGTGCCGTGGACGGTGGCGCGCATCTTCGCCACCGGCGATGCGGCGGTGGGTCAGACCGTGCTGACCGAGCTGTACGAGCGCATGAAGGCCTCGGGCGAGCCGGTCGATCTGGCCGGCCTGTGGCGCGAGCTCGGCATCACCGGCGGCACGCTGAACGACCAGGCGCCGCTGGCCAACGTGCGGCGAGCGATCCTGGCCTGACGCCGCCTTGAAGACCGTGCCTACCGATCCCCTTCCAAAGAAAGTTCACGATGATCGACCTGTACTACTGGCCCACGCCCAACGGCCACAAGATCATGATGTGTCTGGAAGAGTTGGGGCTGCCCTACCGCATCGTGCCGGTGAACATCGGCCGCGGCGAGCAGTTCCAGCCTGACTTCCTGCGCATCTCGCCAAACAATCGCATGCCGGCGATCGTCGATCACACGCCACCCGATGGCGGCGAGCCGCTGTCGGTGTTCGAGTCCGGCGCCATCCTTTTGTACCTGGCCGACAAGACGCATCGTTTCATCCCGCAGGACCTGCGCGGCCGGCACC
>JAYVEB010000240.1:0-3212 GCA_043749095.1 Burkholderiales bacterium | reverse complement strand
ACCTGGCCGGCATGAAGGACAGCAAGGTCATCGTTGCGATCAACAAGGACGGTGAGGCGCCGATCTTCAGTGTGGCCGATTACGGGCTCGAAGCCGATCTGTTCATCGCCGTGCCCGAGTTGGTGTCCGCGCTTTAGCCTGGCCTGCCGATGAGCTACGCCGCGCCGGTCAAGGACATGCTCTTTTGCATGAAGGAGCTGGCCGGGCTGGAAGCGTTGAGTGAGTTGCCGGGCTTCGAGGACGCGGATTTGGATACCGCCGAAGCGGTGCTCGCCGAGGCAGGGCGCTTCTGCGCGGAAGCGGTCGAGCCGCTGAACGCTGAGAGCGATCGGCACCCGCCCGTCTGGCGCGACGGCGCCGTCAGCACCTCGGCCGGCTTCAAGCAGGCCTTTCGTCAGTTCGCTGAAGGTGGCTGGCAGGGCTTGCAGCACCCGGTCGAGTTCGGCGGGCAAGGGCTGCCCAAGACCATCGGCGCAGCGTGCGCCGAGATGCTCAACAGCGCCAGCGTCAGCTTCGCGCTGTGCCCGCTGCTGACCGACGGCGCGATCGAAGCGCTGCTGACGGCTGGCAGCGACGCGCAGCGCCGCTTCTTCCTGCCGAAGATGATCGACGGCACCTGGACCGGCACGATGAACCTGACCGAGCCGCAGGCCGGCTCCGATCTGGCGATGGTGCGCACGCGCGCGGTGCCGCAGGGTGATGGGACTTACCGCATCAGCGGGCAGAAAATCTACATCACCTACGGTGAGCACGATATGGCCGAGAACATCGTGCACCTCGTGCTGGCCCGCACGCCAGGTGCACCGCCCGGCGTCAAGGGCATCAGCCTGTTCCTGTGCCCGAAGTACCTCGTCCACGCTGATGGTTCGCTGGGCGCGCGCAACGACGTGTACTGCGCGTCGATCGAGCACAAGCTCGGCATCAAGGCTAGCCCGACGGCGGTGCTGGTGTTCGGTGACGACAAAGGCGCGGTCGGCACCGGCGCCATCGCGCAGCTGATCGGCGAGGAGAGCCGCGGCCTCGAGTACATGTTCGTGATGATGAACGCGGCGCGCTTTTCGGTCGGCGTCCAAGGCATCGGCGTGGCCGAGCGGGCCTATCAGCGCGCGGTGGCCTACGCCCGTGACCGCGTGCAGAGCCGGCCGGTCGATGTGTCGCTGCCAGCGGGCGCGGCCATCATCCACCACCCCGACGTGAAGCGCATGTTGATGACGATGCGCGCGCACATCGAGGGTTGCCGCGCGCTGGCATGCGTGTCGGCGGCAGCATTCGACACCGCACACCACCACCCCGACGCCGCAGTGCGCCAGGCCAGCCAGGCCTTCCACGAATTCACCGTGCCGCTGGTCAAGGGCTACAGCACCGAGATGAGCATTGCCGTCACCAGTCTCGGCGTGCAGGTGCACGGTGGCATGGGCTACATCGAGGAAACCGGTGCTGCGCAGCATTGGCGAGACGCGCGCATCCTGACCATCTATGAAGGCACGACCGCGATCCAGGCCAATGACCTGGTTGGCCGCAAGACGCTGCGCGACGGCGGCGCGCTGGCGCGGTCCATTGCGCAGCAGATCGAAGGCACCGAAGCGACACTAGCCGTCCGCAGCAGCGTGGCCGCGAAGGCCATGCACCGATGGCTGCAGGCGTCCCGCAACGCGTTCATCGACGTGGTTGATTTCGTGGTCGCCCGCACCCGATCACAGCCGAGCTCGGTGTACGCCGGATCGGTGCCGTACCTGATGCTGGCTGGGCAACTGCTGGCCGGATGGCAGCTGGCGCGCGCGTTGGTGGTGGCCGAAGAGCAGCTCGCCGACACGTCACTGCAAGCACAGGGCGACGCTGCATTTTTGCAAGCCAAGGTCGCGACCGCCCACTTCTATGCCGAGCACATCCTGAGCACGCTGCCCGGCGTGCGCGATGCGATCGTCGACGGTGCAGACAGTGTCAACGCCATGGCGGTCGACTCGTTTTGAGCGCGCCGCGCTTTCCTTTTCCCGCGGTTCTGAAAGAGCTGCCGCTGCCGATCATCGGCGCGCCGCTGTTCATCATCAGCACGCCGGCGCTGGTGATCGCGCAGTGCAAGGCCGGCGTGGTCGGCGCGATGCCGGCACTGAACGCCCGTCCGGCCGCGCAACTCGACGACTGGCTGGCCGAGATCACTGAAACGCTGGCTGCGCACGACGCGGCGAACCCGCAGCAACCGGCAGCACCGTTCGCGATCAACCAGATCGTCCACAAGAGCAACGACCGGCTCGAGCACGACATGGCTCTGTGCGTGAAGCACAAGGTGCCGATCATCATCACGTCGCTCGGCGCACGCACCGAGATCAACGACGCAGCACACAGCTATGGCGGCGTGGTGCTGCACGACATCATCAACAACGGTTTTGCCCGCAAGGCGATCGACAAGGGTGCCGACGGCCTGATCGCGGTGGCTGCCGGTGCGGGCGGCCACGCGGGCGTGAAAAGCCCGTTCGCGCTGATCGCCGAAATCCGAGAATGGTTCGACGGTCCGGTGGCGCTCAGCGGTGCCATCGCAACCGGTGACGCGGTGCTGGCGGCGCAGGCGATGGGCGCCGACTTCGCCTACATCGGATCGGCCTTCATCGCGACCGATGAAGCGCTTGCCTCGGACGCCTACAAGCAGATGATCGTCGACAGCTCCAGCGACGACATCGTCTACAGCAACCTGTTCACTGGCGTGCACGGCAACTACCTGAAGGGGTCGATCCGTAACGCCGGGCTCGACCCCGATGCCTTGCCGACCAGCGACGCCAGCGCGATGAACTTTGGCGGCGACTCCATCAAGGTGTGGAAGGACATCTGGGGCAGCGGTCAGGGCATCGCTGCGGTGCGGCAGGTCGTACCCGCACGGGCATTGGTTGCGCGTCTGATGGCCGAATACGAGCGGGCCCTGATCCGCCTGACAGCCCGCTGACAGGCGATGAAGCGGGTGAACACAGCGTATTTGCGGGCCATGCCCGCTCAGGTCGCGGTGTTAGAGTCGCGGGAGTGACTTGAATGGTCCTTCCCGTCCCCCTACGCTGATTTGCAGCTTAGTCGGGTCGCTTGTCCGCCCACCGGTGCAGCCGGGTCGCGGAAGGTTTTTAAACCTACTATCGCGCTGGAAACCGGCGCATGAGGTGAGCGAAATGATGCAGGAATACAGAGCGAATTCGCATCTGTTCGGAGGCAATGCGCCCTACGTCGAAGAG
>JAYVEB010000239.1:0-3228 GCA_043749095.1 Burkholderiales bacterium | reverse complement strand
CCGAGATCACCGGCGTGGTGGCGCGCGCCGGCTCGGACGAAATCGGCCTCGACCCGATGGGCCTGAACCAGACCGACACGTTTCTCGTGCTCAAGCCGCGCGACGAATGGAAGATGGCGAACAAGGACGTGCTGATCGAGGAGATCCGCAAGGTGCTGGACCAGTTGCCGGGCATCCGCTACAGCTTCACTCAACCGATCGACATGCGCGTCTCCGAGATGACCATCGGCGTGCGCGGCGACGTGGCGATCAAGATCTTCGGCCCGGACCTGAAGACGCTCAACGAGCTGGCCGGCCAGGTCGAGACGCTGATGAAGAAGGTGCCGGGCAGCGAGGACGTCTACACCGTCGAGAACGACGGCGTGCAGTACCTGCGGGTGGTGGTCGACCGGCTGGTGGCCGGCCGCTACGGCCTGTCGGTCGAGGACGTGCAGGACGCGCTCAGGGCGCAGGTCGAGGGCCAGCGGGCCGGCACCGTGATCGACGGCAACCGCCGGGTGCCGATCGTGATCCGCGGCCCCGATGCGGTGAAGCTATCGCTGTCCGAGTTCTCGTCGCTGCGCATCATGGCGCCCGACGGCCAGAGCGTGCCGCTGGAGACGCTGGCCAAGCTCGCGCGCGACACCGGGCCGGTCAAGATCGACCGCGAGATGGGCAGCCGCTACGGCGTCGTCATCGCCAACGTGACGGGGCGCGACCTGGTCGGTTTCGTCGAGGAGGCGAAGGCGCGCGTGGCCGAAGGCGTCAAGCTGCCGATGGGCTACCGCATCGTCTGGGGCGGGCAGTTCGAGAACCAGCAGCGCGCCGCGGCGCGACTCACCCTGGTGATCCCGCTGGCGCTCGGCTTCATCTTCCTGATTTTGTTCACCACCTTCGGCTCGGTGCGCCAGGCCTTTCTGGTGCTGAGCAACATTCCGTTCGCGCTGGTTGGCGGCATCGTCGCGCTGTGGATCACCGGGGAGTACCTGTCGGTGCCGGCCTCGGTCGGCTTCATTGCCTTGCTCGGCATCGCGGTGCTCAACGGCGTGGTGCTGGTGAGCTACTTCAACCAGCTGCATGCCGAAGGGCTGGACCTGCTGGAGTGCGTGACGCAGGGCGCGATGCGGCGCTTGCGGCCGGTGCTGATGACGGCGTCGATCACCGCCTTTGGCTTGGTGCCGCTGCTGTTCGCCACCGGGCCGGGCTCGGAGATCCAGCGGCCGCTCGCGATCGTGGTGATCGGCGGACTGATCACCGCCACCGTGTTGACCCTGATCTTGCTGCCCATCCTCTACCTGCGGTTCGCGCATTCGAAGACGCGCGCCGACATGAGCCTCGACGCGGAGCCGCACCATGCCTGACGCCCAGTCCAGATACTGCCTCTCGATGATCTGCGCGCCCGAGGTCGAGGAGAAGCTGCTCGACGCCCTGCTGAGCAACGTCACCGACGTGCTCTTCACCAGCACGCCGGCCTTCGACCACGGCAGCGCGCATGGCCAGCTGAGCAGCCTCGAGCAGGTCATGGGGCGCAGCCGCGCGGCGCAGGTGCAGATACTGCTCGACGCCGACGAACTGGCCAGCCTGCTCGACCTGCTGCGCCAGGATTTCAAGGGCACCGGCCTGCGCTACTGGGCCACGGCCTTGCACACCGAAGGAGAAATTGCATGAGGCGCCGGATGCTCCGCGCGGCCGCACTGCAGGCCTGCATGCTGCTGGCACTGCCGCTGCAGGCCGCCGATCGCGCCACCCCGCCCGACCTGCCCGCCACCGAGCTGGCGCGCCAGGCAATCGACCAAGAGCCGGGTGTCATCGAGGCGCGCCGTGCCTTCGACGCCTCGACGCACGGTGCGGCGGCGCTGCGCGCTTCGCCCAATGAGTGGACGACGCGGCTTTCGGCCCAGCGTCGACGCTACGACATCGGCGCAAACTCCAACGAATGGCAAGCGGCGCTCGAACGCACCGTACGCGTCGGCGGCAAGGCCCGGATTGACAGCCAGTTGGGCGACACCGAACTCGTGATCGCCCAGGCCCGCATCGACGAGGCACGCCACGAGGCCGCTCGCGCGCTGGCCGACCTGTGGATCGACACGCTGGCCGCGATCCGTTTGCAGGAACTGCTGGCCGAGCAGTTGGCCTTTGCCGAGACCAACCACCAGGCGGTGCAGAGCCGCCAGCGCGCCGGCGATGCCTCGCTGCTTGACTTGAACGTGGCACGGGCCGACGTCCTGGAGGTGCAGCGCCAGCGCAGCGCCGCCGTCACCGACGAAGCCAAGGCAAGAGCGCGGCTACGCGGGCGCTTTCCTCAGTTGAGCTTCGCGCCGGTGCCGCTGGCCGAGCCGCATGAACTCGATTGGCAGGAAGCGCAATGGCGCGAGCGCATCCTGGCCGAGAGCGACCCGCTGCGCATCGCCGCGGGCCAGTTGCGCAAGGCCGAGCTGACGGCCTCGCGCTCGCGCGCCGACCGCGTGCCCGACCCGACGTTCGGCGTCTTCACGGGCTCGGAAGCAAACCGCAGCGAGCGCATCGTCGGCCTGAGCGTGAGCATCCCGCTCTCCGGCACCTACCGCGAAGCGCGCATGCGCCAGGCTCTGCAGGAGACCGAGGTGGCGCGTGCCAGCCTCGAGCGCCAACGCAGCGAGCAGGAAAGCGAGATCGCCGAGACGGTGTTGGACGCCAACGGCGCGCTGGCGCGCTGGCGCCTGAGCGAGCTGGGGCTGGCGACGACGCGCGACAGCGCGCGCCTGACGCAGCGTGCCTACACGCTGGGCGAGGCCGACTTGCAGGCGCTGCTGCTGGCGCGCCGGCACTCGCTCGATGCGGCGACGGCGGCGGTGCAAGCGCGCGTGCAGGCGCTGCGTCGACACTACCGGCTGCTGGTCGATGCGCACCTGATCTGGGGGCTGGCCGATGAGTGAGCTGCGGTCGCCGTATCAGCGGGCCCACGCCGACCCTCTCGCATTCATTCAATGAAGGACCAGCGCCGTGTTTGACGTCCTCGCCAACCGCACCTACCGGCATTTGTTCTTCGCCCAGGTGCTCGCGCTGATCGGCACCGGCCTGGCCACCGTGGCGCTGAGTCTGCTGGCCTATGACCTGGCCGGCGCCGACGCTGGCGCCGTGCTCGGCACGGCGCTGGCCATCAAGATGATTGCCTACATCGGCGTGGCGCCGATCGCCGCCGCCTTTGCCGAACGCCTGCCGCGCCGCGCCATGCTGGTGGCGCTCGACGTCGCCCGCGCGACGGTCGCG
>JAYVEB010000238.1:0-10586 GCA_043749095.1 Burkholderiales bacterium | reverse complement strand
CCTTACCCCTTGGCACGCTCGAGAAAATCGCTCCTGCGCGATTCTGGAAGCTCGGAAATCAAGCCATCATTTTGGAATATTCCTGCCGCCCAGACTCCAAGGCGGCGGTGGAACTGGCAACCCTGGAATGGGGGCCTGGTTCAACTCCCACCGACTGCTCGAACCCATCGGCTATATCCCACCCGTCGAGGCCGAGGCAAACTACTACCGGCAACTCGCCAGTCAAGCCGCCGAGGTGGCAGCCTGACTTAACCCAACGGGCCTCCGCGATATCCGGGGCGGTTCAGTCTTGGCAGCGCCTGCCCGAGATGAGCGTGATCACGCGGGCTTGATCTCGCGGCCATGAGCGCCGCTGCCATCTGGCAGGCACCGGTGGGCAGCAGATTGACAGGACATCTGCCCATGGTGCGCGGTCGCTGAGATCGGCATCATGCAGCGCATGCTCGGCATGCGGGACTCAAGGCCCAGGACCTGCACGGTCTGACGCCCGAGGCCGTCACGGCACTGGCCGCACAGATGCTCGAGCACATCGAGCACCAAGCTAATGAGCTCGAGCGCCGGCAACAACTCATCGAGCGCAAGGATCGCGACATCGCCTGGCGCGATGCCAAGCTGGAGAAGGTCAACTTCGAGCTCGCGCGGCTCAAGCGCTGGAAGTTCGGCGCCAAGACCGAGGCGATGAGCGCCGAGCAGCGCCGCCTGTTCGAAGAGACGCTGGCTGAGGACGAAGCGAGCTTGCAGGCGCAACTCGAACGGCTGCGCGAAGAAGCTGCTGCTGCCGCTGCTCAGGCGCCGGCCAAGCCCAAGACGCCGCCCCGTCGTCCCCGGCGCGAGGCGCTGCCTGCGCACCTGCGCCGCGTCGACCATCACCACGAGCCCGAGAACACCAACTGCACCACGCCAGAGTGCGGTGCGCCGATGACGCGCATCGGCGAGGACGTCAGCGAGCGGCTGGACATCGTGCCGGCCGAGTTCTTCGTGCACCGCCACATCTCCGGCAAGTGGGCGTGCCGCTGCTGCACTCAACGTGGAGAAGGTCGCCTGAAGCAGCAACCAGCGGCGCCGCAGGTGATCGACGGCGGCATCGCGGCCAGCGGCTTGCTCGCGCACACGCTGATCAGCCGCTTCGCAGACCACCTGCCGTACTACCGGCAGGAAACGATCAATGCCCGCTCTGGCGTGCACCCGCCGCGCTCGACGCTGGCGGCCTGGGCCGGCCAAGCCGCAGCGGCGCTGGAGCCCCTGTACGACGTGCACAAGCGCTTCGTGCTGGGCGCCCGGATGCTGCACGCCGACGAGACGCCAGTGGCGCTGCTGGACCCCGGCGCAGGCAAGACCCGAAGAGCCTACGTCTGGGCCTACGCCCGCAGTTACCATGATCCAACACCTGGCGTGGTCTACGACTTCTGCCTCGGGCGCGGAGCGCAGTACCCCGTAGCCTTCCTCGCGGGTGACGAACGCGCGAGCCACAAGCGATGGGCCGGCACGCTGCTGACCGACCGCTACAGCGCCTACGACGCGGTGCTTGACGCGCGGGTGCATCCCGACCGTGTAGCTGCGGCCTGCGTGGCGCACGCGCGGCGCAAGTTCGATGAACTGGCCAAGGCCGGATCCAGTGCGCTGGCCGAGGAGGCGATCCGACGCTTCGCACACATCTACGCGGCCGAGAGCGAACTCGCCGGGTTGCACGACGACCAGCGCAAGGCCATGCGCCAGGAGCTTGCCAGGCCGTTATGGGACAAGCTCAGGACATGGCTCGAACTGGAGCGGCGCCTCGTCGCTGATGGCGGCTCCACGGCCGTGGCCATCGACTGCACTCTCAACCACTGGCCCGCGCTGACGCGTCACCTCGACGACGGCGCCGTGCCCATCGACAACAACCACCTGGAGCGCCAGATCAAGCCCTGGGCGATGGGGCGCAAGGCGTGGATGTTCGTGGGCAGCGAGCTTGCCGGGCAGCGCGCCGCGATGGTGATAAGCCTGATTCAGTCGGCCAAGCTCCACGGGCACGATCCCTGGGCTTACCTGCGTGACGTGCTGCAGCGCCTGCCCACACAGCTCAACAGCAGGATCGAAGAACTCCTGCCACACCGCTGGCAGGCCATGGCGTCCTGCGAGCCGACACCCAAGTGAAGAATATCGAAGCGCTGATCGACGAAGGCGGCGACATCACGGTCGGCCCCATCGGCCCGATCGAGTGCGCGGCCACCGCTGCCGATGGCCGCAACGCGCTGGCCATGCTCGTCAGGCGCGACGGCGAAACACTCAACGCTCTGCTCAAATGGCTGGACAAGGCAATTGCAAGGTTCAACGAAACGGGCGTGCCGACCGACGAGATCAACCCGCCGAGCGACTGACCTCGCCGCCGTCAATGTGGGACGGCTGGACGCTCACCCACAAAAACTTCGTCCGCAAGGACGAGGACCGTGATGGCGCGGCCTGTGGTGGCGGGCGCAACGCGCAAGCAACACGCGCCAGCATCGCCGACCCGGATGCAGGGCCGCTCACGAAAGAGCCACAACACAGCAGATGTCATGGCCATCCAGGTTCACGTGCTGACCTGATCAGCAAGATGGTTCAGCCGCACAAACTGTGCGGAGTAGACGGTGCGGCGCCTGAGACGCTGCCCAGCCACCCCAACTGCCGCATCGAAGAGCTGCTACCGCAGCGCTGGAAGAACCTCGTCGTCCGATCACGAGCAGACAGCAGCGTCGCCGCCACGATGGCAGCACGTAAAGGGGGACGGTAAGACGGTCGCGTTTCGTCGGCACCTCATGCATCCTTGCCGCATGGTCGGGGCCGCGTTGAGACACACACCTCCATTCAGCCTGAGTCGATCCGCGACAACGCAGAAGGTACCGTTCTGGAGTCGACAGTCTGATTGGTCTGCACGGTTTGAACGGCGTCGCGCTGTCTGCCGCCTCAACGCCTAGTTGGTTTTGCAGCGCGCTGGCATGCGCTGATGCTGGGAAGCATCTTTTACTCATGGCCAAGTTGTTGTGATCACATTGACCTTGCTGTGCGACCAGCGGCCCCTAGTTGCCTGGATTACCTTGAGTTCTCCAATGTCCCAACCGATAATCCGAATCGCGAACTCGGTGCAGCGAACTGCGCCACGACACGCTGAAAGTTGGCGCGCCGAGTAAAAGACTACCTACCGCCAGCCTGACAGCAGCGACACCCAGCGAGTTCAGTGCTTGGTCAGCTGACCAATTCGGAGACGCTTATGCCGGACGATCACTCCCCGGGGAAGTTGCTGTCGCTGCGCGACGGCGGTAGTCTTTTGCCGGCACCGCAGGCTGCACCCTCTGAACGCCAAACCATGGAGGCCTGGGAACGGTTCGTTGCCGGCCAAGAGGTGGTGGCCGGTTGTGTCTCCAAGTACGTGTGGTCGTCTTGGCAGCGCAGCCGCCGCTTGGGCATCGAGCCCGCTGCGCGACTGGCACCGATCGCGGCGACCGGCGACGCACTTGAACAATTGCGTCTTCGCAACCAGCTCCTGCTGGCCGCTGCCAAAGGGCTGTTCATGACCACGGCCCACCTTCTGGCTCGGTCAGGGTCGATCATGCTGCTGACCGACGCACAGGGAGTGGTGCTGGAAATGGCCGGCGACCACGGCACGATGGCGGCAGCGCGTGACATCCGCCTCATCGAGGGTGGCAATTGGAACGAGGGTGTCATTGGCACGAATGGAATTGGCACCGCGCTTGCCATGCGCACACCGGCCCAGGTACACACGGCAGAGCACTTTTGTGCAGGAATCAAGTTGTGGGTCTGCGCTGCCGCACCGATATTCATGCCTGGCACTGACCAGATTTTGGGTGTGTTGGACATTTCTTGTCCTCCGGCGAGCTACCAGGTCAACAACTTGGCATTGGCCGTGGCGTCAGCACGCCAGATTGAGGCGGTGCTGGCCGAACGCATCAGCCAAGAGCACCGCAGGTTACTGGAAGCGTGCCTGCAGATGAGTGGGCGCTCGGATTCTCAGGCCTTACTGGTGCTGGACCGCAACGCCTGCCTGGTGCACAGCAGTGGTAACGCACCCGGCCTTGAGTTGCGCCCAGGAGCCCGGGTCGCCGGCCTTGAACCAGGCCACTGCATAGAGGATTGGGCCCGACGTCTGCCAGAGAACATGCGGTCAGAGTGGCTTCATCCGGTCACCCTGAATGGGGCATTTATCGGCGGGCTGTTGATGGTGCCGAAGTCGTCGCGCGGCTCGCCCAAGTCACAGTCCGCTGCAGAGGTCTACACGAAGAGCGCAGGTAATGATTTCGGCTTGTCAGGGTCCACAACGCCAGATCGGGGCGGTTTTGCGAAGCTCGTTTGGAACAGCCGGGCGATGCACGCCGCGATCGAAAGAGCTCAGCAAGTCAGCGCGCGGCGTGTGCCGGTGCTGATCCAGGGAGAAACTGGTGTCGGCAAAGAGCTGTTTGCGCGCGCCATTCACGGCGATGATGAGCGCAACGGTCCGTTCGTCACCTTCAACTGCGGCGCCACCACCAAGGAGTTGATTGGCAGCGAGCTTTTCGGCCATGTGCGTGGCGCTTTCACAGGTGCCACCAACGAAGGGCGCGCCGGACGTTTTGAGTTGGCTCATGGTGGCACCTTGTGCCTTGACGAGGTCGGCGAGCTTCCGCTGGACTTGCAGCCTGTGTTGCTGCGTGTGCTCGAAGAAGGCGTGATTTATCGCCTGGGTGACGGTAAACCTCGCCATGTCAACGTGCGATTGTTGGCGATGACCAACCGCGACCTGCTGCAAGAGGTCGAGGCCGGCCGCTTTCGGCGGGACCTTTATCACCGCATCAACGTCACGCGGGTGCGGGTGCCTCCGCTGCGGGAGCGCGAGCAGGACATCGAGTTGCTTACCGAGCACTTCAACCTCCAGCTCTCGTTGCGCCATGGCGTGCCCGTGCGCCAATTCGGCGACGACGTGCGGGCTGCCTTGCGCGCCTACTCCTGGCCTGGGAATGTGCGCGAACTTCGCAACCTGATTGAGAGTTTGTTGTTGACCTCAGACAAGGACAGCGTGTTGCTCAGCGAATTGCCTGAGGAACTGCTTGCCGTTGCACATCTGCCTGATGTTGCGCCACAAGAGCCACAGGCTAAAAGTCTGGAAGAAAGTGAGCGCATGGCCATCGTGCGCGCGATCAAAGAGCATCAAGGCAACTTGGCGAAGGCGGCACGTGCCTTGGGTGTGTCGCGAAGCACGCTCTACCGAAAGGTGGAGCGTTACCGCTTGGACGACATCGTAGGGCTGAACGAGAACCCGGGCGTTGTAGACGGCGCCAGCCTTGGATTCACCAGAGCGGTTGGGCGCGTCCTGGGAAACCTCTGACCAGAGGCCAGAGAGGCCGCCCAGGGTAGCCCTACTCAGCGCCCCAGATTCTTCAGCAGCCCAGGTTGAACGATCTCGATCCAATACCCATCCGGATCCTTGATGAAGGCCACGTCCTTCATCTTGCCCTGCTCGGGCCGCTTGACGTAGACGACTTGGTTCTCGTCAAACCATCGGACCGCCGCATCAAGATCGGGTACCGAGAAGCAAATGTGACCGAAACCCTGCGGCCGTGCGTTGCCGTCGTGGTACTTGAAATCAGCGTCAGTTTCTGACCCCCAATTGTGGGTGAGCTCCAGAATGCCACGCTGCGCGAAAGTCCACGCAGTGCGTTCGCTCACGTCCTCGGGTGCTGATTCACCGGCTACTGTGCGCTGCAGAAAATACAGCGAGAACTCCATCTCGGTGATGTCCAGCTTGCGCAACACCCGCATGCCGAAGATGCGGGTGTAAAAATCCAAGGATATGGCTGGATCCTTGACGCGCAGCATGCTGTGGTTGAACACAAAGCCATTCGACGCCGCGCTGGGTTCGGCGCAGACGCCGGGATAGTTTTCGGTACTGAAGGTCATCGGACGATATGGTCGGGTAGGGATTACCCGATCATATCGTACGCGCCGTCATTTGCTGCGCGATGTACTCGGCCTGGCGGATGGCCAGTGTCACGATGGTCAGTGTCGGGTTTTCGGCGCCTCCGGTGGTGAACTGGCTGCCGTCGCTGATGAACAGATTGGCGATGTCGTGCGTCTGTCCGTACGCATTGCACACGCTGTCCTTGGCCGCGGCACCCATTCGGCAGGTACCCATGTTGTGCGTCGACGGGTAGGGCGGTGTGCGGAACGTCTTGATCGCGCCAGCGGCTTGGTAGACGCGTTGCCCCTGTGTGAAGGCGTGCTCGCGCATGGCAATGTCGTTCTCATGGTCGTCGTAGTGCACGTTGGGCGCAGCATTGCCCCATTTGTCCTTTACATTGGAGTTCAGCGTCACCCGGTTGGTCTCGCGCGGCATGTCTTCGCCCACCATCCACATCCCGGCGAGGTGGGTGTAGTTGTCCATGTACTCGGTGAAATCGCTTCCCCATGCACCTGGCTTCAGGAATGCGGCAAGAAACGGCACGCCCAACGAGATCGTCTCCATTTCGTAGCCGCCAGCGAAGCCCCGCTTCGTGTTGTGAACTGCCTCGTCACGGACGATCCCGGCCATCACCGTGCCACGGTACATGTGCACCGGTTGTTTGAACATGCCGTAGACCGAGCCGGTCATGTGCCGCATGTAGTTGCGGCCAACTTGGCCCGAGCTGTTTGCCAGGCCGTCTTTGAACAGGTTCGATGCCGACAACAGCAGCAAGCGCGGTGTCTCGATCGAGTTGCCGGCGACGCAGACGATGCGAGCCTTCTGCCGCTGCTCCTTGCCATCCTTGTCGAAGTAAACGACACCGGTGACCTTGCCAGCATCGTTATGTTCGATGCGTGTCACATGCGACTCGGGGCGCAGGTCCATGTTGCCGGTCTTCTCGGCCCTTGGCAGCTCGGTGTACAGCGTGCTCCATTTGGCACCGCTCTTGCACCCCTGGAAGCAGAAACCCAGCTGAAGACATTGGGCCCGATCGTCGCGCGGGCGGCTGTTAATCGCCATACGGCCAGTGTGCACTTCCTTGTAGCCCAGCTTGGTGGCGCCAGCGTACATCACCTTGAAGTTGTTGTTGCCTGGAAGCCCTGGGATGCCGTTGGTGCGCGTCACGCCCATCTTGTTTTCAGCGCGGGCGTAATACGGCTCAAGCTCTTTCAGCGTGACCGGCCAGTCCATCAGGTTAGCGCCCTTGATATCGCCGTAGGTGGTACGCACCTTGAATTCGTGCTCCTGGAAGCGCAGCGATGCGCCGGCCCAGTGCGTCGTGGTGCCTCCCACGGTTTTACAAACCCAGGCAGGCAGGCCAGCAAAATCCTTCGCAACGCCCCAGGTACCGGAGGTGGTACGCGGGTCGAGCCAAGCCAGTTGGCCGAACGACTTCCACTCATCTTGAATAAACGTCTCGCTGGACTGAACCGCGCCAGCTTCCAGCACCACGACCTTGATGCCTTTTTGGCACAACTCGTTGGCCAACGTGCCGCCGCCAGCGCCCGAACCAATGATGACGACTAACGAGTCGTCGCTGATGTCAAACTTCGCCATCTTGTCTCCTGCGATTCTTTTGATTCTTGCCGTGTCGGCTGGTGGCCATGTGGCCAATGAAGGAAATCAACTCACCAGGCAGGCGGGCTGGCCTCTGCCTTTGGTGCTGGCAACCACTTGAGGTCCTGGAAGCCACGTGTGAGGTAACCGCCCTTGTCCCACGACGCGCCGGGGTAGCCGAAGACGGCGAAGGCCATGTCGTTGTTGTAGAGCGAGGTGATGCACTGGCCGCGCACGGTGTTGAAGAACGGCGTGCCCTCGATGGCCTTAACCAGAGTGAGTTTCTTCGCCGCAGGCACCTTGATGAAACTGCCGCCGGCAGCTTTGTCGAGCGCAGCGATACCGTCGCGCACCACCGGAAGGGCCGCAGCATTGCCGTCCAGATCCTTGGCCAGAAGCGCATAAACCGCATCAGGCAGCTTCTTGTGCGGATAGAGCACCCGGCCTACCGCGATCAACGTTTGACCCTCACCGGTGGTGAGCTGCTTCAGCTCCAACGCCCACACAGGTGACGGCGCCAGCGTGGCCAACACCGAGCCGGTGGCAATAGCGCCTGTCAGCACGCCCGAACCCTTTAGGAATTCGCGCCGCACCAGCGGCAGGTCAAGCCTGGGCACCTGGCCGTCGTCTTCTTGGCATGAAGTGCCGTCAGCACTGGACTGTGCCGAAGGCGCGATCGGAATCACACGCATGGGGTCTCCTGTCATTTGTTTTAACTACCGCAGGTCAGCGGCCATACCAACAACGACACTGTAAGCGAAAAAGGATCTCACCGAGCCCGTGCCGCAAGGCGCTACCCTGCTGCGGTCAGGGGAAAGTCCCAAGGCTAATGTGGCCTGCCTGCCTCGTTTACTGACACGCATTGCCCGGAAAGCCGGCCCCTTCAAAGTGGTTGCTTACCGATGCGTTCGAAGCTCAATTTGCTCGACGATCGGGGCTCTGCTGGCGAACCTCCCGTGGCCCTGCCTCAGGGGCTCACTTCAGCAACGGCCCACATTTCAGTGGGCGCGGGTAGGCAGCTTCCACGTCATCGTGCGTGTCAGCATGTCCAGGAAGCCAGTTGTTCAGGCGCGATGGAATACTTGGCAATGGCCTGCGTGCAGGTCGCCGCATCCACCAGCCCCTGCGTGCGCAGTGCGGTCAGCGCCGCCAGCACAATCTGGAAGCGATCGACCTCGAAGAAGTTTCGCAATGCGACGCGCGTGTCGCTGCGACCGAAGCCGTCCGTGCCCAGCGTCGTCACCGGCGCCTGCAAATACCCGGCAATCAACTGCGGCCAGGCTCGCACATAGTCGCTGGCGATCACCACTGGGGCGTCTGCGCTCAGGCATTGCTGCACGTGGCTGACGCGGGCCGCCTCTTGCGGATGCAGACGGTTCCAGCGCTCAACCTCACGGGCATCGCGGCCCAGTTCACTGAAGCTGGTCGCGCTCCACACTTCGGAGGCGATGTGCCAGTCTTGCGCCAGCAACTCGGCCGCGGCGATCACCTCGCGCAAGATGGTCCCGGAGCCTACCAGGCGCACGCGCACCGGGTCGGTCGCGGCCGCGAGTGAGGCGTATCGATACAGCCCCTTGATCACGTCTGCCTCGACGCCCGCTGGCAACGAGGGCTGCGCGTAGTTCTCGTTCATCAGCGTGACGTAGTAAAAAACGTCTTCATGCTTTTCCAGCATCTGGCGCATGCCGTGGTCTAGGATGACCGCGAATTCGCCAGCGAAGCAGGGGTCGTAGGCGCGGCAGTTGGGCACGGTCGACGCTTGCAGAAGGCTGCTGCCATCCTGGTGTTGCAGGCCCTCTCCACCCAGCGTCGTTCGACCGGCCGTGGCCCCCAGCAGGAACCCGCGCGAGCGCTGGTCGGCGGCGGCCCAGATAAGGTCGCCCACGCGCTGGAATCCGAACATCGAGTAGTAGATGTAGAAAGGCAACATGGCCAGGCCATGCAAGGAGTAGCTGGTGGCGGCCGCCGTCCAGCTGCTCATGGCACTGGCCTCACTGATGCCTTCTTCCAGGATCTGGCCGTTGGTGGCTTCGCGGTAACTCATCAAGGAGCCGATGTCTTCGGGCTCGTAGGCCTGACCCTCGCTCGAATAGATGCCGATCTGCTTGAACAGATTGGCCATGCCGAATGTGCGCGCCTCGTCGGCGACGATAGGCACCAAGCGCGGGCCCAGCGCCTGGTCTTTCAGCAGGTTGGTCAGCATGCGCACGAACGCCATCGTAGTGCTCATCTCCTTGCCGTCGGCCTGGACCGCGAATTCTGCGTACTTCGAAATGCTCGGAACAGGCACGGCGTCGGCCTGCGTCGTGCGTTTGGGCATGCCACCGCCCAGCGCTGCTCGGCGAGCATGCAGGTAGCGCATTTCGGGGCTGTCAGCATCCGGCTTGACGAATTCGAGTGCAGCCGCCTGTTCGTCGGACAGCGGCAGCTTGAAACGGTCGCGGAATGCAATCAAGTCTTCGCGCGCCAGCTTCTTCTGCTGGTGCGTGGTCATCCGGCCCTGGCCTGCAGCGCCCATGCCATAGCCCTTCTTGGTCTGCGCCAGGATCACCGTCGGGCAGCCTGTGGTCAGCATCGCCTCGTGGTACGCCGCATGGATCTTGACCAGGTCGTGACCACCCCGTTTGAGGAGGTCGATCTGCTCGTCACTCAGGCCCTGCACCAAGGCAGCCAGCTGCGGGTTCTGGCCGAAGAAGTGCTCGCGGTTGTAGCGGCCGTCCTTGGCTGCAAAGGTCTGGAACTGGCCATCGACGGTTTGCGCAAAGGCCTGTGCCAGTGCGCCGGTGGTGTCGTTGGCGAACAGCCCATCCCAGTCGGAACCCCACACCAGCTTGATGACGCGCCAGCCGGCGCCGACGAACAATGCTTCCAGTTCATCGATGATGCGGCTGTTGCCGCGCACCGGACCGTCCAGACGCTGCAGATTGCAGTTCACCACCCAGATCAGGTTGTCGAGCTTCTCGCGGGAGGCCAGTGTCAGGGCCGACATGCTTTCCGGCTCGTCCATCTCGCCGTCGCCGAACACGCCCCAGACCTTGCGCGCGCGGGTGTCCAGCAGCTTGCGGTGCTGCAGGTAGCG
>JAYVEB010000237.1:0-3233 GCA_043749095.1 Burkholderiales bacterium | reverse complement strand
GGCGGCGGCGGCGACGGCGGCGGCGACGGCGGCGGCGGCTTCAATCTCGCCCGCTGCCGTTTTGAAATCGCGGGCGACGAGCGCTACGCCTCCGCGTTGCGCGCGGTGTTGCAGCCGGGCGGCGCGGCGGCGGCGGCGGGCGCGGCAGCGACCAGCGTGGGCGCGGCGGCTGCGGCGTGCGAGCCCTTTGACAGCCTCTTGCTTCCCAGAGGCCTCGCGTCGTTTCCAGACTGGGCAGCCCTTGCGGCCGCAGGCCCGCCCGGCGACGTGGCCGCGGCTGTGACGTGGCCACTGACGGCGGGCCACGGCGAAGCTGTCGGCGTCCTAATCGCGTGCTTCGGGCCAAACCGGCTGGGCCACTCCTCGTCGCAGCACTCGTCCGAGGAGGCGACGCTGCACCTGCTGTCCTCCGCCGTGGGCGGCGCGATCTTCGTGCGCCGCGTGTTTGCGCTCAACGGACAGGCGTCTCGAGACGGGGAGAGCAGCGCTGAAAACGAGGGCGGTGGCCGCGGCGACAGCGGCAGCAGCGGCGCGCCGCCGGCGTCCGGCGCCGCGCGCGCCGCGCCCGAGCGGTGCGAGGGCGACTGCGATGCGTCGCCCGCGACGCACGACGACCTCCGCGCGCTGGACGAAGGGGCGCCCGACGCGTGCGCGGCGCTGGCCTCCTTCGGCTTCGACGCGTGGAGCTGTACGGACGCGCGCCTCGCAGAACTCGTTGTGCACATGTTCCATCGCTTGGGCCTCGTGAGACGCTTCGCACTCTCGCCCTCTCGCCTCGTGGCCTTCGTGGGCGCCTGCGCTTCCGCGTACGGGCCGCGCCCGTTCCACTGCTGGCGCCAGTGCGTGTGCGGCCGGGCCGGCTGTGGTTCTGCAGCCAGAACCAGAAGGCCTTCAATGGTTCTTCAATGGTTCTTCTGCTTCAATGATCCACTCACTCCCGTCACCCCCCTCCCTTTTCCCCAGCGCGGTGACCGTGACCCACGCCGCGTATCTGTTTGTCACCCACGACGGGCCGCCCCTGCTGCGCGACTTGATGGAAGACCTGGATGTCCTCGCGCTGCTGTTAGCCGCGTTGGGGCACGACCTCGGCCACCCGGGGACGACCAACGCGTTTCAGGCGCGGCTGCGCACTCGTCTCGTCCTCGTATTTATGCGCACTCGTCTTATCATGCGCACTCGTCTTATCATGCGCACAACAGCCCTCAGTTGCGCCCCTCCTCCCTCCTCCTCCCCCAGGTGAACTCGGGATCCGAGTTGGCGCTGCGGCACAACGATGCAAGCGTGCTGGAAAACCACCACGCGTCGCTGCTGTGGGCGCTCCTCGCGGAGTCGCGGCTCGTATCGCACCTGCGCGGCCCGCAGCTGGGCACCCTCCGCCGGCTCCTGCTCAAAGCCGTGCTCAGCACGGACAGTGCGTTGTGACGCGACGCGCCAGCCGGGAGCGATAGCTAACCAGCCATCGATTCTTCTTCTATTCCCGGCTGACGCGCGCCCTCGCAGTGGCGAAGCACAAGGAGGTGGTCGACACCCTGCTGCTGCGCGTGTCGCCGCCGCCGCAGGACGCGCCCCCCGGCGGCGGCGGCGGCGGCGGCGTCATCGGCGCCGGCGGCGGGGGCCCGCCCCTCGTTGTGAGCCTCAGCCGCGCGAGCCTGGATGACCGCATGCTACTCGTCACGTTGTGCGTGTTTCCGCCGAAAAAGGGGCTGCTGGCTGGCGCAAGCTGTCGCTTCGAACGTTCCCCCTCACTCGTTTTTCACACTCCACACAGTCTGCTGCACTGCGCCGACCTGTGCAACCCGCTCCTGCCGCACGACCTGTCCCGCCGCATCGCGGGCGACCTGGCCGCCGAGTTCACGGCGCAGGCGCACGCCGAGGCGGCCGCGGGCCTGCCCGTGACGGTGCCCACCTGCGCGGCGGGCGACGCCGCGGCCGCTGCGCGCCTGGAGTGCGGCTTCATCGACTTTGTGGTGGCGCCGCTGTTCAGGGCGCTCGCCCTCGTAGACCAGAGCCTGGGTTCCGCCTGCCTGTGCCGCGTCGCCGCCAACCGCGCCGCCTGGGGCGCGGCTGCCGCCGCGGGCGGCGGGGTGGGCGGGGAGCGGGCCGGGAGGGGCGGCTCGCGCGCAAGCGGCGGCGACGACGACCCGCCGTCCCACCGCTCATCCGCGTGAGGACCCAATTATACTACCTGTCTACTTTTAGAGCCATAGATAATAGAGAGTAGAACTGCTACGCCTTCTTGTTGCACGTGCACTGGTGGGACCACGCACGTGAAGAATCGTCCTCCACGCGCCCGCGCCTACCTCACATTTCATCGCAGCCTCCCTTGCAAATCCAGCCCCCCGCAAAAATTCGTTCGCCCTCAAGAAGTCCAGCATTTTGGTGATCAGCACTGCAGTAGTAGCGATACTGCAGTAGAACCATGCGCAGTGACAGGTGGAGCGTTGCTCAAATGAATCCGCAAAACTGGCCTTCTTCCGCGCCAAAGCAACACGTTGTTTCGGACGTCTGCATGCTGGAATGCAACGCGCCGGAGCGTGCCCGACGCGAGGTGCAAAACAAAGGTTGGCTGCGCCCTACCGAGTCCAGCCTCACGCAAGGCCGTTGGAGTGCAAAAACAAAAACACGAGCACCGCCAAGGTCGCCGCAACCGCAGCGCCCAACTGAAGGTTGGTTTTTAGGTTGTCGCGATTCGGAATCGGGTCGGCCTCCGCTTTCAAAAGCCGAGAATAATAGTCGCTCTTGCCCTTGTCGTCGTCCGCGCTGCGAGCGGCAACACACCGGCGCGAGGAGCTTGCCCGAGAACGAGCGACGACAACGCCCTGCAGGCCAACAGCGGCAGCACGCAGACCGGCAGTCGAGCTTCCGTGCGCCTGCGTGTGCGCGTGTCGTCCACGCCGGTCGAGACACGGCGTTCTCACACACGAGCAAAGCACGACACGCATCTGCACTTCAACTTTGCAGCGCTTGAGCCCCGCAACACACGCAGCACAAGAACGTGCAGGCTTTAAGCGTATCGTACGCGTCGGCCGTGATGTCAGTACAAGTGGCGCGAAGACCGCGCGCACTACACGCATCGTTTCTTTGGCCCGCTGCTTGTTAGTTCGCGCTCTGTTGTCACTCTGTGCGACGCCAAAGAAGTCACACACACACACACACACACACACACACACACACACACACACACACACACACACACACACACACACACACACACACACACACACACACACACA
>JAYVEB010000236.1:0-3240 GCA_043749095.1 Burkholderiales bacterium | reverse complement strand
CGCGGTTGTACCAGCTTCGGTCAAACAGCACGATTTCGCCGGCGGCCGGCAGGTGCGACACATAACGCTGAAAGTACCACTGGGTCCGCTCACGGTCGCTCGGTGCTGGCAATGCGGCGACACGGCAAATGCGCGGGTTGAGCCGTTGGGTAATCCGCTTGATGACGCCGCCCTTGCCGGCAGCATCCCGGCCTTCAAACAAAATAACCACTTTGTGGCCGGTGCTGACAACCCAGTCCTGCAGCTTGACCAGCTCGCCCTGCAGGCGAAACAGCTCGCGGAAATACTGGCGGCGGCTTTCCTTGTCTTGCGCGCTGATGGTGGCACCGCCTTCACCAGTCAGTTCGCCCAACGTGCGGTCGTCAAGCTCCATCTCCAACTCTTCATCGTAGCTGTCGATAAGTTCGTTGCGCAGACGCTGCATTAATTGTTCATCACTTGACTTCACGGTGCTCTCCAGCCTCAAACAATAAACATGTAATTCCAATTCCCAATAAAAACGATAACGGCGTTGCTTCACCTTGCCGTGCTGCAGCACTGTCTGCGGCTTCGCGCCTTGTTCTCGCTTTTATTGGGAACTGGAATAAATCTCTGAGCGTAGGGGTTCATTGTTTCAGTGAGGTGAAAAACTCACCCTTAATCGCAGCAGCTTGTCGGGTGCATGCAAGTTTTCAAGTTACGGCAAATCTACGGGCCAGATCGTAGTTCAACAAATCCATCGCCGTTCATTTATTCCCGAACAATCATCACTGGCAGGTGGGTATGCGACAAAACCTGGCCAGCCACGCTGCCAAGCACCAGCTTTTCAAGCCCTTTTCGGCCATGCGAACCCATCACAATCAGGTCCGCTTGCGCCGAGTCCGCCGCCTCCAGAATGCTTTTATAGATCACCTGGCCTTCCAGCACTGTTGCGGTGACCGCCAAGCCGCTGGTTTCGAAAAAAAGCTTGGCGTTATTGATCGCCGAGTGCGCTTCGGCCGTAGCCGCTTCAAGATATTCGGCCTGCCCGTAAGCAACATCACCGCCCAGACCGGCAAAAGCATAGATGTCGATAACGCAGATGACCGTCACCGCGCTTTTGAAAGCGTGCGCGATGGCCGCCGCCTTTTCAAGTGCCTGATTTGCGGTGCTTGAGCCGTCAACGGGAACCAGAATGTGCTTGAACATGATGGAAACTCCTCTGAAGCAGGCGACGATTCACAGGCATGGCCAGTCAGCCCATTCCTGCAACAGCCCACCGATTCGCCACAAGCGGCAGACCATGCAGTAGTTGTAATCCGGCTAGCGCCAGAGCGCTATCAGACAACATGCCGACCTACGCGCGACTGTTTTTTGGGGTTGGCTGGCCGGGCATAGAGCGCATGACACTCAGCGTCAGACTAGCGCTTCGCGCCGACAGATTTTCTCCAATGCCGTGTTCAGCCAGATACTGCGCTGGCTCCTCGCACTGAATGGAATCATGCTCGGCGAGTGCCGGTGCGGGGTTGAACCCCGAATCTCTATGCCTTAAGCCTCAATCTTCACGCCCTTCCAAAAGGCAATGTGACCTTTGATGTTTTCCGCCGCTGTGGTGGGGTCGGGGTAGTACCAGGCGGCGTCGGTGTTCATCTCACCATTCACCAACAGCGAGTAGTAGCTGGCCTGGCCTTTCGCACCCGTCGTGTGGTGGTTGCTGAAAGTGACGAAATCGCGGTTGAGTGAACTCTCGGGGAAATAATGGTTGCCCTCAAGGACTATGGTGTCATCGCTTTGCGCAATCAGTGCGCCTTGCCAGGTTGCTTTCATGAGGTTCCTTACTGAAGTGCGCCTATCTTCTCACAATGCCAAGCCCCTCACCGCTACTGTCAGCGCTACTGTCAACGCTCGTGTTTTCCCTTGCCATGACCCTCGTCGTGACCTTTGTCGTGACCTTTGCCTTCATGCTTGTCCTCACCCCGGTGTTTGCCACCACGCCGCTCATAGTCATCGTCACCCTTGACCCTGACAAAGTAAACCGGCTGACCGCAGGCGTTGTATTTGGCGCAATGCTTGGACCATTTTTTAGCATGCCCCGGTGGCACGTGCAAATACAAGGGCGGCTGCTGTAGCACCACCGGTGATTGGTAAATGACGATGGGTTGCGCGTAAATCAGTGGCGGCGGTGGCGCCGTGCCAATATCAATACGGCCATACACGCCAGGCGCCAGAGAACCTTCAACCGTGGCGTTGACTATTGGCGTGGCGGCCTGAACGGCCGCACCGCCCCAGAGGGCAGACAAGGCGACAAGAGTCGCCAGCATAAGTGGTTTAGTAATTTGTGTTTTCATCTGTCTATTGTTAACAGGCTAGCGCAAAACAGCGTGTACGTGAATGTGAAATTCGTAAGCAATGGTTGCCCACTTCAAGGCCGACACAGGCTTGCCTCAAAGGCCGCCCTGCGGATGCGTCGGGTCGATCCATAACACCGTGTCGGGTTTTTCAACCGGCTCAATGTCCAGATTAATCGCGACCGCCTCGCCATCGCTGCGGCAGAGCACACACTCCAGCACTTCAGTGGGGCTGGCGTTGATTTCCTGATGCGGCACATAGGGCGGCACATAGATAAAGTCGCCGGGCCCGGCCTCGGCCGTGAACTCCAGCCGCTCACCCCAGCGCATGCGGGCCCGACCCTTGATGACGTAGATCACGCTTTCAAGATGACCATGGTGATGGGCGCCGGTTTTGGCATCGGCGTGTATGGTGACGGTGCCGGCCCATAACTTTTGCGCACCCACACGTGCAAAATTAATCGCCGCCTTGCGATCCATACCCGGCGTTTGTGCAGTGCTGCTGTCAAGCTGGTTGGCCCCGATCACCCGCACACCGTCGTGCTTCCAGGCTGGTTCGAGTGGCTCGTGCGGGTGAGCATGGGGATGAGTGTGATCTGTCGTCATATGGGCAAACTATAGCCAGACTTACCAAACACCGCCCGCGCCTCAGGCTCTGTTCCAATACGAGATTAACTCTCGCAGACACAAAGAAGACCACCATGGCACTCAAAGCCACCATCCACAAAGCCCAACTGGCCATTGCCGACATGGACCGCAGCGTTTACGCCGACCACAACGTCATCATTGCCCGCCATCCGTCCGAGGCCGACGAACGCATGATGATCCGCCTGCTGGCCTTTGCCCTCAACGTGCCCGCCGACGACAAAAAGGGCAAGCTTGAATTTGCCAAAGACCTGTGGGACGTGGATGAACCTGCCCTCTGGCACAAGGA
>JAYVEB010000235.1:0-10613 GCA_043749095.1 Burkholderiales bacterium | reverse complement strand
TTCGTAGGGAAGGTAGTTCGCGGCCATGCCGCATCAACGCACCTCCCGTGCCATCTGCAGTCAGGGACTTCCCTTCTGCCGCCCAGACCCCTAGCGATCATGATCAAGCGCAGATTGTGCTGGATGCCCCTACAAATTTCCCCCATGCGCCGTTTCGCCGTTGTCTCCACCTGCCATGCCGCTGGCTATGAGGCGTACGGGCGCGAGATGGTCGAAACCTTTCTCGAACACTGGCCGGCTGACGTTCCGCTGATGCTTTACCACGAGGGCTTCCAGCCGCCGGCGTCGGCCGGTCGCATCGAGCCGCATGACCTGGTGGCGGAGTGCCCTGACCTGGCCTCGTTCAAGGCGCGACATGCAGCCAATCCACGGGCGCATGGACGTTGGCGCCCCTGGGCGCGGCTGCGTGTGGGTGCGCTGAATCTGCCGCTGCCGGTGCGTACCCGCAAGGGGCGTTTTCGGTGGGATGCGGTTCGCTTCGCGCACAAGACCTACGCGATCTTCGATGCCGCCCGCCGCACCGACGCCGACGCGCTGATCTGGATCGACGCCGACACGCGCTTCTTCGCGAAGGTGACCGCGGAGGAACTGGAAGCGCTGGCTCCTGCCCACAGTGCCGCGTCCTGCCTGCGGCGGCGCAATTACAGCGAGTGCGGCTTCGTGGTCTACAACCTGCGACATCCCGAGACGGCACGCCTGCTCGCCGAGTTCGAAGCGATGTACTCGCAGGATCTGCTGTTTGCCGAACGCGAGTTCCACGACTCCTACCTGTTCGATGTGGTTCGCAAGCGTGCGCATGCGCGCGGCGCCTACATTCACGACATTGCCGAAGGCATCGGCTGGCGCACCTCGCATGTGCTCATCAATTCCCGCCTGGGCGCTTTCATGGATCACATGAAGGGTGACAGGAAGGATCAGGGGACGAGCCGCGCTGACGATCTGATCGTCCAGCGCACTGAGGACTACTGGCAGCGTGTGCGCTGATCGTTGCCGGTGGCCTTATCGAGCGTTCCCTGAGCCATGACATCCGATATGCGCAACGTCGTCTTCATCCATACCAATCCCAAGCAGATGCTCGGCGCGATGGTGGCCCGTCACGCATTGATCCGCCACAGCGCAGCGCCCGAGCGGTTTGACGTCCGTATTCTGAACACCGCTGATTTTCCGGCGCTTGCGGGCTTCGAAGGCCGAAGCTACCTGCGCGAGGGCAGGCAGGTGGTCTGGCGAAACGACGATTCGCAGTCATTCACACCGTTGCGATTCGCGGCGCCCGAGCAGATGGGGTACGTCGGGCGCGCCGTCATGACCGACCCGGATGTGTTTGCCCTGGCCGACATCAATGAGCTGTTCGAGCGTGACATGGGTGGCGCTGCCGTCATGGCCCGGCCCGTGTCTGGTGACGGGCGATCCCAGTCCGACTACGCGTCGAGCGTGATGCTGATGGACTGCGCGCGCCTGAAGCACTGGGCCTGGGAGGCCGACTTCGAGAAGGTCTTTCTTGGCAAGTACGACTACCGTGACTGGATGTGGCTGCGGCTCGAGCCCCCTGGCAGCGTTGCGCCGCTGGAGCCGCAGTGGAACGATTTCGACCGGCTGCAGGGCGAGACCAAGATGCTGCACAACACGCAGCGGCGAACTCAGCCGTGGAAGACGGGCCTGCCCGCTGATTTCACGCTGCGCGGCCTGACGCTGCGCAAGCGCATTGGTGCCTCCGTGCGCCGCGCGCGGGCGGCTTTGACGGGCACACATCCCACCGGCTATTACGAGCCCCACCCCGATCCCGCACAGGAACAGCTTTTTTTCCGCTTGCTGGGCGAGTGTCTGGAGGAGGGCAGCATTTCCGAATCACTGCTTCGCTCCGAGATCGATTCGCAAAACCTGCGCGCCGATGCGCTGGAAAAGGCGTGCGCCGAGATGAAGGGGTCGGCCCGAACGCATGGCCCCGGTGTCACTGCGCTGACCGAGCCGGCGTCCTGACGCTTTGTCAGCCGGTGAACTGGCACGCGGTGCTCAACGCCCGTCGAACAGTGCGTTGATGCGTGCCAAGGTCACCTGGCGTTCGCGCTCTGCCCAGGTGGTCGGGCAACTGCTCCCATCGAACATGCCGGCCTGTCCCAGCGCGCGATGCAGCAGTCGGACATCGCGCACCGCCGTCAGCATCCCGAAGTCGATCACCGCCTCGAAAATGCGCGCGGTGATCGATGAAGGCGCGCGCTCGGCGGCGGTGCGCCATGCGGACGCGAACCGCCTGCTCCAACCAGGCCGCGTCGGCAGATCGAACAGCGCCACCGGCCTGTCGCTGAGCAAGGCTTCCGTCGTCATCGACGCGCTGTCCTCGGTGACGATGAAACGATCGGCCGAGGCCAGCAGCGCGCGGTAAGCCTTCTTGCCTTCGCCGCGCCAGTGAACGGTGTGCGAAGGAACCTCCACGGAGCGCTCCAGGATCGGCATGGTGTTCGGCGGGGTGCGCGGGCTGTCGAGCAACCAGGCACTTCCCCCGACTTCGCGCACCTGGTGATTCACCGTGGCGGCCAGTGTGCGGGCCGCGGCATCGGAGTACACATAGGGCCGGGTGACGCCGCCGATCAGCACCGCGGTCCACGGGCGAGGCATCGATGTCGCAGCCGAGGGTAGCCACTGCTCGGGGGGCGGTTCGGTTGGCGGCGGCAGGAACGGCATCAGGTTGGACAGCACGTTCGGGCGCGCTGGCAGGGCGTACTGCGGCGTGGTGATGACCAGGTCGAACCACGACAGCGGCGCCCACGGGCGGTTGACGTGGACCAGCTTCGTGTGGCCACCCGACTGTCGGCGTATCCAGCGGGCGGTCGGCACGCTCTTGCCGCCAGCGGCCAGCACGATGCGCGGCCACGGCGGGCCCAGCGGCTGGTCGGTGCGCCAGCCGATGTGGCTGGAAGCCCGGATCGGGGCGGGGATCTTGGAGGCGTGGTTAAAGCGCAGCGGAATGGCTTGAAACGGCAGCTGCAGCGCTTCGGCGATCGCCAGCAACTGCTGGTTGTCGCCATGCCATTTGCCCATCAAGACCCAGATCGGGGCGGGGTTCGTCTTGGAAACCATAGGTGATCGTTGGAAGGCTGGGATCCGACCCTGCCTATCGGTCATCGGTATGAAGGCTCTGGTCGGACGATGCACGCGCAGGAGCGGATGCCATTGGCAACTGACTCCAGCGTCGGTGATGCCAGCTCCACAGCTCTGGATGCTGCAGCACCTGCGCCTCTGTGAGGCGTGTCAGGAAGTCCACATCGGCCTCCAGCGACCCTTGCCCGATCGTCACCGGTGGCTGAATCGCGAATCGCCACACCGGCGAGGCCGCCATGGCCACCATCGGCAGCACCGGCGATCGTGAAACGCGGGCCAGTTGTGCGGGGCCGGCGGGCATTGGCACGTCCTTGCCAAGGAAGCGCTGCATCACGCCGTTCTCGGCCTTTCTCAGGCCCTGGTCCATCATCAGGAACAGCACACGGCCCTGTTTCAGCGCGGCCAGCATCTGACCATAGGCGCGGATGCCGCCATTCGCCAGGATGGCCTGGATGCCGTATTGCTCCAGACCGCTCTGGAAAAAGCCGGTCGACATCATCCGGGCCTTGCGGTACAGCAGCGACACCGGCCAGCCTTCCTGCGCCAGCCGGATCATCGCGAGGCTCGCGTTGCCCATGTGGGTCGCCAGCACGATCGCGCCACGTCCCTCGGTCATCGCCGCGCGCAGATGCTCCAGGCCTTCGAGCTCGCAGCGGGCTGCGAGCTCGCTCTCCGATTGGCGCTGGTCGAACATCGACATGATTTCTACCAGCGCGCCGTTATTCACCCGGTAGGCTTCCCGCAGCAGCACCGCCACCGACTTGTCGTCAGTCGCGCGCCCGAGCACCTGGGCGACCTCGCGTTGCAGCCGTCGGCGCTGTTGCCAGGCCAGCCAGAACTGCAGGTTGCCCAGCCAGCTGCCCAAGGTGCGCGCATGGCGGAACCCGATGACACGCAGCAGCGTACGCAAACTGAGGAACATCGCGCGGCGACGCCACCGCCGCAGATTCCAGGCCATTGCCATTCAACCGTGCGCTGCGAGCGGGGTGGGACTGGCCTGTTGCTGCAACACGCTGAGATGCCCGTCGGCCAGCCGGTAGACGCAGTCGGCCGCCTGGATCAGCAGGTCCTGGTGCGCCACGGCCAGGATCGTCAATTGGCCCCTCAGGTGCTTGACGGCTTCGATCACCGCCGCCTGCGCTTCCGCATCGAGGTGGCTGGTGGCCTCATCGAGGATCAGCAACTTCGGCTCGTGCACCAGCGCGCGGGCGATGGCCAGGCGCTGTCGCTGACCACCTGACAAACGCGAGCCGCCTTCGCCCACGCGGGTCTGCAGCCCGTCGGGCATGGCCTCCACGAAATCGAGCGCATCGGCGGCGCGCAGCGCCGTGCGGATCTGTTCGTCGCTGATGCCGACCTCGCCGAGCGTGACGTTGTAGGCCACCGACTCGTCGACCATCACCGATTCCTGTGGCACGTAGCCGATCTGACGCCGCCACTGGCGCAGATCCAGATCGCCGAGCGCCACACCGTCGACGAAGATGTGGCCAGCGGTCGGTTGCAGCAGGCCGACGACCAGATCCAGCAGCGTGGTCTTGCCCGCGCCTGACGGTCCGATGATCACCGTCAGCTGCTGAGCCGACACGGTGAAGCTGCCATGTTCGACGATCGCACGGCGCTCGCCGTGGCTGAAGCTCACATCCTCGAAACGGATGCCCTCGATCAGAGCGACCCGCTGGTCGCCGCCCGGGGCCTCGACCTGTGCCCGTGCGTCGTTGATGTGGTCCATCACCGACCAGTAGGCGCTTTCGCGCACGACGATCTGCTGGTAGGAACGCTGGGCCTTCGACAGGTAACTGACGGTGCGCGCAAGCAGGAAAATCATCACCAGCACCTCGGCCATCGGCAGTTCCAGCACGACCAGGCTGAAGAAGAATCCGATGCCAACCAATATCGCCAGCAGTGGCTCCTGAAGGGCGCCCATCGCCTCGCGGCTGATCACCTGGCGGCGCAGGGCCTTCCGCAAGGCCCGTGTCTGGTCGGACAGCAGCGCATCGACATGGTCCTCGCGGGCCATCGCCTTCAGCGCCTTGGCGGCGGCCATTTGCCCGCTCATCACCGACAGCAGCGATCTCAGCAGCACGGTCTGATGTCGGCCTGCCTGCAGCGAACTGCGAACCAGCGTGTGCAGCGACAACAGCAGCAAGGCGCCCGCGACGATCGCGGCCACCCCGGCCTGCCACGAAATCGACAGCGCGACACCGAGGAAGATCACCGCATTGAGCACCATCGCCGCCATCTCAGCACTGTGCTGAAAGGCCTCGGAGGCGCGTTGCGCCTCACTGGCGACGGCGTTGGTGAGCCGGCCGACCGACTGGTCCAGGTAGTGTGTCCAGCGGGCGGACATCACCGAGCGGATCAGTGCCAGCCGCAAGTCCGTGGCGATGTTGGCGACGGTGTAGCCGACCTGCCGGTTTGCGACGAGAGACAACACCGCCTTCAGCGCGATCAGCAGCGTCGACAGCGACAACAGCACCGCCGTGGTGGGCTGAAGCCCGATGAACTGCGTCACCTGCACCGCGATCCGTTCCGGCATCGATGGGGCATGCCTGCCTGTGTTCGTGGCGAACGACAGCATGGACAGCAACATCGACATGCCCAGGCTGTCCGTCAGGCCTGCGGCGAAAACCGCCGCCAGCGCCGCGGCGCTGCGGCCCGGGTAGGCGCGGACGAACGCGCTGATCATCTGCAGCGAACGGCTGGGTTGCGGTGGGGTTTTCTTGCTCATGGCCGGATGAAGCGCAGCCGGGGGCCTGCGCTGAGGGTGACGGGCTGCGTCGGGTCGGCGTCGAAAGCTTCGCCATCCAGCATGTAGCTGCCAAGACCGCTGAACTGCACACGCTCGCTGCGTCCGCTGAGGTAGCCGTTGACGGCGTTCATGGCCGGCGTGTAGCGCCCGGTCAGAAGCCGCGGCAGCGATCGCCAGAAGCGCGGCGCGTCTTCGCTGACCGAGGTCAGGCGCACATCTCCCTGGCCGCGCGCCGCATACGGATCAAACAGGCCAGTGCGGTGCAGCAACGTGGTTGCCAGCAGCAGCCGCACCGGCGCGTGCTGCGTCCCGCACGCGCCAGCGTCCACGTGCAAACGCGGGCAGTTCATGCCGGAACGGCCGGCCAGCGAGCGTGCACCGAGGCGCACCAGGTAGCCAATGGTGCTCAGGTCGCCCTGCAGCTTGAGGTCTGCACGATGTTGATGGCATTGGCGGATCACGCTGTCGATCAGCGCCGCGGCGAAGAAGAAGCCATGTCGCGGCGGGGCCGGGGATTGCTCGATGCGCAGCGCGCAGCGCTCTTCCACCGCGGCGTCCCAGCGCTGTTCACGGGCGAGCAGCAGTGCCCGCTTCAAGGTCGGCAAGGCGCGGCCCCCCGGCACCAGGTCGGCAGCCGTCAGGTTGGTGCGGCCACCGGGCAGCACCAGCAGATCTGGCGTCCAGGCGCCCACGGGCAGGTTCGACAGCTGATCCACGATGGCGCAGACCGTGCCATCACCAGCCAGCAGCATGACCTGGCGCTGGCGCCGCGCGAGGATCGCCGCAACGACGGCGCGGGTGGCGTCCGGGCCGTCGACGCTCACCACCTCGGCGCCATGCGAGCGGGCCAGCGCTGTTGCCCGAACCGCAAGGCCTCGCGATGCGCTGAAACTGCGCGGGTTGACGATCAGGCACGGGGTCGTGCTTGCCGTGGCAACGATAGGGAGGTCCGGCGTCGCCAGCGCGGGGGCGTGCGCGTTCAAGGGCGCCCGGAGCCCGGCGACCACGCCCGCATGGCCGACTGGCCCTGCGGGGTCTGCCGGGCCGACTGCCACAACTCGCGCACTGCTGTGAAGTAGCTGCCGCGGTTGCAACCTCGGTAGAGAGCGTCGGCCGGCAGGCCGGCCATCAGGCGTCGATGCGCCTCGCCCAGGTGGTGATAGGGCAAGGCAGGGAACATGTGGTGCAACGCGTGGTATCGCAGACCGACCGGGAACATGAACACCGTCAACCAGGTCTGCCCGGTGATGTTGATCGACTCGGCCACCTGTTCGGCCATCGTCATGCGCTGGCCACCGTTGACATAACGGTGCGCTGCCAGGTTGCGCACCCAGTTCAGCGCCAGCGTGAAGGCCAGCAGCGCATAACCCATGAAGAACTGCGTGACGCTGATCGAACCCTGCCACATCAGGAAGGCGATCGTCGCCAGGTAGGCGAAGCACAGCGCCTCGACGATCTGCAGATGCCGCTCGTCGCGCTTCGGAAAGCGCTTGGCGTAGTAGGGGTTCGAGACTGCCGCTGAAACCCGCGTCAGCACCCATTCGCGCATGCCGCCGTGCAGCCACGACAGCGGGCCCAGCACGCCGAAGCGCACGATCATGAACAGCGGCAGCAGCGGCGCCTGCCCGACGTACTTCAGCGTCTCGGTCTGCGGCGACGAGCCAAGCGGCAGGTACTCGCCGTCGGCCGGCGTACCGAACTGCAGGTGGTTGTGGTGCTCGATGTGGTTGCGGTACAGCACCCACGGCATCAGCAAGGGAATGCCCAGCAGCACATTCCAGGCGCGTTTGAAGCCCATCATCTGCCCGCCCGGCATGTGGACGATCTCGTGGATGAAGGTGCCGACGCGGAAGAACAGCACGCTGGCCCCGAGGAACGCAAAGACCTGCAGCGCGCTCCAGGCCGGCGCCGTGAAGTAGACAACCGTCAGTGCCCAGGCCGCAGCCGAACTCAGCAGCAGATCGGTCCAGTAGATCGCAGCGGAACGACGGAACAGGTCGCCGATCAGGCCGCGGGCCCGTTCCTGCCATGCGGGGTCGAATGCCATGCCAGGCGATGCGCTGACGACGGGCTCGTCAAAGGTGGCGGTAGCAGTCACGGTGGCGCATAAAAAAAGGGGGTACTCCGAGGATACCTGCTCGACCTCAGGTTCCCCGGTTGCGGGCCAATGGCGGGTTCTTTGCAAAGTAGCGTTTGATGCCTGTGCACAACGCTTCGACCAGTTGCGACCGGTAGCGCTCGTCGCGCAGCTTGGCTTCTTCGTCGGGATTGGAGATGAAGGCGGTCTCGACCAGGATCGACGGGATGTCGGGCGCCTTCAGCACGGCGAAGCCGGCCTGCTCGACGCTGGCCTTGTGTAGCCGCCCGACGCGGCCGATCTGTCCCAGCACCTCGCCACCCAGGCGCAGGCTGTCCCTGATCTGCGCGGTGGTGCTCATGTCGAGCAGGGCGTGCATCACCGAGGTGTCTTTGACCTTGACGTTGATGCCGCCGACCGCGTCGGCCAGGTTTTCGCGGTTGGCCATCCAGCGCGCTGCCGCACTGCTGGCCCCGCCCTGGCTCAGCGCGAACACCGACGCGCCGCGCGCTTCGGGCGTGAAGAAGGCATCGGCGTGGATCGACACGAACAGGTCGGCCTGCACCCGACGCGCCTTGCGCACCCGGTCCTGCAGCGGCACGAAGAAATCGGCGTCGCGCGTCAGCATCGCGCGCATGCCGGGCTGCGCATTCAGCCGCTCGCGCAATTGCAAGGCGACTGCAAGCGCGACGTCCTTCTCGCGCAGCCCGCTCGGGCCGATCGCGCCCGGGTCCTCGCCGCCATGGCCGGGGTCGAGCGCGACGATCACCAGGCGGCTGGTGCGGCTCGCCGATTTGTTCGCCGCATCGCTCGCCTCGGCGGCCGCGCGGGTAGGGCCCGACTGCGACGCGGCGTTTTCAGCGGCTACCGCGTTGGCGCTTGCTGCGCTGGACCCTGGGCCCGAGGCTCTCGGGCCCGGCGCCGAGGCCGCCGATGGTCGATCGACCTGGCCGATGAACTCTCCCAGCGCATCGCGCACTGCCTGCGCCGCCTGCTGCTCGGCATGCTCCCGCTCCTGCACCAGCGCGAGCAGCAGATCGGGCTCCTGCGTCGGGTACATATCAAACACCAGCCGGTGCCGGTAGGCAGCCACCGGCGCCAGCGCGAACAGCTGCGGCTTGATGGCCTGCTTCAGGTCGATCACCAGGCGCACCACGCGCGGCTGGTACTGGCCGACGCGCACGCCCGCAATGAAGGGGTCGTCGGCGCGCACCTGGCCGACCAGGTCCCGCAGCTGCGGACTCAGGTCGAGCCCGTCGACATCGATGACCAGCCGCGGCGGGTTCTCGGCCAGGAAATGCTTCGCAGCCAGCGCGCTGTCGGACTCGATCGTGACCCGGGTGTAGTCGGCCGCCGGCCACACCCGCACCGCGACGATCGCGGCGCCGTGCACGAGCTGGCGCGCGTTCAGGGCCAGCACCAGCGTGCCCATGCGCGCCAGCGCTTGTCGACGCGAGGGCAATCGGGGACGTGCGGGTCGGGCCGTTCTCATGGCAGTCTCATGGCCGCGTCATGGCAACAGCGCGAGGCCGAGCGGTGTCTGGGCCTGGAACGTGACCTGCCGGCGGGTGTCGTCACCGTCGGTGTCATTCAACGGCTCATCGATCATCTCGATGTCGATGCGCAGGTCGCACGGCGGCAGCAGGCCGGCCGCTTTCTCAGGCCATTCGACCAGCTTCAGCCCAGTGCTTGAAAACACCTCGCGAAAACCCGCGTCCTCGAACTCCTGCGGGTCCTCGAAACGGTAGAAGTCGAAATGCCAGATGGCGAGACCTGGCAGGGCGTAGGGCTCCATCACGGCATAGGTGGGGCTCTTGATCGGACCGACCACGCCGAGCGCGCGCAGCAGGTGGCGCACGAAGGAGGTCTTGCCGGCGCCCAGGGTGCCGTGCAGTTCAATGCAGGCCGTACGCAGCGATGCTTGCCCCGCCAGCGCTTGAGCAGTGGCTGCGCAGTCGGCCTCGTCGGCCCAATGCACAGCCCGCACAGTGCGCACGGTGCGCACGGTGCGCACGGTGCTGCCTTTTAAGATCGGCATGCCGGCGAATGGCGGTGCAGTCGTTGGCAAGGAGAGCGAGCCAACGTTTGAGAGGAATGAGGCATGTTGACTGCGGACGGTGTGGACCTGTCGCTGTTGTGGTCGCGCATGCAGGCGTGGGCGGACCAGCTCGGATTTTCCCAGATCGGGGTGTCCGGCGTCGATCTGAGTGCGGCAGAACCCGGCCTGCAGGCGTGGTTGTCGGATGGTTGCCACGGTTCCATGGACTACATGGCCCGCCACGGCCTCAAACGCGCCCGGCCGGCCGAGCTGGTGCCGGGCACGCTGCGGGTGTTGACGGCGCGGATGGATTACCTGCCTGCGCCTGCACCGGGCGCGTCCAGCGATTGGCAGTCCATCGAATGGCAGCGCCTGAAGACGCCTCAGCAAGCAACCGTGTCGGTCTATGCCCGCGGCCGCGACTATCACAAGGTGCTGCGCCAGCGCCTGCAGACGCTGGCCGATCACATCGCCAGCGCCATCGGCCCGTTCGGTTACCGCGTGTTCACGGATTCGGCGCCGGTGCTAGAAGCCGAGCTGGCGGCGCGCAGCGGCCAGGGCTGGCGCGGCAAGCACATTCTGGTGCTGAACCGCGAGGCCGCGTCGATGTTTTTTCTCGGCGAAATCTATGTCGATATGGCTTTGCCGCGTAG
>JAYVEB010000234.1:0-27481 GCA_043749095.1 Burkholderiales bacterium | reverse complement strand
ATTCACCCGGCGCACCGCGCACGGGCAACACCAGCGGTTCGGCCGTAGACGCTTCAAGCGCCGCGAAATTTGTTGCAGTCATAGAGGTAATAGGTTTTGGGTTTTTGTCCGGACGGCGGGTTGAACGTCCATTCGTCCACCACCCCGCGCGGCAGCTTCAGGTCGAAGATCATGAAATCGAGCTGGGGCTGCTTGATGCAGATTTCTTCGGCCAAGTCGAGCGTCGGGCTGCACGATGCTTCGACATCGGTCCCCGTCACCGTGTCGACAATTCGGCACAGTTCTTCCTGAAGTCGCAAACCCTTGAACTCCAGTTCTCGGCTGGAGAGCGCTTCCATCGTGCCGCGGTTGAAGAGCTGCCCGGCCCCTTGGATCTCTGAGTAGTAGCTGGGCCGCTTGAGCATCAGCCAGCTGGCCAGAACGTTGTCGTGCCAATAAACCTGCTGGTGCTCGCCAATGAATTTTTGAAACGGGTGCGGTCGGTGCAGGCTGGACTCGAGGTAGCGCTGCCAGTCGGCGCGCCGGTCCCAATGCGCGGCGGCAACCCCTGCCGACAGAGCCAGCGCGGCGCCTGCCAGCAGTCGAAAGCGCTGCGGCCGGGTCACCACCCAGAGCAGCCCCAGCGCGCCGACGAGGATCACCGCCGGCGTGGTCAGGAAGGCCAGCACAACCGATGCCACCGTCGCCGTTCCACCCATCCCCACCGCGCCGGCACCGGCAGAACCGATGACCACTCCCAGCGCCACCACGGCAGCCAGGCTCGCCAGCGTTCCCGCCTTCACGTACATTGGAGAAAGCTCGGCCTTGCGGTGGTGGAGCGTCAGCGCGAGGGCCGCCCATGCCTCCAGCGCCCAGCCGGCCGGCCAGCGCAGCGCTACCGCGGCCAGAAAGAGCGCACACGCCGCCATCAGCCCGAGCGGCTTGCAGATGGCGATCCGCAGCAGCACCAGTGGCAAGACCAACAGCGTCAGCAAGTGGGTGAGCCACAGAACCCGCCAAACCTGCAGGCTAGTGATCAGCACGTTGTGGATCAGGTCCGCACCGACGAACGAAACCGCTAGCAGCACGGCCGTTGACAGGATCGTGGCCCGGCACAGCGCCTTCAGCCAGCCCGCTACCATCGTGGTGGCCAGAGCCAGTACGCCCAGATCGAAGATCACGGTTTGCCAACCTTGCACCTGCCAGTAGCCAAGCAGCACATGTGTATTGCGTCCCAGCACCTCGGCCCACCAGGCAGAGTCGTACCGCGCCAGCAACTGGTAAAACGGCATCACGCCAGCGAACGCCAGCGCCACCGGAATGGGAAGCAGACCGAGCGCCCACATCCAGCGTCGATCCGCTAAGCAAAGGTAGACCCAGGCCACGAACAGCACCGGGAGGGTGATCAACGGGTGAACGATGGCAGCCAACACAAACGTTAGCCCAGCGGCCCGCAGGCGCCCCGTCAGCAGCAAGCCCATAGCCAGCAGGCAAAGCGGCTCGGCTGCAGTCCGTGCCGTCAGAAAGGGTTCGGCAAACGCAAAGATGGACTGGCCGTCGTACATGTGTGGAAACGCCGCCAGAGACAGCAGGCCCAGCCAGACCTCGTAGTCGGTCAACTGCCGGGTCGACTTGAGCAGCCACACCGCGGCCAGCAGTAGCAAGGCCTGAAATGCCAGCGGAATGTAGGCCTCGGACGGCGCGACGCCGACATGGTCGAAGAGCCAGCCCACCACCCTCGAAAACACGCTGTACTTGTCCTGCGAACCGTGGGCGAAGAACACGTCCTGCGAGAAGATCCCGGGCCAAAGCTGGTTCAGCGCCTGAACGGTGTACAGCACTGCGTCATGACGGATGCCGAAATAGGGGCGAGCGACGAGCCAAGCGACCGGCACGATCAACCAGGCTAACGCCGGAACCTCGACATGTCTGCGCAGGAACTGGGGATTCATGGGATGACTTCGGAAGCAAAGCATGCGGGCTTGAGTGCAGCGTTCAAGAAAAAGGCGGCTCAGGAGCCGCCTTTTTTCTTGTCAGTCAACTACGCTCAGCCGCGGCAGGAGCCTGGGAGGTACTTGGTGAGCGCGGCGGTTGTGCCATCGCCCGTGCTGCCGCAGCGCCAAGCGTAGATCTGGGTGCTGCCAACGCTGCTTGAGGTCAATGCGCCCGACGAGCTCATTGGCACAAGTGTCAGAACTGCGCCAGCGATGCTGGGGGAAGTACCGCTAAACGCAGTGTCATTGCTCGTGGTCACCTTGATTACTCCGTTCACATCGGTAGCCACGCTGGCGACGAACTTGCTGGTCTGGCCAGAAGATTCGCAACCCCAGCTGCCGGCGCCAGGAGCGCTGCTGCCGGTCTGATAGACCTCGGTTATGGTGGTGCGACAGCCGCTTGCGGCCAGCACGACTTCCGACATCTTCGCCTTGATGGTGTATTGCTGATAAGCCGGCAGCGCAACCGCTGCCAGGATGCCGATGATAGCGACAACGATCATCAATTCGATGAGGGTGAAACCTTGTTGAATACGACGCTGCATGGTGAGCTCCTGTGTGGGGTGGGGGTGAAGACGGAGCATTAGTCGCATGCCGCATGCCACCGGTTTTCCGCGTGAATACTCGGCATTTCAGCGGTGCTGGCGACACAAAGGGTCACCCGAGGCGGCATAAATCGGGGAGTCGGGCCTGAAGGGTGACGCAAATTGTCAGATCAGACCAGCCGCATGTCGTCACCGGCGCTGAGGGCGCGGACCTTGTGCGGCAGGCGCAGGCGGCCGATCTCGGCCATCACCGCGTCCATCTCGCCGGGCTTGATGTGGGTGATGCGCACATCGACGCTGCCGGCCAGTTGCGCCAGTTCCTGGCCCAGCGCGGTCGGGCACAGGTGGCGGCTGATCTCGGCGAGCTGGCGCTCGTCGTCGCTGAACGCGGTTTCGATGACCAGGTGGGCCACCGTCATTGAGCGCAGCCGTTGCCACAGCGCTGGGTTGGGGCCGGTGTCGCCGCTGTAGACCCAGCGCCCGTCGTCCACAGCAAAGCCGACCGCCGGCACGGTGTGGGCCGCGCTCAGCACCTCGACGCGGCGACGCTTTCGGCCCAGGCCGGTCAACACATCGCCCGTGGCGAAGGGCAGCAGGCGCAGCACGGGGTTGTCGGCGCTGGGCAAGCGGGTGAAATCGGGCCAGATGACGCCGTTGAAGATGTGCGTGCGCAGGGCGGCCAGGGTTTCGGGCAGCGCGTGCACCTGGATCGGCCCGCGCCCCTGCGCCAGCCGGGCGCGCATCACGCTGTCGGCCAGCAGCGCGATCGACAGGATGTGGTCGAGGTGGGAATGGCTGATGAACACATGGTCGATGCGCGTCAGCGCGTCGAGCGACAGGTCGCCGACGCCGCTGCCGGCGTCGATCAGCACATCGTCATCGAGCAGGAAGGCAGTGGTCTTACAACCCGCAGCGATCGAGCCGGAACAGCCGAGCACGCGCAGGGTCATGGGGTGGGGGGTGAGGCAAGGGCGGGCACGGCGCGGGACGCATCGAGGGCTGCGCCAAATACTGAGGCCGCGCGGCAGTGCCGGCAAGGGGCGAAAGTCGCGTTTGCTGCGTGCTCACGCAGCGCCGCGTCACCGGGCTGGTGCAGCCGTGAAAAGCGTCACGGCCGACGCAGCAGGAAGCTCCCGGACTCAGCGGTTGATGAACTGCATCTGCGTCCCGGCCAGCTCGATCACATCGCCGTCGCGCAGCTGGGTGGTTTCGGTGACCAGCGGGTTGCCGTTGACGGTCGGGCGGGCCGATCCCTCGACGTGCGCGAACACATAGCCGGTGGGCCGCTTGGTGATCGATGCCACCTGCACACCCGGCTTGCCGATGGTGGTGACCACCTTGGTCAGCGTGACTTCGCGGCCCGCGGCCGCGCCGTTCAAGACCTTGATCGATGCGGCGCTGCTCAAGGCACCGAAGCCCGACGGCCCGCCGAAACCGGAGGCGCGCTGAAAGCCTGGCGGCTGTTGTGTCTGCACGCCCGGCCTCAGGATCTGCGTGGCTTCATAGTCGCTCCCGTCAGCGACCAGGAACTTGATCTTGTACTTGCCGATCTCGACGGTGTCGTTGTGCGCCAGCAGCTGCTTCTTGACGGCCTTGCCGTTGATGTAGGTGCCGTTGGTGCTGTTCAGGTCTTCGATAAAGACATCGGCGCCCAGCATCTGCAGCACGGCGTGTTCGCCGCTGACGGCCAGGTTGTCGATGACGATGTCGTTGTAGGGCCGGCGTCCGAGCGTGGTCTTGTCCTTGGTGATCTGCACTTCCTTGATCACCACGCCATCGAGCGATACCACCAGTTTGCCCATGCTTGACCTCGTCTTTTGTTGTGTCTTCGTGGTGGAAGATGGCCGCGCGGGCGGTCGAACGGTTGTGCGATTCAGCGCTTGAACGGCCACCAGGAGCGTGCCGCCCCCGTTGCGCTCTGAACCCGCGCCAAGATGACGGCAATGTTATCTTTTCCGCCGGCTTCGTTGGCGGCAGCAATCAGGGCATGGGCCAGCGCCTCGATGTGCTCGCCCGACTGCAGCACCTGGCCGATGTGTTCGTCGTCGAGCATGTCGGACAGCCCATCGGAGCACAGCATCACCAGATCACCGGGCAGCAGTTCGTGCAGGTGCGACTCCAGCATCACACTGTCCTCGACCCCGACGGCGCGCGTCACCAGGTTCTTGTTCGACGAGAAGGCGGCTTGTTCTTCGGTGATCAGACCCGCATCGATCTGCTCTTGCAGCAGCGAATGGTCGTGGGTGATGCGCATGAACTTGCCGGCGCGCAACCGGTAGCCGCGCGAGTCGCCGACATGGCCCAGCAGCAGCCGGCCTTCGCGGAACACGCCGACCACCAGCGTGGTGCCCATGCCGGCGTACTGCGGGTTGGTGCTCGCGGCATTGAAGATGGCGCGGTTGGCGTTGTCCACGCAGATGTCCATCGCGCGGCGCACGTCGGCATCGGTCGCGTTGGAGGCCGCTTCGGTGAGCCAGCGGCCGAGCTCGGCGCTGATGAAGGAGGTGGCCATCTGGCTGGCGACTTCACCGGCGTTGTAGCCGCCCATGCCATCGGCCAACACGACCAGCGACGACGCGGTATCGACCGCGACCGAATCTTCGTTGTTGTTGCGGGCGCGGCCGGTATCGGTGGCGCTGAAGAACTCGAAGGGCATGGAAAGCGGCGTGGGCACAGGCAGTGAAGGGCGGCGCGTCAGCACCGACGCGAGCCGCCATGCCACACCCGCTGCCGCGTTGGCGATTGCAACGGAAGGCGATGTCGACAAGCGGTACAGGCAGGGGCGATCACAGGCCGGAATTGTGCCCCGGATCGGGGCGTGACAATTTCACGGTGGCGGCAAAAGCATCCACTTCAGGGGTGCCGGCAGCAGGCGCCCCGTCTGACAAGGTCAATGGATGGCCAGGCCACAGCGAGGCCACAGCGTCCAGCGCTGCGGCCAGTTGCAGCCCGTTGGCGTGCCGCGCTTTCACATCCTTTGCCAAGGCCTGCGCCAGCACACCAGCCAGCGCTGCAGGCACCTCGGGGCGCAGCGTGCGCACATCGGGCGCCGCCTCGTTGACGATGCAGTACATCAGCCGGGCCATCGACTCGGCGCGGTGCGGCAGCGCCCCGGTCAGCAACTGGAACAGCATGACGCCCAGCGAATACAGATCGGCCCGCCCATCGACGTGCTGCCCCGACAGCTGCTCGGGCGACATGTAGGTGGGTGTGCCCAGCAGCATGCCGGTCCGGGTGCGACAGGCATCGGTGATGCGCGCGATGCCGAAGTCGGTGACTTTCACGACGCCGGTCGCCAGATCGATCATCACGTTGGCGGGCTTGATGTCGCGGTGCACGACGCCGTGGCGGTGCGCATGGGCCAGCGCGCCGGCCACCCGGCTGCCGATGTGCACGACCAGCGGCAGCGGCAGGCACTGACTCACCTGGGTGTGGCGCTGCAGATCATGGCCGGCGATGTACTCCATTGCGATGTAGGCCAGGCCGTCGTCTTCGCCGGCGTCGTAGACGGCCACGATGTCCGTGTGCTGCAGCCGGCGGGCCGCATCGGCCTCGCGGAAGAAGCGCTGCCGCGCCTCGATCAATTCATCGCTGGAAAATTCGTCTGTCAACGACAGCGTCTTGATGGCCGCCCAGCGGCCGCTCTCCGTATCGCGGCCCAGCAGCACCGCGCCCATCGCCCCGCGGCCCAGCAGGCGTTCGATCCGGTAACGCCCCAGCCGGTCGCGGTCGAACCCTGGGGCCACCGCCAGCTCGCTCAGCCCGTGGCGCTGCGCCGCGCCTGCAGACCACGGCCGATCGCATAGACCAGCAGCGCACCGCCCACACCGGCGGCGTACTTGATCCAACCGTCAGCCGGCAGCTTGGGCACCTGCGGCATGACCTCAGGGTTGACCAGCGCCGGGTCGCTCACCGCCATGGTTCCGGCGATCCAGCCGAGCAGCATCGCCCCCAAGGCGATGATGACGGGGTAGCGGTCCATCAGCTTGATGACCAGCTGACTGCCCCAGACGATGATGGGAATGCTGACCAGCAGGCCGAAGATCACCAGCGGCATCGTGTGCTCGCCGCCGGCCGTTTCAGCCGCGCCGGCAATGGCGATCACGTTGTCGACGCTCATTACCAGGTCGGCCACGATGACCGTCTTCACGGCGCCCCACAGCTTGTCGCTGCCCTCGATCTTCGCGTGCCCATCCTCTTCTTCAGGCAGCAGCAGCTTGACGCCGATCCACACCAGCAGGGTCGCGCCGACCAGCTTCAGGAAAGGGATCGCCAGCAGCTGCAGCGCGAAGAAGATCAGGATCACGCGCAGCACGATGGCGCCCGCCGTGCCCCACAGGATGCCTTTGCTGCGCTGGGCCGGTGGCAGCTTGCGGCAGGCCAGCGCGATCACCACCGCGTTGTCACCACCGAGCAGGATGTCGATCATGATGATCTGGCCGACGGCGATCCAGAACTCGGGGGTCATCAAGGCTTGCATGCGGCGTCCGGCTGACCGGCTGAGGGTGGAAGCGGCAGTGTAGGTGCCGCGGTCGGGGCGTTCGCAGGCAGACCTGAACACTGCACCGACAGTTCCGTCAGACCCCGGTACAGGGCGTTGCCGGTCCAGTGCGGCGCGGCAGGCGCGGTCAGCATCAGGTCAGGCCAGCGCTCGAGCACCTGCGCAAACACGGCCTGCGCCTCCATCAGCGTCAACGCCGCGCCGATGCACACATGCGGGCCTTGCCCGAAGGCCAGCGGCGGCGCGGGGCGGCGGGTGATGTCCAGCTCGTCCGGCCGGTCATGGCGGGCCGGGTCGCGGTTGGCAGCGCCGATCAGCGCGACCACCAGATCGCCCCGACGCAGCGTCTGGCCGTGCAGCACCACCTCGGTCGCAACGCGCCGGCCGGTGTACTGCACCGGGCTGTCGTAGCGCAGCAGTTCGCGCACAGCACCCGGCAGCAATGACGGGTCGTGCTTCAACTGTTGCCACTGCCGCGGATGCGCCAGTAGCGTGCGCAGCCCGTTGGCCAGCAGGTGGCGCGTGGTTTCATGGCCGGCGAACAGCAGCATCACGCACTGCGCCAGCAGCTCGGCGCTGCCGCGGATCTGGCCATCGCGCTCGGCCTGCAGCAGGCGACCGATCACATCATCGCGTGGGTCAGCGCCTCCTTCGACCGCTGAGCGGCGGCGCGCCAGCAGCGCGTCGAAATGGCGGGCCATCGCGAGCAACGCGGTCTGTGCGCTCAAGGCCTGAGCACGGCTGGGCGCGGGGGCGCCGATGAAGTCGGCGAGTTCGTCGGACCAGGCCAACACGTCTGCGGGCGCATCGCCCTCGGCGTCGTCCAGGCCCATCAACAGGCCGATCACCTCGGCCGGCAGCGGCCGCGCCAGGGCGCTGACGAAGTCGAGCGGCACAGCACTGTCAACAGCCGCCAGCCGGTCGGCCACGGCCTGCTCAATACGCGGCACCAGCCGCTGCAGATCGGCCGGGCGAAACGCGGCCGACATCACTTGGCGCACGCGGGTGTGGTCCGGCGCGTCGAGAAAGATCATCGCGCGGGCGAACAGGCGCTGGAAGCCTTTCAGCTCGGAGCGCCCTGCGTGACGATCGGTGTGCGCCTCGTCGACCGGACGCATGACCCAGCCGCCGGTGCGCTGGGCCGAAAAGCGCGCATCCCGCAGTACCAGTTCCACATCGGCATGGCGCGACACCAGCCAGGCGCCGCCGAAGAACTCGTCGCTCCAAACCAGCGGTGCAGCGTCGCGCAGCGCACGGTAGGTCGGATAGGGATCGCGCAGGAACGCGTCGTCGAGCATCGAGTGCCCGAGCAACGACCGGGCATCGAATGGCCCGGCGATCGGAGCGCCGGGCGGCGCATGCAACGCCGACGCCCGGCGCCCGTGTGGCATCAGAGCAGCTTCTTCAACAGCTTGGCCATCTCGGACGGGTTGCGCGTGACGGTGAAGCCGCTGGCTTCCATCACCGCCAGCTTGGCGTCGGCCGTGTCGGCACCCCCCGAGATCAGCGCGCCGGCATGGCCCATGCGCTTGCCGGCCGGTGCCGTCACGCCAGCGATGAAGCCGACGATCGGCTTCTTCATGTTCGCCTTGCACCAGACGGCGGCTTCGGCCTCGTCGGGGCCGCCGATCTCGCCGATCATGATCACCGCGTCGGTTTCCGGGTCGTCGTTGAACAGCCGCATGATGTCGATGTGCTTCAGCCCGTTGATCGGGTCACCGCCAATGCCGACCGCGCTGGACTGGCCGAGGCCGATCTCGGTGAGCTGCGCGACCGCTTCGTAGGTCAACGTGCCGGAGCGGCTGACCACGCCGATGCGGCCCTTGCGGTGGATGTGACCCGGCATGATGCCGATCTTGATTTCTTCCGGCGTGATCAGGCCAGGGCAGTTCGGGCCCAGCAGCAGCGTTTTCTTGCCGCCCCTGGCTTCCTTCTGGATCATCTTGTTACGCACTTCCAGCATATCGCGCACCGGAATGCCTTCGGTGATGCAGATCGCCAGATCGAGGTCGGCCTCGACCGCTTCCCAGATCGCCGCGGCGGCGCCGGCTGGCGGCACATAAATCACGCTGACGGTGGCACCGGTGTGCTTCGCGGCGTCCTTGACGCTGGCGTAGATCGGGATGCCTTCGATGTCTTCGCCCGCCTTCTTCGGGTTGACGCCGGCGACGAAGCAGTTCTGGCCATTGGCGTAGTCGCGGCACATGCGGGTGTGGAACTGGCCCGTCTTGCCGGTGATGCCCTGCGTGATGACCTTGGTGTCTTTGTTGATCAGAATTGACATGTTTGTCCCTCGTATGCGGTTAGCGCTCACTATCCCCCGAGGGGATCACGCCCATTTGGGGCGGCCCGGCGTTGGGCGTGGCACGGCGTGGGTGTCTGGTGGTGGCTGGGTCGATTATTTGAGCGCGGCCATCACGGCCTGGGCGGCGTCGGCCATCGAGTCGGCGCTGATGATCGGCAGGCCCGAGTCCTTCAGCATCTTCTTGCCGATGTCCTCGTTGGTGCCCTTCATGCGCACGACCAGCGGGACCGTCAGGTTGACCGCCTTGCAGGCGGCGATCACACCTTCGGCAATGGTGTCGCAGCGCATGATGCCGCCGAAGATGTTGACCAGGATGGCCTTGACCTTCGGGTTGCCCAGCATGATCTTGAAGGCCTCGGTCACCTTCTCGGCGGTGGCGCCACCGCCCACGTCGAGGAAGTTGGCCGGCTCGGCGCCGAACAGCTTGATCGTGTCCATCGTCGCCATCGCGAGGCCGGCGCCGTTGACCAGGCAGCCGATATTGCCGTCGAGCTGGATGTAGGCGAGGTCGAACTTGCTGGCCTCGATCTCGGCCGGGTCTTCTTCATCGAGGTCGCGGTAGGCGACGATCTCGGGGTGCCGGAACAGCGCGTTGCTGTCGAAGTTGAACTTCGCGTCCAGCGCCTTGATGTTGCCGTTGCCCTCCAGGATCAGCGGGTTGATCTCGGCCAGGCTGGAGTCGGTCTCCATGTAGCAGGCGTAGAGCTTCTCGAAGACATCGACCGCCTGTGCCTGGCTGGCCGCCGGAATGCCGATGCCGCTGGCGAGCTGTTGCCCTTGTGCCGCGGTGAGGCCGACCAGCGGATCGATGAAGACCTTGACGATCTTCTCCGGCGTGTCATGCGCCACCTGCTCGATGTCCATGCCGCCTTCGCTGGACGCCATCAGCACCACCTTCTGCGTGCCACGGTCGGTGACGGCAGCGACGTAGTACTCGTGCTTGATGTCGGCGCCTTCTTCGATCAGCAAGCGGCGCACTTTCTGGCCTTCGGGACCGGTCTGGTGCGTCTTCAGCTGCATGCCGAGGATCTCGCCCGACAGCTTCTTCACCTCGTCGAGCGAGCGCGCCAGTTTGACGCCACCGCCCTTGCCACGGCCACCCGCATGAATCTGCGCCTTCACGACCCAGACCGGGCCGCCAAGCTTTTGTGCTGCTTCCAGGGCCTCGTGGACGCTGAACGCCGGGTAGCCTTTCGGCACCGGGATGCCATAACGGCCCAGCAGCTCTTTGCCTTGGTATTCATGGATTTTCATTCGGGGACTTTCTGACGATGAAGAAATCAACCGAAATTATCGGTGCAAGCGAGGGATATCCCGACATTCGCCCGGTCTGGGCCGTCGAAGCTGTCGAATGGATGATTTGTCGCGGGCGTCCGAAGAACTGTTCTTGAGCTGCCCAGGCGACATCTTGGGGCGTACACCTGACAAGTACCTGTATTCAGGCCGGCATGCGGTGCGGCCGAGAGCGTGGGGTGACCGACTCCGCTCGTGTCCTCCGGGCCGGGCGACTGCCCAGGGGCTTCGAGCCGAGTCGATCCGGCCCTCGTTTACCTCGCTGCGCCGGTCACCCCACGCCCTCGGCAGCAGGCACTGTGGTTGCACACCAAAGAACTCAATCCCCGACTGTCTCGGTGGTCGCAGAGCTCTGCGGTGATCCGCTGTGTAGAGTGAGGTAAAAGAGGAGGGTCGGCGGGATTTGAACCGAAGCGAATGGCTGGTGAACCGGCCCGGGGAACATGAACGCAACACAGCGGCCTACCGCAGCGCTCACAAGTCGACCTCAGCTCAATTAGTCTGTTTGGAACCTGAGCTGGAGTCAATCGTCGTCGCTATCGGCAGTTCCACGCAAAACCTGCCAGACCACCTCGGCAGAGAAACCCCGCCCAGCCAAAAATCGGGCTTGTCGTGCCCGGTCGGCTGGCGTAGCCGGCGGCGAGCCGAACTTGCGCTGCTGGACCTCACGCGCGCGCGCTCGTTCGCTGTCGCGCAAATCGCCAGCGATCGCAGGCGTGAGTTCGACACCGTGCTGCGACAACTCCTGGCGGATGCGCAGGTTGCCGAAACGCGCCGCACGTGCGTGGACGCGGCTTTCGACGAAGCGCTCATCGCTCAGGTAGCGGTGGGCGTGCAGCCATTCAAGCACGGCTTCGACTTCGGCATGGCGGTCGGCCGGGGCGCCTTGCACAGCGATGTCGTCGCGAAGGGCATCTTCACGCAAGCGCCGCAACAGCTTGCGGCGCAACTCCAGCCGGCTGTGTTCCCGCTGCGCCAGCAGTTGAAGCGCACGGCCTTTCAGCGACAGCCGCGGCTTCATCGCGCCGGGCAGCCTGCCGCCACGCGCTGAGGCCGTGTCATGTCACGCCACAGCGCGGCTCACGCCTTGGCAGGCTTTTCCTTGGTGGCCTTCGGCGCCTCGCTGCCATCCTGTGGCGGCAAGGCAGGAATGCCGACGGCTACACGCACCAGGTTTTCGATCTCGAAAGCCAGCGCCGGGTTCTCACGCAGGAATTCGCGGGCGTTGTCCTTGCCCTGGCCGATCTTTTCGCCCTTGTAGGCGTACCAGGCGCCGCTTTTTTCTAGCACCTTGGCTTCGACACCCATGTCGATGATCTCGCCCTGGCGGCTGATGCCTTCGCCGTAGAGGATGTCGAATTCGGCGGTCTTGAACGGCGGCGACACCTTGTTCTTGACGACCTTGACCTTGGTCTCGTTGCCGATGACCTCCTCGCCTTTCTTGATGCTGCCGATGCGGCGGATGTCCAGCCGCACCGAGGCGTAGAACTTCAGCGCGTTGCCACCGGTGGTGGTTTCGGGACTGCCGAACATCACGCCGATCTTCATGCGGATCTGGTTGATGAAGATGACCATGGTGTTGGTCTTCTTGATGCTGCCGGTCAGCTTGCGCAGCGCCTGGCTCATCAGACGCGCCTGCAGGCCGGGCAGCGAATCGCCCATCTCGCCTTCGATCTCGGCTTTGGGCGTCAGTGCGGCGACCGAGTCGATGACGACCAGGTCGACCGAGGCGGAGCGCACCAGCGCGTCAACGATTTCCAACGCCTGCTCGCCGGTGTCGGGCTGGCTGATCAAAAGCTCTTGCAAGTTCACGCCGAGCTTTTGCGCATAGGCCGTGTCGAGCGCGTGTTCGGCATCGATGAAGGCGCAGGTGCCGCCGACCTTCTGCATCTCGGCGATGACCTGCAACGTGAGCGTGGTCTTGCCGCTGGACTCCGGGCCGTAGATCTCGACGACTCGACCGCGCGGCAGGCCGCCGACGCCGAGCGCGATGTCGAGACCCAGCGAGCCGGTGGACACCACCTCGATGTCGTCGATCACCTCACCCTCGCCCAGCCGCATGATCGTGCCCTTGCCGAACTGCTTTTCAATCTGCGCGAGCGCGGCCTGCAGGGCTTTGGCTTTTTCGGTGTTCAGGGCTTTGACGGGTGCGTCCATGGGGTTCTCCGGAATGACGTGTCGATTATTGCAAAAGCTGGATGTTTGTAAGGGGTATCCGCTTAGCTCCAGCGGAGCCACAAACACTGGATACCCATCCAGTTATCCTACCCCGGCTTCACCTGCTTGGGTAGTGGCCTGACTACGCTGTCGTAGGTCACCGGCTCGGTGACCACGGCTTGCTGCAGCAGCCGGTAGAACAGCAGGCCGCGCGAGGTCGAAGTCCGGCGGTTGAATCGAAACACGAACTCGTCCAGGTAGGCGTCCAGATGCGCCGGTTGAACCGAGCCGTGATGCGTTCCCAGGACCCAACGTTTGACCAGCGAGGCCACCCGGTGCACGCCAGCCATAGACACATGAGCGGGCACATCCGAGCCGAGCATCACAGTGCGCCGGTGGTCATAGCCGAGCTCGCTCAACGTGCGGTATGCCGCCGAGCCATCGGTGCGCACCTGAGCGCCCGGCTCGATGGATGCCTGCACGAACGGCACGACGCATTCTGCGGAGTCGTTGTCGATGCGACGCAATCGAATCCGCCCGAAGCCTTTGGGTTGCAGCATCTCCACCGCCAGGACCACAAGCACCTTGCTCGTCTTGCTCTTGCGTCTCGTAGGAGAAACGGGCGCGTCGCGGTCGGTGATGGCCAGATAGGTCTCGTCGACTTCGACGCTGCCCTTCAGGCGATTCCGCTCCGGGCGCACCATCGCTCGGCGAAAGCGGTGCAGCATGGTCCACGCCGTCTGGTAGCTCCCCAGTCCGAGCACGCGCTGCAGACCCAGGGCACTGACGCCTTGCTTCTGATTGGTCAGATACCACGCCGCGGCGAGCCACACGCGCAGCGGCGTACGGGTCTTGTCGAAGATCGTTCCAGATGTCACCGTGCTCTGGCGCGCACACGCGCGGCACATCAGTCGAGCCCGACTGGAGCGGTACGGCGCCTGCGACACACCGCAAGCGGGGCAGGCAAATTCTCGCGGCCAACGCAGCCGCTCCAGATAGGTCAGGCACGCCTCTTCGCTGCCGAACCAGTCGAGGAATTCGTTCCAGTTGCGCGGGTAGTCTTTACCCGCCTCGGGGGCTGCGATATGCTGGATATCCATCCAGTATCTCCGGCATTGCTGGAGCTAAGAGGATACCCCTTATGTTTGTACAGTAGTGTAGAAGCGATTTTTTGCACCGGTGTTGAGCTTAGGGGGTGCTCGTTCGGCAGCGGGCTACGGGTATACAGCCATGCCGCTGCACGTCATGACCCACGGGTCGAACCCTAAACTGGCCTGATCACTGGCCTGTGCAGTGCCGGATCAGCCGAAAGGACACATTGATGCGGGTTCTGATCGCCGAAGACGACCAGGTGCTGGCCGACGGCCTGCTGCGCTCGCTGCGCAGCGCAGGCTACGCGGTCGATCAGGTCAACAGCGGCAGTGAAGCCGATGCGGCATTGACCTCGCACGAATTCGACATGGTGATCCTCGACCTGGGTCTGCCCAAGGTGCATGGCCTGGAGGTGCTGCGCAAGCTGCGTGCGCGCGGGTCGAGCGTGCCAGTGCTGATCCTGACGGCGGCCGACAGCGTCGAGCAGCGCGTCAAGGGCCTGGACCTCGGTGCCGACGACTACATGGCCAAGCCGTTCTCGCTGCAGGAGCTGGAAGCCCGCGTGCGGGCGCTGACGCGGCGCGGCCTGGGCACCGCCTCCAGCGTGATCAAGCACGGGCCGCTGACGTTCGATGCCACCGGCCGCGTCGCCTACATCAACGACCAGATGATCGAGCTGTCGGCACGAGAGATCAGCCTGCTCGAAGTGCTGCTGCAACGCGCCGGGCGACTGGTCAGCAAGGACCAGCTGGTCGAACACCTGTGCGAGTGGGGCGAAGAGGTCAGCAACAACGCGATCGAGGTCTACATCCACCGTCTGCGCAAGAAGATCGAGCTGGGCCCTGTGCGCATCGCCACCGTGCGCGGGCTGGGCTACTGTCTGGAGAAAATCTCGGCCTGAGAAGTTTCGATGGCCGACACCCCGCGCGAGCAACGTTCCCTTTTCGGCGAGATCCTCGACTGGATGCTCGCGCCCTTGCTGGTGCTGTGGCCGATGAGCGTGGTGCTGACCTGGCTGGTGGCGCAAGGCATTGCCAACCGGCCTTACGACCGCGAGCTGGCCGACATGGTGCGGGTGCTGTCGAAGCAGGTCGCGGTCACCGCGGCACCCGGCCCCGCCACCGCGGTCTTCACGCTGCCGGCCGGCGCCTCGGAAATCCTGCGCGCCGACGAGGCCGATGATGTGTTCTATCAGGTGCTGGGCTTGCGCGGCGAGTACCTGAGTGGTGACCGCGCGCTGGCGGTACCGCCCGAAGAAGAGCGCGCGCCGCCTGGCGAGCTGCGCTACCGCGATGACACGATCCACGATGAGAGCGTGCGTGTGGCCTATTTGTGGGTCGACGTGCCGGGCCGTCCGGGTGATGCGGCGCCGCTGGTGCAGGTGGCCGAGACCCTGGGCAAGCGCTCGCGGCTGGCCACCGAGATCATCAAGGGCGTGATCCTGCCGCAGTTCGTCATCCTGCCGCTGGCGGTGCTGCTGGTGTGGCTGGCGCTGGTGCGCGGCATCGCACCGCTCAACGAATTGCAGCAGCGCATCCGCAAGCGCGACAGCAGCGACCTGAGCCCGATCGACGAACGCGATGCGCCGGAAGAGGTGTCGCCGCTGGTGCGCGCGATCAACGACCTGCTGGCGCGGCTCGACCGTTCGATGGGCTCGCAAAAACGCTTCCTGTCCGACGCAGCGCATCAATTGAAGACGCCGCTGGCCGGCCTGCGCATGCAGGCCGAACTGGCGCAGCGCGACATCGACGCCGGCAGGAGCGCGCCCGCCGACATTAAGCGTTCACTGCAGCAGATCGCGCGGTCCAGCGAGCGCGCGGCGCACATGGTCAACCAGCTGCTGTCGATGGCGCGCGCCGAAGACCGCGACCACACGATCGCGCTGGTGCCGGTCGATCTGGCGGAGCTGGCCGTCGAAACGGTGCAGGACTTCGTGCCACAGGCGCTCGACAAGCGCATCGACCTGGGCTACGAAGGCCCCGAGGTCGCCACGCCGGACAGCGGTGTGGCGAACACATCCGGCAGCCTGAAGGTCTGGGGCCACCGGCTGCTGCTGGGCGAGCTGATCCGAAACCTGGTCGACAACGCGCTGCACTACACGCCGACCGGCGGCGTGGTCACGGTGCGGGTGATCAACGACCCGTTCGGGCAGACGGTCACCGTCCAGGTCGAGGACTCCGGGCCCGGCATTCCGCTGGCCGAGCGCGAGCAGGTGTTCCGCCCGTTCTACCGGCTGCTCGGCACGCAGGTCGACGGCTCGGGGCTGGGCCTGGCGATCGTGCGCCAGATCGCCACCCAGCACAGCGCCGAGCTGCTGATTTCCGACGCCAACCTGCCGCCTCGTGCGCACCCTGGCGACCCGGCCGATGCGCCTTTCGGCCCCGGCGTGCGATTCACCCTGCGCTTCGCAGCGGTACGCGAGGCGCCTGCTGGCGATGGCGCTCCTACACTGGCGTCGACTTCACCTGGAGAGCGCTGATGAACGCCCGCGTCCCTTCGTTGCCCCCGTCCTCACCCGCGGCACCCGACCACGCCGTAACCCTCGCCGCGTTCTGCGATCGCACCTGGGACGAGGCCATCGTGCCGGCACTGATGGACTACATCGCGATCCCGGCGAAGAGCCCGCTGTTCGATGCCGACTGGCAGGCGAACGGCCACATCGAACGCGTGATCCGTGATGCCGCACAGTGGGTCGAGCGGCAGCCCGTCGCTGGGCTGCGGCTGGAGGTGGTGCGCCTGCCGGGCCGCACGCCGGTGATCTTTTTCGACGTGCCGGCGACCTGCGCGGGAGGCAACGCACGCGATGCGCAAACGGTGCTGATGTACGGCCACCTCGACAAGCAGCCCGAGTTCAGCGGCTGGCGCAATGATCTCGGGCCGTGGACACCGAAGCTCGAGGACGGCCTGCTGTATGGCCGCGGTGGTGCCGACGACGGCTACGCGGTCTACGCTTCGTTGACGGCGATCATGGCGCTCGATGCGCAGGGCATCCCGCGCCCGCCCTGCGTCGGCCTGATCGAGAGCTGCGAGGAAAGCGGCTCGTTCGACCTGCCGGCCTACATCGATGCGTTGAAGCCACAGCTCGGCCGCGTTGGCCTGGTGGTGTGCCTGGACAGCGGCGCCGGCAACTACGACCAGCTGTGGCTGACCACCAGCCTGCGCGGCATGGTCAGCGGTGTGCTGAAGGTCGAGGTGCTGACCGAGGGCGTGCACTCGGGCGATTCGAGCGGCCTGGTGCCGTCAAGCTTTCGCATCCTGCGCCAGGTGCTGGACCGGCTGGAGGATTCAAAAACTGGCGAGCTGCTGCCGGCCAGCTTCCACTGCGAGATCCCGGCCGACCGCGTCGAGCAGGCCCGGGCCACGGCGCTGGCGCTGGGCGACGAGGTCTGGAAGCGCTTTCCGTGGGCCTGTGGCGCGGATGGTGGACCCACACTGCCCACCTCCACCGACCCGCTCGATGCGCTGATCCGCCGCACCTGGAAACCGGCGCTCAGCGTCACCGGTGTCGACGGCTTTCCCGAGATGCGCAGCGCCGGCAATGTGCTGCGGCCCTACACCGCCTTCAAGCTCAGCCTGCGCCTGCCGCCGCTGGTCGACGGCAACGAGGCGGCGGCCAAGCTGAAGGCGCTGCTGGAAGACAACGCGCCGTACAACGCGAAGGTGACCTTCAGCGCCGATGGGCGGGCAGGTGCTACCGCAGGTTTGCCTTCGGGAGCGACCGGCTGGAACGCGCCGACGCTGGCACCCTGGCTCGACGACGCGCTGAACACCGCCTCACAACACCATTTCGGCGCCCCCTGCGGCCACATCGGCCAGGGCGGCACGATCCCGCTGATGAGCCTGTTGCAGCGCGGCTTCCCTGCAGCGCAGATGATGGTTTGCGGCGCGCTCGGCCCGAAGAGCAACGCGCACGGGCCGAACGAGTTCCTGCACGTGCCCTACGGCAAGAAGCTCACCGCGGCCGTCGCGCAGGTGATCGCCGCGGCGGCTCAAGCCGGCGCTTGATTCAGAACCGCCCGTCGGGCCGCCGGTGCGTGAGCGCGGGCAGTTGCGAACGCACCGCCGCCAGCCGATCCAGATCGAGTTCGGCCAGCACCACACCGTCGCCTTCCGGCTGCACCGCGAGCACCTCGCCCCAGGGGTCGATGACCATGCTGTGGCCCCAGGTGCGGCGCCCGTTCTCGTGCAGCCCGCCTTGCGCCGACGCGATCACATAGCACTGGTTCTCGACCGCGCGGGCGCGCAGCAGCAACTCCCAGTGCGCCCGGCCGGTGGTGTGGGTAAAGGCGGCGGGCACTGCGATCAGGTCACAGGGCAGCTGGCCGGGCATGGCCATCAGCGCGCGGTACAGCTCGGGAAAGCGCAGGTCGTAGCAGATGCTCAGGCCCACCCGGATCGGTGCGGGCGACCCCGTCACTGCCCCCGCCACCGCCGCGCTGAACGCCACCGGCTCGCTGCCCCCGATCAGCACGCGGCCCTCGTCGTAGCGCTCGCGGCCGTTGTCGAAGCAGAACAGGTGGATCTTGTCGTAGCGCGCGGCCTGCGTGCCATCGGGCGCATAGACGCAACAGGCGTTGTAGACATGATCGGCATCGCCGCTGCGGATCGGCAGCGTGCCACCGATCACCCACAGGCCATGCCGACGGGCTGCGGCCGACAGACTGTCCTGGATCGGACCGGCGCCAGCGTCTTCGGCGATCGCCAGCTTGTCACGCTCGTTGTGGCCCATCAGGCAGAAGTACTCGGGCAGCGCCACCAGCGTGGCGCCCGCATCGGCGGCCTGCGCGATCAGCCGGGTGGCCGCCGCGAGGTTTTGCTCGACGTCGGACGTGGCGACCATTTGCAACGCGGCGATCTTCATGGCTTTCCTTCGGAGTCTCTGGCCGACGAGGCCGCCGGGATGGGCGGCGCAGGCGCCACGCTGGGCGCCGGGATGTTCGGCACCGCGTCGGTGAAGCTGCGCTCGACTTTGTCGACCTTCGGTTCGGTCCACGAACCGGTGATGCGGAATTCTCGCGTGCTGGCAGCGATCAGGGGCTTGCTGAACAGCGTCTGCGCCAGAAACGCACCGAGGCCGATGGCTGGGTTGATCGCCGCGTAGGCCAGCGAGGCGGTGCCCGCATCGATCTCCGGCACGACGATTACTCGCAGGTCCTGCGTTTCCTGCTCGATGTCGGCCTTGCCCTCCATCAGCACGGCTGCCTGCACACCGCGCATGCGCAGGTTGTTGGTCTGCGCCACGCCACTGGCGATCTGCAGGTCGCCGCTGATGTCGTCGAACGCAAAGCCCTGCTGGAACAGGTCACGGAAGTCGAGCACGAAACGCCGCGGCAGCGCCTGCAGGCTGAGCACGCCCAGCAGCCGCCCGACGCCCGGGTCGGCCTTCAGAAACTGCCCGGCGGCGATCGACAGGTTGATCTGGCCGGTCAGGCTCGGGTAGTCCATCGCCAGCGGCGAACCGTCCCAGGCGATCTGCCCTGACATCCCGCCCTTGCCGCCCTTGACCACCTTGCCGAACCCCAGTCGTTCGATCAGTGCGCCACCGTTGCTCAGTTCGAGCTTGAAGTTCAGCATGACCCGACGCACGGCGGCGGGCGAGGCAGATGTGGCAAAAGCGCCCGCCGGCAGGCTGGCATTCCCGGCGACCGCCGCCCAGTTGCCGCTGGCTGTCAGGCGCGCCTCGGGCGTGGTCAGCGCGAGGCGCGTCAGCCGCCATTCGCGAGCCCCTGCACGGTTCACCGCATCCAGCTCGAGCCGCCCGAGCCGCTTGCCGCGCAGCACCAGGTCGTCGACGACGATGTCGAGCGCAGGAACGGATTGCGCAGGCTGATCGAGCAGCATCTCGACGTCCGTCGCGTCTTCCTTCGGCAGCGACAGCCGCGACAGCCGGGCATAGAGCCGCCCCGCTGAACCGGCAGCGCCTGGCTCACTGTTGCTGGTCGACGGGGTCGACACCGCGCGCGGCGGGCGGTACTCGAGGGTGCCGCTGGCCTGCTCGGACTCGAGGTTGACCCGCCACAGCGGGCCCTCCAGCGCCACCTTGGCGACCACCTGATTCAGCCGACGGGTGCCGATCTGCACTTCCTGCGCCTGCAGGCCGATGGTGGTGGGCCAGTAGCCGGTGGATGCCGAGGCCGTCGCGCTGGCCTCGCTCCCCGCGGCAGCGCTCGGCAGCACGGTCAGGCCATCGATCAGCCGCTGCCAGTCGCCCAGGTTCAGGCTGGCCAAGTTGAGTGTTGCCGCCACACCGCTGCCGGGCATCTGCGCCGGCTCCATCACGCCGATGCCACCGCGCAGCACCCTGGGATTGGCTGCGGAGACATCGCGCACGTACTGCGCTTGCAGCAAGCTGCCGAGGTCGAGGCGGATGAAGTCGCGGGCGGCGGAGGTCGGGGCCGTTGCCGCGCCGGCGACCGCTGCCGCCTGGAAACGCAGCGCAAGGGGTGCGTCGGCTGCCTTGCGCAAGGGCGGGGGCAATTCACTGGCCAGGCCCACGAGGTTGCTGGTGACCAGCAGGTCGGGCTTGCCGTCCACCAGATTCAACGCCACGCGGTAGGCCGTCTGGCCGCTCAGCGAGGCGGCGAGGCGGGCCACCAAGCCACCGACATCGCTGCTGCGCCGCAGGCCTTCGGCGGTCACCGTGCCTTGCGCGACAAAGCGCATGGCCCCGCCGGGCTGCAGTCCGCCGTCGATGTTCAGTTCACCGCCCAACAGCTTGCCAACGCCGCCGACGATGGAAAACCCCTGCTGCGAGAAATCGATGCGGCCACGCGCGCCGCTCAGCATCGGCGTGTCCGGGCGCAACCGAAAATCACTGGCCGTCAGCGCGACGCTGCCGCGCACCGCGGTGGCGGGCGGATCGGCCAGCGGCACCGTCAGCGCCAGCTTCAGGTCGGCATTGCCGGTCGCGGTGCTTTGCGCCAGCGCGTTGCCGATCCAGCCGCCCACGGGCGAGGCATTGACGAAACGCAGCAGGTCGGCGAGGCCACCGCGCCCCGCACCCTCGAGCACCAGCACCGGTCGCGAGTCCAGCCGCTTGATGTCCCCTTGCACGCCGGTCAGTTTCACCCCCTGCGTGTGCGCTTGGGCGTTGCGGATCTGCATGGAGAGCCGGTCGAAGACCAGCTCTCCGCTCAACGCCTCGAGCGCCGGCCACGGCGACGTGTAGGCCGGCTCGGCAGCGCTCGCCGGCAGGTTGGGCACATAGGCAAAGCTGAGGCCCTCGACCTGACCTGCAATGCGGAACTCGCCGTCGCTGTGCGCGTCGGCGAACGGGAAGTCGTTCAGATCGCCCTTGACCCGGAAATTGACGTGCGCCAGGCGACCCGCCTGCACCGCATGTTCGATGTAGTGACGCGCCTCGGCGCCGATGCCCAGCGGCAGGTAGCGCGCGACCCGCGCTGCGGCGGCCTGGGTCAGCAGGCCCTCGAGATCAAGCCGGCCGGGATAGCGCGGATCGACACCGTGGGCGCTCGCAGCCGTCGCGGTGCCGGTCACCCAGTTGCCCTGGAATTCACCCTGCAGATCGGCATTGGCAAAGTGGGCCTGCTGCACCTTCACCGTCACCCGCGGTGGCGTGCCGGGCGCGGTTGTGCCTTCGATGCGCCAGCTCAGCGCAGCATCGAGGCGATCCAGCGGCAGCAGCGGCTCGGCGAACACACCGGGCAGATCCAGCTCACCCTGCTTCATCGCGAGACTCATGTTGCCGCCGCCCTCGTTGGCACTCAGGACCAGATCGACATTGCGCACACCCGGCCGGCCGACGTCCAGCGGATCGGCCGCCGCTGCCGACGCCAGGGCCAGGCTGCTGACCGTGGCGCGCAGCTCGTAGCGCGGCGGCAGGACCCAGTTCGCGGCGGAGGCTGCGTCTGCTGCCGCCTGTGTCACCGGCGTTGAATCGGCCACCAGCGCGCCTTCCCAGCGCAGGTTGAAGCCTTCGACATGCCCGCGCGGGCTCAACTCGGTCATCCAATGGTCGGCGACCTCACCGAGTTGCAGCCGTTGCGTCATCTGCGTGAGCAAGGCGAGGTCCAGGTGGTCGGCGCTCAGTTCGCCGCCGATCAACTCGCCGGTCGGCGACCGCTGCCAGCGCAGCGCCACCGTGCTGGCCGGCCAACGCAGGCCGTCGTGGGTGGCAAAGCCGAACTGGCGGGCCTCCAGGGACACGCCCTGGGCATCGCGGCGCCCGACCAGCCGCCCCGACATGTCGGCAAATGCCAGTGCATCGCGTTCGGGGCGTGGTCGCAGCGTCACGTCGCGCAGCGCCACATCCAGCGTGGTCGTATCGGCTCGCCCGTCAGCCACGGCTATCCACGCGCGCAATGCACCGCGTCCCTGCGTCAACCCTGCTGGCAGGGTGGCGTACGGCATCAACGCGGCCACATCGACCTGCGGCACGCTGAGATACAACATGCCATGCCAGCGCGTCCAGTCTGCGGGTTCGGCCAGCAGCGGTTGGATGAAACGGCCGATCAGCATGATCGGCTCACCCCAGGCGGCAGGCGGTGTCGCATCGACACGCAGGTCATGCCGGCGCAAACCGTTGCGTATCACCCACTGCACATCGGTGAAACGCTGTGGCTCGGCCGGATGCAAGGCGTCACTCCAGCGCACGACGCCGTTGCGCAGCACCACCTCGTGCTGCTTGAAGAGCCAGTTGGACAAGGGACGGTGGTCGGTACCCGGCCCACTGACCTCGAAACCAGCCACGAAGACCCTGCCGTCGGCATCACGATGGGCTTCGAGGTCGGCGCCATCGATCAGCAACTGCGCGAAGCGCGGCTGCAGGGACAACAGAGACTTCGCCGACAAGGCCCCGACCACGCGCGGCAGCTGCAACACCGGCCTGGCTTGGGCATCGAGCAGGGCCACGTCGCGCAACTCCAGCGTCGGCAGCCAGCCGTTGGTGTTGACGATGATCGTGCCGATGCGCACCGGTTGCCTGAAAAACTGGCTGGCGTACTGTTCGACCGGCGCTCGCCATCGGTCGATGTGCGGCAGAATCAAAAAGTGAACCGCCAACCACGCCGCGATCAACAGGCCCCATGCTGCAACGAGCAGCAGGCCCAGTCCCTTGATGGTGCGAATCTGCCACCGCACCGAGGCGAGACGTTGTGGGGGCTGTGCGGAGGTCGCGTCGTCTTCTGGAAAAGGCATCGGTGGTGCGGGGCGCCGGGGTGGATGGTGCGCCTTGGAGGCGGGGCAGCAGGCCAGGGACGACCTCAGCGCCTGAATGGCGTGCTGCGCTGGCGTTCATCGCAGAGGCGCCGCACGGCTCGCATTCGCCCCGAGACAATCTAGCACAGACCCCCACACCGACCCATGGGTTCCCTCCGCTCCGACACGGTCCCGAATTCGAGTTCTGCGGTGTCTCCCATCAGCGCCACCGCTGCGGCCCGTGCCGACCACAGCCGCTTCGTGCAGCGCATCCGCCGCCGTTATGCCGACGAGCTCGGACTGCTACCGCCAGGACTGCCGCGGTCGGCAGTGATCTCGGCGCTGATCCAGCACTTCGTCGACGGCGGCCGCCCGCTCGCCAGTGCGCTGCGGGTGACCCGCCAGCTGGTGCTCGAACGGCTGGCAGTGCTCGACATCGAACAGGGCGCGGCGATGCAGGACATCACCGCCGCGATGACCGACCTGGCCGAGACCACGCTGGACCGGGCGCTGGCGCACGCAATGGCCGAGCAGGACGCGCGTTGCGGCCCGCCGCTCAATGCGCTCGGCCGGCGCATCGAGTTCTGGATCGTCGGCATGGGCAAGCTGGGCGCGCGCGAACTGAACGTGTCGTCGGACATCGACCTGATCTATGTCTACGAAGACGGTGGCAACACCACCGGGCCGCAGCAGGTCAGCGCGCATGAGTATTTCTCGCAGGTGGTGCGCGGCCTGTACGCACTGATCGGCGACACCACCGAAGACGGTTTCGTGTTCCGCGTCGACCTGGCGCTGCGGCCGAACGGCAGTTCGGGCCCGCCGGTCATCAGCCTGCCGATGCTGGAAGACTATCTGCAGGCGCACGGCCGCGAGTGGGAACGCTTCGCCTGGCTGAAGAGCCGCGTCGTCGCGCCACGCGCGTGCATCGCAACGCCGCAGATTCAAGCGCTGCGCAGCACCGTCAATGCCTTCGTCTACCGCCGCTACCTCGACTACGGCGTGTTCGAGGGCCTGCGGCAACTGCACCGCAAGGTGCGCGACGAGGCCCAACGCCGCGCGGCTGGCCGCCCCGAGCGCGCCAACGACGTGAAGCTGTCGCGCGGCGGCATCCGCGAGATCGAGTTCATCGTGCAGCTGCTGCTGGTCGTGCGCGGCGGTCAGTTTCCCGAGATCCGCACCCGCTCGACGTTGAAGGCGCTCGACAAGCTGGCCGCTGGCGGCCTGATGAAGCCGGCCAGCGCGGCACGGTTGGCCGAGGCCTACGTCTTTCTGCGGCGGCTCGAACACCGCATCCAGTTCCTCGACGACCAGCAGACGCACCTGCTGCCCAGCGCCGATGCCGATCTGCGCTGGATCGCCAGCAGTCTGGGTCTGCGTTCCACTGCCGACGCCTGCGAGCTGCTTGATCGGCTGTGCGAAATCCGCGAATTCGTCGCCACCGAGTTCGATGCGCTGCTGCATGAAGGCCAGCCCGTGCCCCCGAGCGCCAACGGCATCAGCTGCCGCGGCTGCACGCCGAGCCTGCAGCCGGTCGACAGCGGCGACTTCCTGGCCAGGCTGCCCGAGGAGCTGGCGGCGCGTGTCAAGCCCTGGTGCGAACACCCGAAGATCAAGGTGCTGCGCGACGAAAGCAAGGCTCGCCTGGCCAAGCTGGTGCTGCGCGCGGCCAGCGCAGTGAAGGACGGCCGCTGCACGATGGACGCCGCCGCGCGTTTCATCGACTGGCTGGAGCCGCTGCTGCGCCGTGAGAGCTACATCGCCTTGCTGGTCGAACGGCCGGAGGTGCAGAACCGGCTGTTGCGCCTGCTGGGGCTGGCACGCTGGCCGATCCGCTATGTGATGCTGCACCCTGGTGTCATCGATGAGCTGGCCGATGAGCGACTGCTGCACGGCCGATTCGACGCCGGCGAATTCACCGCCGACCTGGAGGCGCGCTACGCGGCCTGGGGGCGCTCGGGTCATGTCGATGAAGAGGCGCTGCTCGACACGCTGCGTCGCGCGCACCACGCCGAGGTGTTTCGCACGCTGGTGCGCGATGTCGAGGGCCACATCACCGTCGAGCAGGTGGCTGATGATTTGTCGGCGCTGGCTGATGCCACCCTCGCCTGCGCCATCCGTTGGGCGTGGAAGCACCTGAAGCAACGTCATCGCGAGCTGCCGCAGATTGCCGTCATCGCCTACGGCAAGCTCGGCGGCAAGGAGCTGGGCTACGGCAGCGATCTCGATGTCGTGTTCCTCTACGACGATGCCGGAGAGCCCGACACCGACAAGGCCAGCGAGGTTTACGCCGCTTTCGTGCGCAAGCTGATCGGCTGGCTGACGCTGCGCACCGCCGCCGGCGAGTTGTTCGACATCGACATCGCGTTGCGGCCGAATGGCGGCTCGGGGATGCTGGTCACCTCGATCGCGAGTTTCGAGAAATACCAGACCGGCCGCGGCAGCAACACCGCGTGGACCTGGGAACACCAGGCGCTGACACGGGCCCGTTTCTGCGCGGGCGACCCAGCCTTGGCCGCACCGTTCGACAAAGTGCGCAGCGCGGTGTTGGCGGCGCCGCGTGACCCACTCGCACTGCGCACCGAAGTTCACGCGATGCGCGACAAGGTGGCCACGGCCCACCCCGTCAAGGGGGAGATGTTCGACATCAAGCACAGCGCCGGCGGCATGATGGACGTCGAGTTCGCGGTGCAGGTGCTGGTGCTCGAACACTGCAAGACGCACCCGGAACTGATCCCGAACGTTGGCAACATCGCCCTGCTGCAGCGGGCCGAGGTGGCCGGCCTGTTGCCGCTGTCGATCGGCATGGCCGCGACCGACGCCTACCGAGATCTGCGCCGCGCGCAACACGCCGCGCGCCTGGACGAGCACCCGACGCAGGTGCCTCTGCAGGCGATGGAAGCGCAGCGCAGCGCGGTATTGGCGCTGTGGCACGCGGTCTTCGGCTGACGAAGACGCCCCGCCAGTGCCGGTCGACCAGCCGATCAACCGCGGATGCGCTGAACCAGGGTGGTGGTGGACTGCCCATCGACAAACGGCAGCGCACGCGACTCGCCACCCCAGCTGCGCACCAGTGCGGTCTCGGCCAGCGTCTCGATGTCGTAGTCGCCACCTTTAACGTACCACTGCGGGCGCACGCGCTGGAGCAGTTCAACCGGCGTTGCTTCGTCGAAGGTGATCACCAGGCTGACGCTTTCCAGCGCCGCCAGCACGCAGGCGCGATCGTATTGCGTGTTCAGCGGCCGCTCGGGCCCCTTGCCCAGTCCGCGCGCCGATGCATCGCTGTTGAGCCCGACGACCAAGCTCGCCCCCAATGCACGCGCCTGCGCCAGGCAAGTTACATGACCGCGGTGCAGCAGGTCGAACACCCCATTGGTGAACACCACGGGCTGCGGCAATGCCGCCACACGCGATTCGATCTCGCCAGGCGGGCACAGCTTGTCGGTGAAATCGCTCATGCTGATGCCCAAGGGATCGGCGTCATTGAACCCCGTCCGCTGACACGCGGCAGCGTCGTGACTCAGGCCGGGGCGGTGCCCGCTTTCAGCTGGGCCGCCGCCGCGAGCCGCGCGGTGACTTCCTTGCGGAAGCGGTTCAGTTCCTGCACGGTCGCGAAGCTGCGCTCCATCAGCAGGCTCATGTTGTGCAGGATGCGATCGACGACCTTGCCTTCCCATTCGGCATCGAACTGGATCTGCCGATCGAGCCAGGCCTCGAGCCACACCGGATCGGGCAGCCGGCTTTGCACCGTATCCCGCGGGAACAGGCTTTCGTTCACATGCAGGTTGGTCGGGTGCAGCGCCTGCGCAGTGCGGCGCGCACTCGCCATCAGCACGCCGACCTTGGCGAAGGCTGCGCGAGCTTCGTCGCCCGCCTTGTTCAGCGCGCGCTTCATGTAGCGCAGGTAGGCTCCGCCATGGCGGGCTTCGTCGCGGGCCAAGGTCTCGTAGATCGCCTTGATCACCGGCTCGGCATGCCATTCGGCCGCACGGCGGTACCAGTGGTTGAGGCGGATCTCGCCGCAGAAATGCATCATCAGCGTCTCCAGCGCGGGCGCTGGATCGAACTCGAAGCGCACCTCGTGCAATTCGGCCTCGGTGGGCACCAGATCCGGCCGGAAGCGACGCAGGTATTCCATCAGCACCAGCGAATGCTTCTGTTCCTCAAAGAACCAAACTCTCATGAAGGCGGAGAAGTCGCTGTCGTCGCGGTTGTCGCGCAGGAACATTTCGGTGGCGGGCAGCGCAGCCCACTCGGTGATCGCGTTCATCTTGATCGTCTGCGCCTGCTCGTCGCTGAGCAGGCTGGCATCGAAGCGATCCCAGGGAATGTCGGTGTCCATGCTCCAACGCACGGCTTCGAGCTGCTTGAAAAGTTCGGGATAAAGCATGCTGGACATGATGGGAGAGGCGTTTTGGAACGTGGTCGAGTTTAGACGCGTTGCCCCTGCGCCGCGTGTAGG
>JAYVEB010000233.1:0-10653 GCA_043749095.1 Burkholderiales bacterium | reverse complement strand
TGCGTTGCTGTCCCACAGCGGGCTGGTCCACGACTCGATGAACCCAGCCTGGGCCAGCGCCCGGGCCAGTTGACTGGCCAGCGAGCCAGCCAGCAACGCGATCAGCACATTGGTGACCAAGAACACCCGCCGGGTGGGGATGCGCGACAGGCCGGCGTAGATGCCCAGGCCCACCAGCGCGCCGCACAACAGCCCCAGCACGCCCGCGGCCGCGACGGTGATGGGCGACGTGGCCGCATTGCCGGTGAGCGAGCCGGTCACGAACAGCACGGTTTCTGCGCCCTCCCGCAACACCGCCAGGGCCACCACGACCAGCAGCGCCAGCGGCGCCTTGTTGCCTTGCTGCACCGACTGTCCGAGTTGCCGGGCCTCGCTGACCATCTGTCGTGTGTGCGTGCTGACCCAGACGCAGTGCCACAGCAGCATCGCCAGCGCGAGCGACAGGATGCCGATGTTGACCACGTCCTGCCCCAGCCCATCGAGCCAGCCACTGAAGTGCTGGGCGACCAGTGCGAGGGCGACGGCGCCAAGGGCGCCCGCGACGACCCCCGCCGTCAGCCAGCGGGAGCGGCCGGACAGCTCGCGCGTGGCGGCTGCGACGATGCCGATGAAGAGCGCGGCTTCGAGCGTCTCTCGGAAGACGATCAGGGCGGTGGTGAACATCGGGTTGTCCTTGAACTATTCAGCGATCACAACGCCTTTGGCTGTGGCTTCGTTGTATTCGCCCACGAAGCTGTAGCTGCCAGGCTTGAGCGGCCCGATGAAGACGGTCACCTTGGCGCCCGCAGAGATCAGCTTCTCGCGGCCGAGGCTGTGGCTCTCGAACTCTTCGGGTGTGGCGTCCTGGTTGTGCACGATCAGCTTGACGCGCTGGCCCGACGGCACCTTCAGTTCTGCAGGCTCAAACCGGTGGTTCTTGATGACCAGCAGCAACTCCGGTTCGGCGGCTTGAATCTGGCCTGTAAAAACCAGCGCCATGACGGCAGAGGCGGAAAGTAGGGCGTGACGAATCATGGAATCCTCGGCTCGCGTTGAATACAGAAGCCTCGATGCTAAAGAGAACCGTTCTCATTTGCAAGTCCGTGACAATCCAGGGGTTTCCCGCGGTCGGTCACCGGTGCGATGGCCTGCGCCGACACGCACGCTTTTTGTGACAATCAGCGAGTTGCTCGGAATCCGCTAACAAGCGCACGCGTCCCATTCTTGCGCCGAGCGTTGAACCTGAGGTTCTCATCCAGACCGCACTGGCCAGCCTCTGTTTTGGCTGACCGTTCCGCTGGATGCAGGCCATCGAATGAACTGATTTCTCCGCGTGCACGTCGCCTTCTTCGCTGAGCAGCTGTATTACCTGCCGCAGTTTCTGCCGGTGATCGAGGTGCTGCGCCAGCGTGGCCATCGCGTCACCACGCTGCTGCGGCTCGATGCGCAGTTTGCGGGCATCGCACTGGTGTTGCCTGCCGTGGGCGAGGACGACAGCGAACCGATCATGGTGGCCAGCGGCCGCGAGGGCTACGTCCGCTTGCGGCAGCTGGCCCCCGACTGGGTGGTGTTCGGCACCTTCCTCGACCCCAGTGAGACGCTGGCGACGCGCACCCGGACCGCACTGATTTATCACGGCATCGGTGTGAAGAGCGTGCTGTTTGACAACCGCCTCAATGCCTTCGACCTGCGCTGTGTCGAATCGCAGCGCGTACTCGACGAATTGATCGCCCGTGATCCGGCAGCCCGGCCGCGTTGCGCGCTGGTCGGCTTCGCAAAGCTGGATCCGTTGATCACTGCGCCGCGTCCCGCACGACGCCAGGCCGGTGCGGCGCCGGTGCTGTTGTACGCACCGACCTTCTACCCCTCGTCGCTCGAACGCATGCCGACCCGACTCGCCGAGCTGGCGCCGGGTGCGCAGTGGATCGTCAAGCCGCATTTCTTCAGCTGGACGCTCAAGCAGTACGCCGCGCAGCGTGAACGGCTCGCCGCCTGGGCCAGCGACGAGCAGGTCGAGGTGTGCGGTCCGGAGGTCTACAACCTGGTGCCGCTGATGGCGCGTGCGGATGTGCTGGTCAGCGATGCATCGAGCGCACTGTTCGAATTCGCGGCGCTGGGCCGACCGGTGGTCTGGTGTCGCTTCCTGGCGCTGCGCTGGAGCTATCGCGGCGTGTTCTCGTGGCGGTTCAAGAGGCGCATCGATCCGAACACACCGCGCTACGAAGCGGTCGCCCACACGGTCGACAAGCCCGCGCAACTCGGCGGCGTGCTCAGCCGCGCGATCGACGAAAGCGCCGACCCCGACCGCGCCCGCCTGCCGCAGCGCGAAGCGCTGATCGAACACCTGATCGGCCCGCGCGACGGGCGCGCCTCCGAGCGCATCGCCGATGAGCTGGCGCGGCGGCTGGGTCGGGTCACGGCACCCGACGGATGACCTCGATGATCTCGGTGGTCGAGATCGACGGCGTGCGCGGCAGGTAGACGACTTCGCAGACGGCGCTGAAGTGGTCGAAGCGACCCTGCCAATCGTCCCCCATCACCAGCACCGCTGCGCAGTGGCGTTGCAGGTACTTGCCCTTGAGTTCGAGCGACTCCTCGACGAACACCTCGTCCACGCAACGCAGCGCCGCGATCATCGCCATCCGATCGGCGGCAGCGTAGATTGGGAGGCGGCCCTTTTTCGCCAGGTTCAACGCATCGGATGACACCCCGACGGCCAGCCGGTCGCCGAGCGCGCGGGCGCGCTCCAGGATGTTGACATGCCCGATGTGCAGCACGTCGAAGGTGCCGAAGGTCACGACGCGACGCACGCCCGCACTCGCTGACACAGGGGCATCGTGAGGCTGTGGGGAACGGTTCATGTCCAGGTCTTGAAAAAGAGTGAGGGTCAGCGTGACCGTTCCGGCACGGCGATCAACGGTTTGATGCCGACCGATTCACAGATTGCCGCGACACGCCGTTCGTCCGCGGAGCGGGCCGGCTGCTGTGTCGACGACGGCAGCGTGTACACCGTCAGGCCCTGGCCGAGCAGGCGCAGCGTCAGCAGCGAGGTGGTCATCGCCCCGACGATCTGCGTCCCCGACAGCAGCGGCAGCAGCACCTCGACCGGCAGCCGCGCGGGAAGCTCCACCACGCTGGCCGGCAGGCCCGGCAGCATCTCGCGCAGCGGCATCCGGTGGGCGGCAGGATGCGGCTTGATGGCCACTGTCTCACCGCACGCAGCACGCGCCGCCGCCAGCGACCCCAACTGCGCCGCCCAGGGAGAGCCGTTCACGAGGAACTGCGGGTGCGGCAGCAGCAGCAGCCACTGGAGGGCCCCGCAACGCACCGCGTCGACGCCAGCCAGCGCGGCAGCCGCGATGCAGATGTTGCGTGTCGCCGTGTCAGCGAACCAGGCGGGTTGAATCGCCTCAATCAGCTTGCGGGCCAGGCCGTCATGCACCTGCTGCGGCAGCAACACGTAGGCCTGCTGAACTGCTCGCGAGCCACCGACCAGCGACGGTCGTTCCAGCGGCAGGCCGTACTTCACGCTGCGCCGCCAGTCGGAGATCGCCTCGCGCCAGCCGGCCTTGGCGTTGCGGTGCGGCACGTAGCTGTACAGGCCGTCGTCGATGTAGACCCGCCGCGCCCCCGGGCAGCCGCGGATCGCTGCGTAGAACTCCAGCCGGCAGTCGTTGCCCACCGCGATCGTTGATGGCCGTATAGCCCCGCTGAGCTCGCTGACCGCGCGCAGCACGCGCTGCCCTGACGCCTGCGAATCGATGGCCGCAAAGCGGTGCACGTGCAGGGTGTTGGAGCTGCTTGCCTGCAGCGCCTCTCCGATGAAGTCGCGTGCGCCCTCGTGCTGATCGACCAGCGCCAGCGTCTGCGCATGACCTTGCCATGCGCCGTTCATCAGGCCGAGCGCGAAGAAGCTGTGCAGCGGCGTCGAGCTCAGGTAAAGCGTGCGGTCTATCGGCGGGTGGGCGGGCATCAAGCCCCCAGTGTCCAGCCCAGCCACTCGCGCAGCACCAGCCGCACGCGCTCGAAACCGGCGGACGTCGGCAACCACGAGAGTTGCGGGATGTCGACCTTCGTCGCCAGTCCCATCGGGGCCGCCTCGATGCGGATGCCGCTGTCGGCCGCTGCCACGTCGAACAGCGCCTTGGCGCGCTGCATGTGCCAGCCGCGCGTCACCAGCAGCACATGGCGCACGCCCGAGGCCTGCAGCAGCGGCAGGCTGCGCGCGGCGTTCTCGCGGGTGTCGCGCGATTCGGGCTCGACCCAGCGCAGCGGGCGGCCGTATTCCTGAGCGGCGATCCGTGCTGCCACGTCGGCCTCGGCGGCGCCAGCCTGGTTGGCCCAGCCGGTGCCGCCGCTGAAGCCCACCGGCCAGCCGGTTTCGCGGCCCAGCCACAGGCCGTAGCGCAGGCTTTCCAGCGAGTACGACGACAGGTTGCTCATCCCGTATTCCGGCGCATACGGCTCGACTCCGCCGCCCAGCACCAGGATGGCGACCTCGCTGTGGCCGCTTTTCGAACCGGTGGCCGACCGGCCCTCGGCGCGCAGCGCAGCGATGCGGTCGGGTCGCAGCGGTGACGAGGCGATGAGCAGCAGCGGTTCGATCACGCGGGCGAAGCCGGTGCAGGCGGTCAGCCACAGCCCGGCGACGCTCAGCGACACCACCAGCCAGCCCCAGCCGCGGCGTGGCTGCATCAGCCGGGCGCCGATCAGCACCGCCAGCAACAGCGGCACCGGCGGCAGCAACAAGGCGGTCAGCACGGGTTTCCAGGTCTCGATGCCGAGCAGGTTGATCAGGCTGTGCAAGCGGGGTTCCTTGGCCTCGGCGGGGAAAATCGTCATTGTGAGCAGGCATGGCCACATGACACGATAGGCACCTGTGCCCGTGTCGTCGATCGGGTGATACGGCAGGAGACAAGCAGTGAAGTGGTTGCGGCGTTTCGCGTGGGCGGGTGGGGCGTTGATCGTGTTGTGGGTGCTGGCGTGGGCGATCGTGCCGCCAGTGCTGAAGTCGCAGGCGCAGCAGCGCCTGGGCGACGCGCTCGGTCGCAGCGTGACGCTGGGCGAGGTCAGTTTCAGCCCCTGGTCGCTCGAACTGACGCTGCGCGACATCGTGATCGGCGGCGCGCCCGGCGACCCGAAGGCGCTGCCGCTGCTCAAGGTGGCGCGGCTGTATGTCAACGCCGACATCAGTTCGCTGCTGCACGCCGCGCCAGTGGTCGAGGCGTTCGAGATCGACGCCCCCGAACTGCGCGTCGCGCGCACCGCGCCGGGCCACTACGACATCGACGACCTGATCGCCCGCTTCCAGCCCACTGCCCCCGAGCCACCGCCAGCGGAACCTCTGCGTTTTGCGCTGTACAACCTGAAGGTCAGCAATGCGGCGGTTTACTTCGATGACCGCCCGGCACACCAGCAGCAACGGCTCGAAGCGCTGCACCTGGCCCTGCCATTTCTCGCCAACCTGCCGTCGAAGATTGATGTGAAGGTCGAGCCGCGGCTTGCCTTCCGCTTCAACGGCACCCCGTTCGACACTGGCGCGCAGGCCACGCCGTTCGCGCAGACCCGGCAGGCGACATTGCAGTTGAAGATGGGCGAGCTCGACCTGCTGCCCTACATCGGCTACTTGCCCGAATCGCTGCCGGTGCGGCTGCGCGGCGGCAGCGTCGCGGCCGACCTGGTGCTGGACTTCGCGATGCCGGTCAATGCCGAGCCCAGCGCCGCGCTGCGCGGCAGCGTCGGGGTCAACAACCTCGCGCTGGACGACACCGCTGGCGCGCCGCTACTCGAATGGAAACGTTTGGCGGTGGCGTTGCGCGACGTCAGGCCGCTGCACCGCGAACTGTCGTTCGGTGCCATCGAACTCGACGCGCCGACCCTGCACGTCAGCCGCAACGCGGCCGGCCGCCTGAATCTGGCGTCACTCGCCGGCAAGCCGTCGAAGGCCGCTGCCGCGCCGGCTGTCGCGGCTTCAGCAGCCACGGCATCGAGCGCACCGGCCACGCCATGGAAGGTGCAGGTCGAGGCCTTGCGCCTCAACGGCCTGAGCGTGCTGTGGGCCGATGCCAGCGTCACGCCGCCGGCTGCGCTGGCGCTGCAAGCTGTCGATCTGAAGGCCGGTCCGCTGGCCTATCCCTTTCCCGCCAACGGCGCGATGCCGTTGAGCCTGCAGGCGACGCTGGCCGGGTCGGCGGCCCGTGCGCCCGCGCAGGGCAGCCTGGCGGTCGAGGGCCGCGTCAGCGACCGGCAGGCGCAGCTCGACGTCAAGCTGAGCGCGCTGGCGCTCGAGGTCTTGGCGCCTTATGTGTCGCAGTCGCTGCAAGCTCAGATCAGTGGCCGGCTGGCCGCGTCGGCGCAGCTGAACTGGGCAGCGGGCGACGCGCCCAAGCTCACGGTCGCGCATGGCGAGATCACGCTCGACGACCTGCAGATCGCTGACCGTGTCGTTGCGCCTGCCAAGGTCAAGCCAGCGTCGACGCCGCCTGCGATCGTGCTGAAGCAGTTGACGGTGCAGGGTGCCGAGGTCGATGTGCTGGCGCGCAGCGTCACGCTGGCCAGCGTCAAGTTCACGCAGCCGGCGCTGGCGATGTCGCGTGACCGCGAAGGCGTGTGGAATGTGCAGCGCTGGATGAAAACCGCCGCGCCTGCCGCTGCGGCAGCGCCGGCTGCCACCGTGGCCACCGCTGCATCGGCGCCGGCCTCGGCGGCAGACGCGAGCTGGCGCGTCGATCTGCGCGACTTCGGTATCGATGGCGGATCGTTGCGGGTTGACGATGCTTATGTGGTCGGCCTTCCCGACGCCGAGCCAGTGCGCATCGACGTGCGTGCAATCCAGCTCGGCGTGCAGGGCCTGGCCTTGCAAGGCGCCCGCAGCACCGCGCCGGCGAAGGTTCAGTTCAGCGCCCGCCTGCTGGGCCCGCGCGACATTGATCAGGCGGCCAGCAAGGCCAGCGACAACTCGACAGCGGTGGCGCTGGGTGCGGTGACCTCGGGCGTGCTCGACTGGCGCGGGCAGCTGGGCCTGCAGCCGCTGATGCTCAAGGGTGCGCTGAAGCTCGACCGCTTTCCGTTGCAGGCGTTCGAGCCCTATGCGCGCGACCAGGTGCCGGTGCGCCTGCTGCGTGCCGAGACGGGCATCAAGGCCAATGTGTCGGTCAAGCAGCTGCCCGCGGGGCTGGACATCGGCGTCACCGGCGACGTGCTGCTGGCCGACGTGCTGGTGCACAGCCGGCCGGCCGCAGGCGCCAAGCCCGGGCTCGGCAACACCGACGAACTGCTGAGCTGGCAGTCGTTGAAACTCAGTGGCGTCACGCTGGCGATGGCGCCCGGGCAAGGGCCTGTGATCGACATCACTGAAGTGGCCTTGGCCGATTTTTATTCCCGTCTGGTGATCACGGAAGCAGGGCGCTTCAACCTGCAGGACATGTCGGCGAGCCGGGCTGCTGCGCCTTCCGACGCAGCGAGTGCGCCGGCGGTGACGCAGGCAGTGCCCGTGCCATCTGCAGTGGCCGCGAGCCCTGCGGCTTCGGCCGCATCCGGTGTGGCCGCCACCGCCGCGGCCCCGGCGACGCCGATGCAGCTGAGCATCGGCGCGACCAAGCTGACCAACGGCCGCGTCGATTTCAGCGATCACTTCGTGCGGCCCAACTACAGCGCCGAGCTGACCGAGCTGAACGGCAGCCTGGGCACGTTCCGGTCGGGCTCGCGCGAGATGGCGACGCTGGAGCTGCACGGCCGCGCCGCTGGCACCGCGCTGCTCGACATCTCGGGGCAGCTGAACCCGACGGCCCAGCCGCTGGCGCTGAACATCCACGCGAAGGCGACCGACCTCGAACTGGCACCGCTGTCGCCCTACGCTGGCAAGTACGCCGGCTATGCGATCGAGCGCGGCAAGCTCAGCATGGACGTGTCGTACGCGATCACACCCGACGGCCGGCTGGAAGCGAAAAACCAGGTGATCCTGAACCAGCTGACCTTCGGCGAGCGAATCGACAGCCCGAGCGCGACCAAGCTGCCGGTGCTGCTGGCGGTGGCGCTGCTGAAGGATCGCCACGGCGTGATCGACGTCAACCTGCCGATCAGCGGCTCGCTTAACGATCCGCAGTTCAGCGTTGCCGGCATCATCTTCAAGGTCATCATCAACCTGATCGAGAAAGCCATCACCGCGCCGTTCTCGCTGATGTTCGGCGGCGGCAGTGAAGACCTCAGCGAGGTGGCCTTCGGTGTCGGCGTGCCTTATTTCACCGAGTCCGGCGCCGCCGCACTCGACAAGGTGGCGCAGGCACTGGTCGATCGGCCTGCGCTGAAGATGACGGTGACCGGCATGTCCGACCCGGCCACCGAGCGCGACGGCTATGTGCAGGCGGCACTCGATGCGCGGCTGGCGCAGGAGCGCAAGAAGGAAGCGGCGCGATCCGGCGCCGCGGCCGCAGCGGCCAGCGTGCCAGCGGCACCGGTGTTTGCCGCGGGCGAGCGCGATGAGCTGCTGAAGGCGGTCTACAAGGACACCGACATCCCGGACAAGCCGCGCAATCTGGTCGGCCTGGCCAAGAGCCTGCCGCCGGCCGAGATGGAAGCCTTGCTGAAGTCGACGATCGAGGTCACGCCCGATGCGATGCGCCAGCTGGCGCTGCAACGCGGCCTGGCGGTGCGCGATGCGCTGGTGGCCAGAGGCCTGCCGAGCGAACGGCTGTTCGTCGCGGCGCCCCAGGTGCGCAGCGCGGCCGACGGCGCCGACGCCTGGCTGCCGAGCGCCAAGCTGTCGCTGACCAATGATTGACGCCTTGCACGCACTGCACGCGGTCAGAAACGGCTTCCAGGCGTTGCCGTTGTGTGCTGCACTGGCTGTGGTGGGGAACGCGGGCGCGCAGACGGGCTCTCCGACCACCTCGCTCGATACCGTGGTGATCTCCGGTCAGCGTACGCGCGAGCCCTCGTTCGACGTGCCCGCGGCGATCTCGGCCGTGACCCGCGACGCGATCGAGAACGCCGGCCCGCAGGTCAGTCTGTCCGAGGTGTTGAACCAGGTGCCAGGCATCTCGGTGTTGAACCGCAACAACGACGCGCAGGACCTGCAGCTGTCGATCCGCGGCTTCGGCGCCCGCTCGACCTTCGGCATCCGCGGCGTCAAGGTGCTGGTCGATGGCATCCCGGCCTCGATGCCCGACGGCCAGGGCCAGGTGTCGAATGTTGCGCTGGGTTCTGTCGGTCGCATCGAGGTGCTGCGCGGCCCGTTGGCGCAGCTGTACGGCAATGCCGCCGGTGGCGTGGTGCAGGTGTTCACCGAAGACGACGCGCTGGTGCCCACGGGCACGTTCAGCGCCACGCGCAGCCGCTTTGGGCTGTGGAAGGCCGGCATCAAGGCCAGCACCAGCACGCCCGCTTACGGCTTGACGATCGAAGGCGCCGAATTCCACACCGATGGTTTCCGCCCGCACAGCGATTCCACCCGGCGCCAGCTGAATGCGCGCTGGCAAAGTCAATGGACCGCTGACACCCACGTCGCCGTCGTCCTCAATGCGCTGGACCAGCCGATGTCGAAAGACCCGCTGGGCTTGACCGCCGCGCAGTTCCGCAGCCATCGCACAGGCAGCAACCCGGCCTACCTCGCCGCGCTGGCGCAGGATCCACGCAAGACAGTGCGCCAGCAACAGCTGGGCGCCAGCGTCGAGCACCGGTTCAGCGACGTCACCGAGCTGTCGGCGCGGGTGTACATCGGCGCGCGTGAGCTGGCGAACGCGCTGTCGATCCCGATCGCGGCGCAGGGCACGCCGACCTCGAGCGGCGGCATCGTGGATTTCGACCGCACCTACGGCGGCGCGGCGGTGCAGGGGGCCCACCGCATCGCACTGGGCGAGGGTCGTGAGCTGAAGCTGACCACAGGCATCGAGGTCGAAACCTACCGGGAAGACCGCCAGGGCTACGTCAACACGCGCGGCCAGCGCGGTGGCCTGAAGCGCGACGAGGTCAACACCGTGCGCAGCACCGATGTGTTCGTGCAGACGGCCTACGACCTGAGCTCGCAGTGGACGCTGACGGCCGGTGCGCGGCACAGCCATGTCAGGTTCGCCTCCGACGACCGCTTCATCGCTGCGGGCAACCCCGACGACAGCGGCCGGCTCACTTTCAGCGCGACCAACCCGGTCGCAGGCCTCGCCTGGAAGGCGACGCCGACGCTGAACATGTACGCCAACATCGGCCGCGGCTTCGAGACGCCGACTTTCAACGAGCTGTCCTACCGATTGAATGGCCTGACCGGACTGAACAGCACGCTGAAGGCCTCGCGCAGCCGCCACGCCGAGGTCGGCGCCAAGTGGAAGGTTGCCGCGGGCCAGCGCCTCGACGCGGCGGTGTTCGACATCGAGACCGACAACGAGCTCGTCGTCGACAGCAACCTCGGCGGGCGGTCGACCTACCGCAACGCCGGCCGGACCTCGCGGCGCGGCATCGAGCTGTCGCACGTCGCCCAGCTCAGCGACACCTTGCACAGCGTTGTCAGCCTGACCGCCCTGCGCGCACGCTTCGACGACGCCTTCGTCAGCGGCTCGGGCAGCACCGCCGCCTTGGTGCGCGCCGGCAACCGGTTGCCCGGCACGCCTGACCGCCATTTGTACGCCGAACTGGCCTGGACCCCGAATCAGGCCTGGGGCGGCTTCAGCGCTGCGGCCGAAGGGG
>JAYVEB010000232.1:0-3276 GCA_043749095.1 Burkholderiales bacterium | reverse complement strand
GCAGCTACGCCGCGTCGCTCGCCCCCTTCGACGGCGCCGACCTGGCTGGCCTCACAGACGACGACCTGGCTGAGCTGGTGCCTCCCGTGCCCAGGGCGGTGCGCCGCAAGATGCTCGCCACCATCGCGTCGCTGCCGTGAGACGGCGACGGGGTGCGCGTGGCGGCGACGATGATGAACCGGGATGATGGGGTGTAGCGCCGTAAGCGAAGAAGTCATTCACCTGTCGCGATGCACCGTGCTGCCGCACGCACGGACGCACCTCCACACCACAACCCGTCTGTGGATCAGATGCACCTCTCGTCATCCAAAGAGTTACATGATTGATAGTGCGCTGGTCGGTCGGTCAGTCCCAGAGGAACAGATTTCTTGCAAACGCGGACGCGCGTGGTGATTGGCCAGCACCCTCTTCCGGCCGCCTCATAAATCAATTCATAGGTCGCCTGCCAACGTTTGCGCCCGCACTCTGCTGCACGCTTCAGCACTTCGTGTTCCATCCTCGGTATTTTCCTCTTCTTTTTTTGTGGCGCACGCAGCGGAGGAACACTTTTGTCTTCGCTCGCCCTTGACGTCGAAGTGCGCCGTGTCACAATAGCTAGTCGTCACACACTCAAACTCACGTCCGTCAGGCAGTTCGTGTGAAGCGGCTGGTTGAAAGGAGCAATGCTGCGATCAAGTATCCGCGCCAGCGCTTCTCGTTCCGCCTTACGTCTCCACAGACGCACGTGCGGTACGTGCTGGGAGAGGGTGTGCACTGGTCGTTGCATCCTCTTTCTAAGCAGCTGCTGATCGCCACCGCTTGCGACTATTATATATTCACTCGTGCTGAGCAGCACCGCTTTGTGCAGGCGGTGTGAGGGCGCAGGCGCTTGTCGCCGCGTGCCCGCCGTCCTTCTTCAGCTTCTCTCCCGTGTTTGGTGCGTTCTGTTCCGGCGAGAAAGGGAGTGCTCCTCTCGTTCTGCACGGACGTGTGGACACGGGCACGCTGCGGACACCCGCCTGATAAAGCGTTTGCAGTCGTTCCTCCAGAAAATTGCGAGGCCGTCAAGACGCTGTTGCCGCTGTTTATCGAGGCCACGTCAGCTGAGCCCGGGTGTTTATACTATTCCTTCGGTTTTGATGAGGCGTGTCACCGATGCAGCGCGCTGCCTTCCGCATCTCACCCTTCTCGGAACGCGCAATCTTCAGTCTGAGACGTTACTTTCCTGCCGCGAGGCCTATACAGACGCGGCGGCTTTCATGTTTCATCTCGAGAACGTCAGCGACCCGCTGGAGGCCCTCACCGAGCTGGCTGAGCTGATTGAAGTGAATGTTTTCACCTCCGCGGACGATTACGCGACGCTTCTGGAAGCGGGTGTGATGGATGCGTTCGCAGATACGAAAAAAGTCTTCATTCAAGGGGAGCACGTCGTGCAGTGACGTAGCGAGAGTCGAACTGCGGCTGCATGTTTGCATCACCACTAGACTGCCTGCACCACTAGAGCGCAGATGGTGTGAGGGGAAGGCTCCGGACTGCGCAAACCTTTCGACAAATCACGCAGCGATTAGATGTGTGTGTGTGTGTGTGTGTGTGTGTGTGTGTGTGTGTGTGTGCCTTCTTCTTATTTATCTTCTATGGTGCGGCGTCACCCGACGAGGGTGAGGAGCGCGCACAGCGCGAGCGGCACGACCACGTTGTCGTTCTGCGACGACACGCCTTCCAGTGCCGACGCGACGAGCGCCGCGCCGCCCAGCGCGAGGGCGTCCACGCCGCGGCGCGCCCACTCGGCACCCGGGGTGGCACCCGACGTGGCGACGAATGCCGGCGCGAAGGGGCGCGCGGCGGACGAGAGGGCGCGCGCGACCGCCAGCGCGCCACACGTGGCCACCCACCCCGCTGCGGAGCCCTCCCACGACTTGTGCCAGCCGGGCAGGAGCGGGGTGCGCGATCGAATGCGGGCGCGATGGACGGTGGATGTAGAACCGGCGGATGAGGTTGGTGCGGAACGATCGCCCTTGAGCCACGCGCCCACCGCCCCTGCCGCCGCGTCGCCCGCGCCCACGGCCGCGACGCCCGCCCACGCAGCCAGCACCGCGGGCGCGGCGGTTCGTTTAAACACAGGCGCGTAGCCGTCGTCGCGCAACCGCAGCGTCGCCGCCTCCGCGCCTGCCCACTCGCGCGGCATCGGCATGGAGGTCAGCCACACCGGCGCGGCCAACCCTAGCAGCAGCGAGGCTGGGGAGAGGACGAGGGAGGACGCCTTGTCGCGCGCGTCGCCGAACGACGCCCACAGCCGCGCCACGCGGCCGCGGTCGTTCGCCACCCGCGCCGCCTCCGCGGCGACCAGGAGGCACAGCGCGGCAGCGGCGCCGAGGGATAAGACGTCAGGGTCGAGGAGCAAAGCGGGCGCAAACGCGAGCGTCGCGGCGACGTGGAACGCCTTGCGGCGCATCACCACCGACGCGAGCGGCAAAGACGGCGACGGCGGCGGCGTGGGCGGCGGCGACGGCGGCGGGTGCTGCGACGACGCCAGGAAGTGGGTGTGCAGCTTCTGCTCGGTCGTCAGCGGCCCTCCCCCGCCGCCGCGCCGGTGGCGGTGCGGCCCGTTGGCGGACGGCGCGGGCGTGGCGAACGCATCGTCACTAGTCGGCCACGAAAGCGGGCCTGCCCTTGCGGCTGCGGCGGCTGCTGCGGGCAGCCCCAGCCCGCACAGCAGCGCCCAGCCGGCCAGCGTGGCGCGGCTGCGCTGCGGGGAAGCGAGGAAGCGAGCCGCCCAGGCGAGGGGCGAGGCGGGCGAGTTGATGGCACCGCCCTCCGACGACGAGCTCAGCGCGTACCCAACGCACGCGACCCCCGCCACCGCCACCTGCGCCGCCGCCGCCAGGGCCACCACCGCGGCGCTGCGGGCGAGGCTGACAGCGCGCGTCGGCGGCCCGTTGTCGGCGTCAGACGGGTGAAAAAACCCGTGGTGCGGCGGCGGCCACTCCCCCTTCTCGCGCCGCCGCGCCGCCGCCGCCGCCGCGGCCGCGGAGGGGCTCGCGTCCGGCGCGGCGGAGTGGTCGGAGGCGGGGGCGGATGGCGCGCGGGGGCGGGGGGGCGGGCGGGGCGCGAAGCGCAGAACCGCGGCACGCCCCGCGCCCGCCGCGCCGCCGCACGCCAGCGGCAGCAGGCACAGCGCCAGAACGATGATGCGCAGGTCGCTGCTTGCCGCCTCGTCGGGCGAGGCGAAGCGGAAGGAGGGGGCGGCTGTGCGGGGCGGCGGGAGGGCGGCGGCGGCGAAGGCGGAGGCGCCGCACG
>JAYVEB010000231.1:0-3296 GCA_043749095.1 Burkholderiales bacterium | reverse complement strand
GACTCACGGTAGCCCCGCCTCCACGACCCGCCCGGCGCAGGCCTTCAACCGGCCAAGATGGTTGTCGTCGACCGGCCAAGGTAATTGTCGTCAACCATATGGGTGTTGCCGCCGGTGGCGTCAGTAGGTTTTCGCGAGCCTCCGCGCAGCGAAAGGAGCTGGTTTCTACCCCCGCTGGCGGAACTGCTGGCGAATGTCCGCAGGCAAGCGATGAAAGCGGCTAAAGCGTTTTGAGCAACGCTGCGACTTCGGATGAGCCGGGATACTTTTCGCCCAGCTTCGCAAGTGCATCGAGTTCGGTCTTTGCACTGCTTTTGTCTCCAGCGGCAAGATAGATCTTCGCCAAATTCAGCCGCAATGCATGGTCGGTCGGCTGCAATTCAAGCGCCTTGCGCTGTAACGCGACGGCTTTGACATGTTCTCCTGCAGCCGAGAGCAACACAGCCAAGGTGTCCATGAAATTCGGCTGATTCGGGGCCAGTTGGTTAGCCTTCTCGGCATAGGCCAGAGCGCCAGCATGTCCCAACCGGTGCGTCACCCAGGCGAGGTTGTTCAGTGCAATGACGTTGTCGGGTTGAAGGCGCACCACGGTCAGATAGTATTTTTCTGCAGATACATAGTCCGAGCCAGAAATGGCTGTCGTACCTAAGTAAGACATGAAGATGACGTCTTTGGGCTGACTTTTTAACCAGCCTTCTGCGAACCGGCTCGCATCGTCTTTCTTCCCCGTCGATGCGATGGCGGCGTGCAGTTTGATGGCATTTCCCGGGGACTTTGATTTTTCCAGCGCAGTTTGGTAGGCGGTGATTGCCGCATTCCAGTCTTTGCGGGCGGCATCGATATCACCTTCCAGAACAAATCCCACGCCGTCTTTGACACGCTGAGATTGAATCGTCCGCGCCGCGACAACCGCCTCTTCATACCTCTGCGCAGTCGCGAGTAACAGGACCAAACCGCGTTGCGCGTCCAGCGTGTCGGGCGCAATCTCCAGCGCTTTGCGCAAGCTGCGCTCTGCAGCCCCTATATCCTTGTTGGCCACATGGGCTTCGGCCAGCCGAATGTGAGGCTGGGGAGACAGCGGCTGCAACGCAATCAGTTTGTTGTAGGTCACGATGGCCTGGTTGGCATCACCGGAGAGTTGTTGTGTTCGGCCCAGGGCGCTCAGTAATTCCGGATTGTTCGGCTGTGCGGCCACGGCGTTCTGGGCGGCGGTCAGCGCTTGCTTGGTGTCCTTGTAGCGCAAGAACGCGTCGATCAACAACAGCCGCGGTGCCACTTCGCTCGGATTGGCTTCCACCGCTTTGGTCAACGCTGCAACCTCGTCTTTGCTCGCACCATTCACCGCTGCCAGTTGGGCCAGTGCCAGCAACGCTTGCCCGTTCTTTGGATTTTTTTCCACCAGCGCCGCGAAGCGCTTCTTCGCGTCGTCGGGCTTCTTGTCGACCAGATCCAGTGCTGCCAGATTGGCTGTGGCCGCGAAGTAAGAGGGGTCGATCGCCAGCGCTCGTTCGAAGCTCTTCCTCGCCGCAGCATTGTCCTTCTGTGCCAATTGAATTCGGCCCCGCAGATTGGCGGCGACCGGCTTGTCGGGCTGCTTCGCCTCGAGCTTGCCCACAGCTGCCAGGGCTTTGTCGAATTCCAGGCGCAGCATGTGCAAGTTGATCAAGGCCATGTCGACGTTGGTCGCATTGCTGGATTCGGCGATGCCTTCCAGCTCATCGAAAGCGCTGCTCTCGCTTCGCCCACTCGACAGGTGCGTCAATGCCAGCGCGGTGCGGGTGGCCACATCGCCAGGATCCGTTTTCAGCGCTTTGGCGAAATAACTTTCGGCCGTCTTGCTGTCACCGTTTTGCAGATAGACCTCGCCAGCCAGTGAAAAGAAGCTTGGTTCGAGGTCTTCCTTTTCGGTGATGCTCTTCAACACCTCCAGCGCCTTGGCCGATTGACCCGAACGCATGTAGACAGTGATCAGCAAGCGTTGCGACAGCTTGTTTTGGGGCTCTGCCTGCGTCGCACGCGCCAGATAGATTTCTGCTTGTGACAGCGAGTTTGTCTGCAACTCGACAGCGCCTGCTAATTGCAGAATTCGGGGGTTGTTTGAAGCCAGTCTGAGTAATTCTTCGGTTAATTCCTTGGCTTGTTTGTAATCATTTTTCTGATAAGCCAGTTGAGCTTGTGCGTACTTGAATTCAAGGGTGTTGGGGGAAAATTTCCGCAGCGTTTCGAGTTCAACCGATGCCTCGTCGATTTTATTTTTCTGCAGCAAGATGGCCAGCACGGCCAGATGGCCAAGCTCAAATTTTGGATTGGCTTCGATGGATTTTCGGTAAGCAGCCAAAGCGTCATCCGTCTTGCCCTTGGCGTACAGAAGGATGTCGCCCTTGAGCATCCATGCGTCTGCATTGCCGGGCGCTTTGATGATGACGTCGTCCATCGCCAGCAAGGCGCTGTCCGTGTCACGGGCCGCCACTTTCTGGCGTGCCCGGAGCATCAGCGCCGGAACGTGGTTCGGATCTGCAGCCAAAGCTGTCTTCAAGGCCGTTTCTGCGGCTTCGGTGTTGCCGAGGTTGGCATAGGCGGTAGCCAGTGATGTCTGAAGGCTGGCGTCCGCCGCAGCTTGGTTGAGCTGGGTGGATCCAAATTGATCCACCAGCTTTCGCGCTTGATCCAACTGCAGCATGGCACGCGCCAGTTCAGGCACAACAGTACTTTCTGGGTATTTGGCCGCAAGGGCCTTGCGAAATTCAATTTCTGCGCCGGTTGGGTTTCCATTTTGCAGAAACAAGCTGCCGAGCAGAAACCGTGCTTCGCCCAGATCAGGGTTCTTTTGCAGCACATTCTTCAGTTGAATCAGCGCTGACTTGCTGTCATCCTTTTGAAGATATTCCTTTGCCGACTGAATCTGTTGTTCCGGTGACTGATTGCTGCAGGCGGTGAGCAGAACTGAAACAAGAAGAGTGGTCAGTAGCGGATTTCGTTGGCGTGTTTTCATTTTTCGATCCATTGAAGCCGTGCGGCATCGGCAGTTGGCGCAGATATCCCCGCTGCACAGTTGTCAGCCGACAGATCATCGCTCGAAATTCACAAGCCATCGGCTTGCACAAAGCTGCGGGCGCCGGCGAGCATTAAATTCATCACGATGCAAGGTGGCGTTTGCGATGTCCCGTTGGACCCACCGTGCCCAGGTCAGCAACCACCCTAGGAGTCTGGGCGGCAGGAGTATTCCAAAATGATGGCTTGATTTCCGAGCTTCCAGAATCGCGCAGGAGCGATTTTCTCGAGCGTGCCAAGGGGTA
>JAYVEB010000230.1:0-10781 GCA_043749095.1 Burkholderiales bacterium | reverse complement strand
AACAACTGGTTCGGTTTGCCGGACGCTGCGCGGGCTGCGAGCGGCCGGTCATTCCGCTGCCCGACGGCATCGCCCGGCTGCAGGCGATGGTGATGGGCTGGCTGCCGGGTGCGCCACTGATGTCCGCCGACAACCTCGATTCGATGCGCGTGCCGAATGTGCTCAGCGGCGATTTCCCCGGCCTGGAAGCCTTCGGCATCCAGCCCGCCGCGATGGAAGGCGTGATGACCCCGCTGCTGCAACACCGCGCCGGTGTGGCACGGCTGGATTCGCTGCGGGCCAGCGCGCGCGGCCGCTGACCGGCCCCTCCCACCCTCACCGATGAAGGTCTGGAGAGTCGGCGGCGCGGTACGGGATGCGCTGCTCGGGCGGCCTGACAGCGACGTCGACTGGGTCGTCACAGGCGCGACGCCCGAGGCGATGCGCACCGCCGGTTACCTGCCGGTGGGCCGTGACTTCCCGGTGTTTCTGCACCCGGTCACCAAGCAGGAATATGCCCTCGCCCGCACCGAGCGCAAGACCGCACCGGGCTACCACGGCTTCGTCCTCCACACCGATCCGGGCGTGACGCTGGAGGAAGACCTTCAGCGCCGCGACCTCACGATCAACGCGATGGCGCAGGACGAGACCGGCACGGTCATCGACCCGTATGGCGGGCAGCGTGATCTGCAGGCCAGGCTGCTGCGCCACGTGTCGCCGGCCTTCACCGAAGACCCGGTGCGCATCCTGCGGGTGGCGCGCTTCGCGGCGCGCTTCGTTGATTTCCAGGTCGCCCCGGAAACGCAAGCGCTGATGCAGCACATGGTGAACGCTGGCGAGGTCGATGCGCTGGTCGCAGAACGGGTGTGGCAGGAACTGTCGCGCGGCCTGATGGAAGCGCAGCCCTCGCGGATGTTCGACGTGCTGCACGACTGCGGGGCGCTGGCGCGGCTGCTGCCGGAGATCGCCACAGACTGGTCGTCCGTCGAACCAGCAGCCATCCGGTGGCGTCAGGCGATCGAACTGTCCGCCGAGCGGGGGCTGCCGCTGCCGGCGCGCTTCGCGGTGTTAACCCACCGGCTGGGCGCGTCCGGGCGACCCGCCAAGGCCGATGCGCGCGCTGCCGCCCTGCCAATGCTGTGCGAGCGCTGGCGCATTCCAAGCGACTGCCGCGAGGTGGCCGAGTTGGTGGTGCGCGAGGGCGAAGTTCTGCGCCTCGATGCGGTGATGGACGCCGAACAACGGGTGCAGCTGCTCGACCGCTGCGATGCCTGGCGTCGGTCCGAGCGCTTTGAGCTGCTGCTGCAGGCATGCGAGTGCATCGCACGCGCTGAAAGCCCCAGCGCCGATCGTTGGCAGGCCTCGTCATTCGCGCGATGGCGTCTGGCGCGGGCACGCGCTGCGGCTGTCGACACAGGCGCTGTCGCCACCCGCGCTGCCGCAGGGGGTTCGCGGGGACCGCAGATCGGCTCCGCGATCCATGACGCACGGGTGCTCGCGGTGGCCGAGGACCTGAACGACGAGATCAACGACTGACCAACGGCGACCGCCAATTAGGATCGCGGACGTCGGAGCGATTTGTCAGCGGCGACCTGGATTCCCAACGAAGCCAGCACCCGAGACATTCACGCCTGCAACAAATATAGCGGTTCGAAGCGTTGGCGTGCGGTATGCGCTGCCGAGTCTCTCGAGCGAGTCAGCCGACGGAAGATGGCTTCCTCTTCCAGCGGCGAAAACCAGTCGGGATATAGCGAGCGCTCGGTGCTCGCACCGGACAGGCCGGCAAACCGCTCGCCCTGCTCGCGGATGTAGGACAAGTTGATGCCCAGCAAAACGGCCGGGGCTCCGACCTGCAGGCTGTAGCGCTGCGGCGCCTTGACTTCAAAGCCCAGCATGCGCTGATAGAACAGCACATGACGCGGATTGACTTCGATCAGCAGGGTATCGAACCCCATCACCCGGTGAGCGTAGAGATACGCGACGTTGAACAGCGATGCCAGCACGCGGCGCGAACGGACGAACTGGTCGATCGCCAAGGTGGTGAACTCGCACACCGAACGCCCCTCTTGCCGGAGCGCATCGACCTCTTGGGAGAACAGCGTGTCCACTTGCAATCCGTCCGATGAATCGAAACCAATGCTGATGGTGGCGACTGTGGATTCATGGTCGCTGGCCACCAGAGTGATGCGGGTGGGCGAGGACTCGTCCGGCAGCGGCCGACTCGCATAGCCACGGGTGGCATACATCCGGTTGACCAGGATGCTGGCTGAACTGCGTTGCCCGCCAGAGTCGGCACTGCGTATCCTGTAAAGCCTGCTTCCGATTTCACAGCGGTGCAGGTCGTCGTCTTGCGACTCGTCCTGCAGCATCGACCGCAGTGGGTGGTGGGCCTCGAAGGGAATGCCGATCATGGTGTTGCTAAACACGGGAGGAGGCCCTCAACAGATGGACGGACGGTGTCAGAAAAAACCTACACATCAACGCGGAGAACTTGCCGCGCAAATAAAAATCCGAAGCGCTACTTTCGCACGACGCACAGTAAATCGTAGCAGTCAATGGTTACGACAGGTAATCGAAATTGGTGTGGCGAACCCCTCTAGACGAGGGGGTGCAGGCCTCGAGGCCGGCCGCGGATGACGCCTTCTCGCGTCATCCGCCAACGCACCAGCCAGATGCCGCGATCAGCTCAAGGGCTGCGCAGCCAGCGCGAGAGTTCGTTGCGCAGGTCGGCCATCGCCACCGGCTTGGTGAGGTAGCCGACCATGCCGGCAGCCGCGCAGCTGTCACGGTCCTGCGGCGTGGCATGGGCGGTCAGCGCGACGATGGGGAATGAGGGCAGCGTTCCGCGCTGCTGCATCGCGCGCAGCTGACGGGTCGCCTCCAATCCATCGACGCCGGGCATCTGCAGATCCATCAGCACCAGCGCCGGCGGACGATCGCGGCAGGCCCGCACGGCGCTGTCGCCGTCTTCCGCCAATCGGGTGCGCAGGCCCAGCACCCCGATCATTTCGCAGACGATGACCTGGTTCACCATGTTGTCCTCGACCACCAGCACATCCGAGGCCTCATCGGCGTCAACCGGCATCGGCATGCCCGACAGCGAGCTGTAGCCGGAGACGATGTGGTCCGACTGCGGCCCGGTCATGCACAGCAACTCCAGCAGTGCTGCAGGCGTCACCGGCATGAAGATCAGCGGCATCTGCGCCATCCGCGCGGCCGATTCGACGGGCGGCTCATTCCAGTCGGGGCGGACCAGCAACACGATGTTGGTGTGCGGCAGCACCCGCCGCAGCAACGCCAGGTCGGTGCCAGGATCGATGGCAGATTCGCCGAGCAGCAGCAGGCCCGGCGCTTCATGGGCACCGCGCGCATGTTCGATCAACTCGGCCACGCTGCCGACGATGTCGCACCCCCAGCCCAGCCGCTGCAGCCGCCGTTGGATGGCCTGCGCTGGCATCGCGCGGGTGTGCAGCAACCAGGAATGGCCCGGAGGTGGCCAGCCGCTGCCGGGTTGGTGGCCGGCCTGCACTTGCAGCGGCAGTTCAAGCGTGAAGGACGACCCTCGGCCAGGAGCACTGTCCAGCGTCAGCGAACCGCCCACCGATTGCGCCAGGCCGAGCGCAATCGACAGCCCGAGGCCCGTACCGCCGTGACGGCGCGCCAGGCTGGCATCGCCTTGCACGAAGGGCTGGAACACACGAGCCGCCACGTCGGGCTTCATGCCACAACCGGTATCACGCACCACGATGCGCGCCAGGCACTGCCCCGGCGCCACTTCATGCACGTGGGTGACCATCTCGATGTGCCCCTGCTCGGTGTACTTCACCGCGTTCGACAGCAGGTTGGAGACGATCTGCTGCACCCGTTGCGGGTCGCCGACCACGCGGCTGACCGCGCCGATGTGGTCGTAGATCAGCCCGAGATGCTTCGTGCGCACCGTCGGCATGACCACCCGCATCGCCTCGGCCAGCGTGTCGCACAGGTCGAAAGGCTCATCGACTGGCGGCAGCATGCCAGCCGACAGGCGCGAGAAGTCCAGCACGTCGTTGATGATGCCCAGCAGGTTGCGCCCCGACTGCAGCGCCAGCTTCAGGTAGCGCTTCTGCTGTGTGCTGGTGGCTTCCTGCAGCGCCAGTTCGTTCAGGCCCAGCACACCATTGAGCGGCGTGCGGATCTCATGGCTCATGTGCGCCAGAAAGACCGACTTCGATTCGTTCGCGCGCTCGGCCTGTTCGCGCTGGCGCTGCGCTTCAGCCAGCGCGGTTTCAAGGCGTGTGGTGCGCTCTTCGACCATCGCCTCCAGGTGCTGGCGCTGTTCTTCGATGTCGCGGCGCAGCAGCGTCTGCTCGTGGGTGTCGGTGAGCATCCCGGTCATGCGCAGCGCGCCCTCCGGGCTGACATCGTTGCGACCGCGTGCGCGCACCCAGCGAAACCCGCCGTCGCGGTGGCGCAGCCGGTACACCGACTCCCAGGCACCGGGGGCAGCACCTGCTGCAGCGATGTCCGCCTGCAGCAACGTGCGGTCTTCTGGATGCACCCAGCTGAAATAAACCTCGCGGGCCGGCGCAGGCGTGCCTTTCGGATACCCGAGCAGCGTGCAGATGCGGTCGCTGATGAAGAAGTCGTTGGCGCCAACGGTGTGCTCGAAGTGCACTTCGGAGGTCGCTTCCATCGCGCGTTCGCAACGCGCAGCCAACGCCTCATGCGTCAGCAGCGCCTGCTTGTCGGCATGCACACCACGCAACAGGCCCGAGAGGTACTCGGGCACGCCGCTGGCACCCGACAGCACGCGGGCGGTGCAACGCCACCAACGGAAATGGCCGTCGCCATCGGTCAGGCGGAGGTCCAGCGTGAAGCCGCCGCTCTGGTCGATGGCCTGTGCGCAGGCCTCGTCGATGCGCGGTCGGTCTTCGGCGACACAGCGGTCGAACGGTGCAGACGCCGCTGACGCCTCGCCGGAAAGCCCCAGCAGCCGGTGAAGATCGGGCGCGCACCACCAGCGACCGGTCACCAGGTGCAGCTCCCAAGGCACACCGTCGCTGACCACCACCTGACGCCTGATGCGGTCCGCTTCGTCGGCGCGGGTCGGCTCTCGCCGCGAGCGCATCACGGCACCTGCGCGCGCGCCCTCGTCGGGAAAACCAGCCAGCTCAGTCATCGGGTTCGTCTCGGGTTCGATCGATTCCAGGGTTCATTCCCTGGTACAGAGGTTGTGCCATCAGTAGGGGCTTGGTTCCCGCCAGATGTGCAACAACAAGGTAACAAGCACCGCCACCGATGTCGATCCCACACACGCACCCCGGGCCGCCGGACTTCTAGAATACCCGGCTTCGCTGTGTTTGCAGCCAGGAAGTACCGCATGTCCTCAGCTGTTCCCCGCCCGTCCACCGGCCTGATCCGGATTCGCGGCGCCCGCCAGCACAACCTGAAGAATCTGGACCTCGACATCCGCACCGGCGAGATGACGGTGGTCACCGGGCCCAGCGGCTCGGGCAAGTCCAGCCTGGTGTTCGACACGCTCTACGCCGAAGGCCAGCGGCGTTACGTCGAGACCTTCAGCGCCTACGCACGCCAGTTCCTCGACCGCATGGACCGCCCTGCCGTCGACCGCGTCGATGGGGTACCGCCGGCAATCGCGATCGACCAGACCAACCCGGTGCGCACCTCACGCTCCACGGTCGGCACGATGACCGAGCTGAACGACCACCTGAAGCTGCTCTACGCCCGCGCGGCCGACCTGTTCGACCGCCAGACTGCTCAGCGCGTGCGGCACGACACGCCGGAGACGATCTATGCCGAGCTGATGTCGCGCACCGTTGAAGCCGACCCACGGATGGTGCTGACCTTTCCCGTCGAGCTGCCGGCGGTGTCCACGCCGGAAGAGATCGAGCAGTGGCTGTCGGCAAGCGGCTTCACCCGCGTGCAGGCCGAGCGCGAGGTCGCGACGCCGACCGGACCGCGCAAGCTGCTCGATGTGGTCGCCGACCGTTTCCGCATTCGCGCCACCGAGAAGGTGCGCGCGGTCGAGGCGATCGAGATGGCGTTGAAACGCGGCGGCGGTCGCGTCAGCGTCTACGTGCTGGCTGACAACGCGGATCCGGCCCTTTGGCGTTTCTCCACCGGCCTGCACTGCCCCGACAGCGACCTGCGCTACACCGATCCGCAACCGGCGCTGTTCAGCTTCAACTCTGCCATGGGCGCCTGCGACACCTGCCGCGGCTTCGGCCGCGTGATCGGCGTCGACTACGACCTGGTGATCCCCGACCACCGCAAGACGCTGCGATCCGGCGCCATCAAGACCTTGATGACGCCGGCCTGGGAAGACGCGCGCGAGGACATGCTGAAGTACGCGGGTGAAGCCGGCATCCCGCGCGACACGCCGTGGTCGCAGCTGAACGACGCGCAGCGCGACTTCATCATCGGCGGCTCGCCGCAGTGGAAGGGCAACTGGAACAAGCAGTGGTACGGCGTCAAGCGCTTCTTCGAGTACCTGGAGAGCAAGGCCTACAAGATGCACATCCGCGTGCTCTTGTCGAAGTACCGCAGCTACACGCCCTGCGGCACCTGCGGCGGCGCGCGGCTGAAGACTGAATCGCTGCTGTGGCGGCTGGGCACCAAGGCCGATGCCGATGCGGTGATGGCGCCTGCCCTGCGCTCACTGCCGAACGGCGCGGCCTGGTCGCGCGAGCAACTCGAAGCGTTACCCGGTTTGACGGTGCACGACCTGATGCTGCTGCCGATCGAGCGCATCTGGCGCTTCTTCGATGGCTTCGAAGACAGCCCCCAAGACGCCGCTGGCGTCGCCCCCCCGGGGGGGAGTCGGCCGCTTGCGACGGCCCGGCGCGGCCTCAGCCTGCCCAGCACGATGCTCGACGACGCATTGAAGCTGCTGGTCGACGAGATCCGCACGCGGCTGAAGTACCTGTGCGATGTCGGCCTCGGCTACCTGACGCTCGACCGCCAGAGCCGCACGCTCAGCGGCGGCGAGGTGCAGCGCATCAACCTGACCACCGCGCTCGGCACCTCGCTGGTCAACACGATGTTCGTACTCGACGAGCCCAGCATCGGCCTGCACCCGCGCGACATGAACCGCATCATCGAGGCGATGCACCGCTTGCGCGATGCCGGCAACACGCTGGTCGTGGTCGAGCACGACCCGGCCGTGATGCTCGCCGCCGACCGGCTGATCGACATGGGCCCCGGCCCCGGCGAGCGCGGTGGGCAGATCGTCTTCGACGGCACGCCCGAAGCCATCCGCCACGCCGACACGCTGACCGGCGCCTACCTCGGCGGGCGCAAGCAGATCGGCAGCGGCTACACGCGCCTTGTCACCGCAGCGACGCCGAAGTTGATCGTCGAAGGCGCGCGCGACCACAACCTGCGCAATGTGAACGTCGAGTTCCCGTTGCAGCACCTGGTCACCGTCACCGGTGTGTCGGGCTCGGGAAAATCGACCTTGATCCAGGACGTGCTGTACCCGGCGCTGGCGCGCCACTTCGGCAAGGCCAGCGATGCGCCCGGCGCACACGACCGCGTGCTCGGCGCCGACTGGCTGGGCGACGCGGTGTTCGTCGACCAGTCGCCGATCGGCAAGACCGCGCGATCCAACCCCGCCAGCTATGTCGGCGCGTTCGACGAGATCCGCAAGCTGTTCGCTGCCGCCCCACTGGCGCAACAGCGCGGCTACGGCCCCGGCATGTTCAGCTTCAACGCCGGCGACGGGCGCTGTCCGACCTGCGGCGGCTCGGGCTTCGAGCATGTCGACATGCAGTTCCTGAGCGATGTGTACCTGCGCTGCCCCGACTGCGATGGCCGGCGCTTTCGCCGCGAGTTGCTCGAAGTCAAGATCGACAGAAGGCTTCCAGGTGAAGTTGTTCGGGACCTGTCGGTGGCCGACGTTCTCGACCTCACCGTCAGCGAAGCGGTGCAGCTGTTCGCCGGCGACCGCGAGGTGCTGCGTGTGCTGCAGCCCATCGTCGATGTCGGCCTCGAATACGTGAAGCTCGGTCAGCCGGTGCCCACGCTGTCTGGTGGCGAAGCACAGCGGCTCAAGCTCGCGGCCTTCCTCGCCGAGTCGGCGAACAGCGCGACCGCGAGCCGGCAACCGGTGGCGAAGAAGGGCACGCTGTTCATGTTCGACGAGCCGACCACCGGCCTGCACTTCGACGATATCGCCAAGCTGATGCGGGCGTTCCGCAAGCTGCTGGATGCGGGCCATTCGATCATCGTGATCGAGCACAACCTCGATGTGATCAATGCGTCGGACTGGTTGATCGACCTCGGGCCCGAAGGTGGCGAGGGCGGCGGGCAGGTGGTGTGCACCGGCACGCCGGCCGACGTGAAGCGGCAGCCAAGCTCGCACACCGGAAAGGCGCTGGCCGATTACGACCGGGCGATGGGGCTGGGCGGCTTGGCGGCCGAAGAGGGTGTGCCGCTGCAGCGCTTGCTGAAAGCGGCGCGCACCGAGAACCTGAATGACGACTGCATCCGCATCGTCAATGCCCGCGAGCACAACCTGAAATCGATTGATGTCAGCATCCCGCGCGGCCAGTTCACCGTCGTCACCGGCGTCTCGGGTTCGGGCAAGAGCACGATGGCCTTCGACATCCTGTTCAACGAGGGCCAGCGCCGCTACCTCGAGAGCCTGAACGCCTACGCGCGCAGCATCGTGCAGCCGGCGGGCCGGCCCGAAGTCGACGCGGTCTATGGCATCCCGCCGACAGTGGCCATCGAACAGCGCCTGAGCCGCGGCGGGCGCAAGAGCACGGTCGCGACGACCACCGAGGTCTGGCACTTCCTGCGGCTGCTGTACGTGAAGCTCGGGCTGCAGCACTGCGTGAAGGACGGCGCCGAGGTGCGCCCGCAGTCGGCCGAGAGCATCGCCGCGCAGCTGTTGCGCGATCACCGGGGCGAGCACGTCGGCCTGCTCGCGCCGCTGGTGGTGGCGCGCAAGGGCGTCTACACCGACCTCGCGAAGTGGGCAAAGGCGCGCGGCCACACGCACCTGCGCGTCGATGGTGAATTCCTGCCGGTCGAGCCGTGGCCGCGGTTGGACCGCTTCAAGGAACACTCGCTGGAGCTGCCGGTCGCCGACTTCATCGTCAGCGCCGACCGCGAAGGCGAGTTGCGCGAGGCGCTGGCGAAGGCGCTCGACCTCGGCAAGGGCGTGATGCACCTGCTGACGCCGTTGAACGGCCTGACCGAAGCGATGCGCACCGGGTCGTCCACCGCGGGCATCGGCCGCATCAAGGTGTTCTCGACCAAGCGCGCCTGCCCCACATGCGGCACCAGCTACCCCGAGCTCGACCCGCGGATGTTCAGCTACAACAGCAAGCACGGCTGGTGCACCACCTGCGTCGGCACCGGGCTGGCGCTGACGCGCGAGCAGCGCAAGATCTACGACGACTCAGTGCGCGACGACAACACCAAGGGCCGCGAGCAGAGCTTCCCATCGGAGGAAAGCGAAGCCGAAGGGCTGGTCGATGAGCCGTGCCCCGATTGCGCCGGCACGCGCTTGAACCCGGTGTCGCGCAAAGTCACGTTCGAAGGGCACTCGATCGCGTGGATCGCGCAGTGGTCGGTGGCCGGCGCACGCGAATGGGTCGAGTCGCTGAACCTCGCGGGCCGCGATGCCGAGATCGCGCGCGACGTGGTCAGCGAGATCCGCGGCCGGCTCGAATTCCTCGAAGAGGTCGGCCTGGGTTACCTGACGCTGGACCGCGCCGCACCCACGCTCAGCGGTGGCGAGGCGCAGCGCATCCGGCTGGCTGCGCAGCTCGGCAGCAACCTGCAGGGTGTGTGCTACGTGCTCGACGAGCCGACGATCGGCCTGCACCCGCGCGACAACCAGATCCTGCTGAAGGCGCTGAAGACGCTCAGCGACAAGGGCAACACGCTGGTCGTCGTCGAACATGACGAAGACACGATCCGCCGCGCCGACCACCTGATCGACATCGGGCCCGGTGCCGGCAGTCGCGGCGGGCGGCTGGTGGCGCAGGGCACGGTCGCCGATCTGGCGAACGCGCCGGATTCGCAGACCGGCCGCCTGCTGGCTCACCCGCTGATCCACCCGCTGCAGGCGCGGCGCGAGGTGCCGGCGGCCGAGACGGCCGGGCCGCGCGAGTCCGAAGCCAACCGGCGCCTGACGATTGAGGGCGCCACGCTGCACAACCTGCAGCAGGTGACGATTGACGTGCCGCTGAAGCGACTGGTCGCGGTCACTGGCGTCAGCGGCTCGGGCAAGTCGACGCTCGCGCGCGACGTGCTGCTGGCCAACCTGCAGTTCATCAACCTCAAAGGCGGCAGCCCGAAATGGCAAGGCTGCGACCGCATCGACGGCTGGGGCTACATCGACCGCGTGCTCGAAGTCGACCAGACGCCGATCGGCAAGACGCCGCGCTCCTGCCCGGCGACTTACATCGGCTTCTGGGACGCGATCCGCAAGCTCTTTGCCGACACGCTGGAGGCGCGCGCCCGCGGCTACGCGCCGGCGCGCTTCAGTTTCAACACCGGTGAGGGCCGCTGCGCGGGCTGCGAAGGGCAGGGCGTGAAGACGATCGCGATGAGCTTTTTGCCCGACGTGAAGGTGGCGTGCGACGTCTGCCACCGCGCGCGCTTCAACGCCGAGACCTTGGCGGTCAGCTGGCGCGGAAAAAGCATCGGCGACGTGCTGACGATGGAGGTCGACGAGGCGGTCGAGTTCTTCGCCTCGATGCCCAACATCTCGCACCCGCTGCAATTGCTGAAGGACGTCGGCCTCGGCTACCTGACGCTTGGCCAGCCGTCACCGACGCTGAGCGGCG
>JAYVEB010000229.1:0-10804 GCA_043749095.1 Burkholderiales bacterium | reverse complement strand
ATCGCGTCAGAGACGCCCGCCAGCTGCGCAAAGAAAGCGTCCTTGCTGGCCGTCTCTTGAGCACTTGGGATGTCACTTGGGGGGGGGGCTTCGCTCATTTCGCAGTCTCCTCTGACGTGGTTTGAGATTAATTACCGCTGGTTCGGAACAGCGCATCGGGCAGATTTACCCAGCCGCACTTGTCGCCCTGATTGCCAAAAGCCAGGCGCTGCCCGTCGCCGGACCAGGCCAGTGCGTTCACCGCGCCGTCACCCGAACCTTTGACAAACAAGGCGTCATCGCTGCCTGGGCGGCACAACAGCACCGCGCCGTTGAAGTAGCCGACGGCAATCAGCGACTGGTGGGGGTGACAAGCAACGACCGTGACCGGTGTCTTGCTGGCGATGCCGCATTGCGTGGGCTGCTGCGAATTGCCGGGCGGATCGAAGCTCCAGCACACAGGCCGGGTAGCGCCGCTGGTGACCAGATAGCGGCCGTCGTGCGCGAAGGACAGCGACAGCGGTTGTCCGCCGTAGCCGCTCATCTCCAGGTCCATGCCGTCGGACACTCTCCAGCCGTGCAGCGCGTTTTCCTGCATCGCGGAGACAAGGTAATTGCCGTCCGGGCTCCAGCACAGCGCGCGGTGGTAGCCGGGCCAAGCCAGTAACCGTGTCGCGCCGATGCAGGGCCACAGCGTGACCCCGCCGCTGTGGGCTACCGCCAACACGAGCCCATCGGGGCTGAAGGCGAGCGCGGTGGCCGGCGCTGGTAGTTCAACGTGAGCCGTGGCACCCGATGAACGGCGATGCACAATGCAACCATGGGCATATGCGAGGCCGCCGGCAAGGCCGCCTTCGGCGTGGCCTGCCAATGCAGTAATCCACTCTTCCGTCGAGTGCTCCAACACGGTCGGCGCCGCGGAGCGCGGTAAGTACACGACGCGCCCATCATCCCCGCCACTGACAAAGCCGCCTTGCGGGTGCGCCGTCAAAGCCAAGCAGGTGCCTTGATGACATGCGGCACGTACGGGGTCAGATGCGGGCTCGTCGGCAGGCACGACGGTGACGCCGCCACCGGGGCGCGGCTGCACGCGTGGTCCCTGTGGCCATTTGGTGTCGGCCACTAGCACATGCCCGTTACCCAGGGCAAAGGCGGCGGAGTTGCCGTCGACGTCCCAACCCACAGCGACAGCAGGAGCGTCGACGGACCAAGACACGCCCATCACCGCGATCAGCGGGGGCGCTACAGCGGCTGGCGGCGCGCCAGCTGTATCAGTTACCGAATTCATGACTACACCTCACAGACATCTTCCAAACAATGGGTAAGCTCTTCACGCAGCGTTGATTCATCCAACTGCCTCCCTATGAAAACCAGCTTCGACTCGACCGTTTCGCCTGCAGCCCAGGGCCGGTCCAGCCCGCTGTCCACCGTCATGTGCACAGCCTGAAAGACGAAGCGACGTGACTCGCCACTGAAGGCGACGATGCCCTTCCCGCGCAGCAAATCCGCGCCGCTCTCAACCACCAGACGCTGCAGCCAAGGTAGAAAGCGCGTGCGATCGAATGGCCGCTTGAAACTGAGCGACACGCTGCTCACACCAACGCTATGGCGGCCAGCGTCCACGGGCTGATAGCCATGTGACGGAAGACCACTGGCCGGCTTGCCCAGCCCGATGGCGGGCAAGCGCAATCGCGCGATGTCAAAGGCCCCCCGGTCGAGCAACTGCGAAAGCGGTAACTCGCCCCGCACCACACGACGCACATCAGCGGTCGGGTTGATCTCGTGCACAGCGCGTTCAGACGCGACCAGCATCGCCTCGTCAGCCAAGTCCGCCTTGTTCAGCAGTATCATGTCAGCCTGCGCCAACTGCATGCCGGCCTCAGGCATGAAACTCAACTGCATCGAAAGGTGGCGCGCATCGGCCACGCAGATCACGCTGTCGAGCCGCGTATGCTGGCGTAGCAGGTCGTCGAGTTGAAAGGTCTGCGCAACAGGCGCCGGGTCGGCGAGGCCAGTAGTCTCGATCAGGATGCCGTCGAAACCGCCGGGCCGTCGCACTAGGTTGCTGACCACGCGCACGAGGTCACCGCGCACCTTGCAGCAAACGCAACCGTTGTTCAGTTCATAGATCTCTTCGTCGGCGCCGACCACCAGGCCGCCATCGATGCCGATCTCGCCGTATTCATTGACGACCACGGCATACCGCTTGCCACGGGCTTCGCGCAGCAAACGGTTGAGCAAGGTGGTTTTGCCGGCGCCGAGAAAGCCGGTCAGTACAGTCACTGGGATGGGTGCCATCGTCGAATCTCTTGCAGACCGCAATCAAGCGGCACATGGGGCAGGCAGTTCAGAAGCTCACGAAATCAGCACATATCACTTGAGAACACTGCCCGACGGGCGATCCCAACCGCTTGATTTTATTGAAAAAATCAATCCAAAGCTGATGGATTTCCCGACACGCGACAACTGACAATGCGTCGCAAGAACGGACGCCAGTCAAGCTGACTTGGGGCTGTTGGTGTCTCGAAACGCTACAGCGTTTTCCCGCAGCCGCTGTCTAGCAGCGATCCAAATTCCGCAAGAGCTCCGATCCTGGTGCGGTCGAGAGTTGCCGCTTTGACCAGGCGCCGCCTCCGGCTCAGCCGAATCGATTTGGATTTTTGATCTTTTGGTAGGCCGTGTTGGACTTGAACCAACGACCAAAGGATTATGAGTCCTCTGCTCTGACCAGCTGAGCTAACGGCCCGAGCAGCGGATTGTAGGCAGCAGTTCGCAGCAACCGCCTACTTGGTACTCAGCGCATTGCCAACCAGCCGCGAGGTGATGTCGACGATCTGGATCATCCGGTCGTACGCCATGCGGGTCGGGCCGATGACGCCGAGCGTGCCGACCACGATGCCGTCGACTTCGTACGGCGCCGACACCACCGACAACTCCTCGAAAGGCACGACGTGGCTTTCGCCGCCGATGTAGATGCGCACGCCCTCGGCGCGGCTGCTGACGTCGAGCAGGCGCATCAGTTGCGTCTTCTGCTCGAAAAGGTCGAATAGCTTGCGTAGCGAGCCCATGTCGCTGGAGAAGTCCTGCACGGTCAGCAGGTTGCGCTCGCCCGAGATGACGACCTGTTCCTGGCTGTCGGCCACCGCTTCGCTGCCTGCCTGCACCGCCGCCTGCATCAGCGTGGCGATCTCGCCGCGCAGCGCATCGACCTCGGTCTTCAGCCGCTCCCGCACTTCTTCGAGGGTGCGGCCGGCGTAGTGAGCGGTGAGGAAATTGCTGGCTTCGATCAGCTGCGCCTGGGTGTAGTCCTTGGCGGTGAAGATGACGCGGTTTTGCACGTCGCCATCGGGCGCGACCAGGATCACCAGCACGCGCCGCTCGCTCAAGCGCATGAACTCGATGTGATGGAACACGCTGGTTTTGCGCGGTGCGGTGATGACCCCAACGAAATTCGACAGGCTCGACAGCATCTGCGCCGCGTTGGCGATCACCCGCTGCGGCTGGTCGGCCTGCAGCTGCGTTTCGAAGGTCGGCGTCTGCTGGAGGTGAATGGGCTGCGCCGTCATCATCGTGTCGACGAAGACGCGATAGCCACGCGCAGTGGGGATGCGTCCGGCGCTGGCGTGCGGGCTGGCAATCAGGCCCAGCTCTTCCAGATCGGCCATCACATTGCGGATCGTGGCAGGCGACAACTCCAGCCCCGAGGCCTTCGACAAGGTGCGCGAACCGACCGGCTGGCCATCGGCGATGTAGCGCTCGACCAGGGTCTTCAGTAAGGTTCGTGCGCGTTCGTCCATGCCATTTTCATTGTAGGGCGCAGGGGTCTTTTGCCCCACTCGCGCGAAAAACGCTGTGGTGTAATTCCGCATGAAAAGTCGGTTTCGTCATGCCGCACTGGTTGGAAAGTACAACGCGCTGGGCAGCCGCAGCGTGCTCGGCGAAGTCGCCCGCTTTCTGATCACGCAGGGGCTCGAGGTGTCGATGGAACACGAGACCGCGCTGAACACCGGCCTCACCGACTACGGCGCATTGACGCCGGCCGAGCTGGGCCAGTGCTGCGACATCGCGGTGGTGGTCGGCGGCGACGGCACGATGCTTGGCATCGCCCGCCAGATGGCCCGCTTCAACATCCCGCTGGTTGGTATCAACCAGGGGCGCCTTGGTTTCATCACCGACGTGCCGATCGGCGAGTTCGCCGCCGCACTGGCGCCGATGATCGCCGGCAGCTACGAGGAAGAACACCGCACGATGCTCGAAGGCGGCGTGCGCCGAGACGGCGCGGTGATCTTCGAGGCCTTCGCGCTGAACGACGTGGTCGTCAGCCGCGGCGCCACGTCAAGTATGGTCGAGCTGAAGATCGAAATCGGCGGCGAGTTCGTCGCGAATCTGCGCGCCGATGGCTTGATCATCGCGTCGCCCACCGGCTCCACCGCTTATGCGCTGTCGGCCGGCGGGCCCATCCTGCACCACAGCATCCCGGGGCTGGTGCTGGTGCCGATCGCACCGCACGATCTGTCGAACCGACCGATCGTGTTGCCCGACTCGGGCGAGATCAGCGTCGAGATCGTCGCCGGTCGCGATGCCAGCGTCAATTTCGACATGCAGAGCCTGGCCAGCCTGCTGCACGGCGACCGCATCACGGTGCGCCGCGCGGCTTTTCAGGCGCGCTTCCTGCACCCGCCGGGCTGGAGCTACTACGCCACGCTGCGCCGCAAGCTGCACTGGAACTCGGGAACTGCGTGATGTGGCCCCCAACGCTCATTGCATTCGCTGCCCCCCGAGGGGGAGCGTCAGCGCCTTCGGGCGGCCGGGCGGCGCTGACATGTGGCGGCGCCTGGTCCTGCGCGACTTCGTCATCGTCACCGCGCTCGACGTGGAACTGGCCGCCGGCTTCTCGGTGCTGACCGGTGAGACCGGCGCCGGCAAGTCGATCCTGATCGATGCGTTGCAACTCGCACTCGGCGGCCGGGGCGATGTCGGCGTGGTGCGCGACGGCGCGCAGCGCTGCGAGATCAGCGCCGAGTTCGACACCCCGCCCGGCTTGGGTGGTTGGTTGGCCGAGGCCGGTTTCGACGCCACCGACAGCCTGCTGCTGCGCCGCACGATCGACACCCAGGGCAAGAGCCGGGCCTGGGTCAACGGCAGCACGGCGACGATTGCGCAGCTACGCGAGGTGGCCGATCACCTGGTCGACATCCACGGACAGCACGCCTGGCAAAGCCTGACCCGGCCTGCCGCGGTGCGCGACATGCTCGACGCCTATGCAAATACCAACACCCAGGCGCTCGGCAACGCCTGGGCCGAGTGGCGCGCCGCCAGCGACGCGCTGGCGCGCGCGCAGACGCAGCAGGCCGATATCGAACGCGAGCACGAACGGCTGGCCTGGCAGATCGGCGAGGTTGACAAGCTGGCGCCCGGCGCCGACGAATGGGCCGAGCTGAACACCGAGCACACCCGGCTGGCCAATGTGCAGACCCTGCTCGACGCCGCACGGGAAGCGCTGGGCGCGATCAGCGAGACTGACGACAGCGCCGACACGCTGACCGGCCGCGCGATCGACCGCCTGCGCGATGCGGCCGAGCTCGATGCGGAGCTCGCCGCAGTGGTCGAGGTGCTGCAAGGGGCCCAGGCACAACTGCAGGACGCGGCGCGCACGCTGTCGGGCTTCCTGAACGACACCGACACCGATCCCCAGCGCCTGAGCGAACTCGACGAACGGCTGTCGGCCTGGATGGGCTTGGCGCGCCGCTACCGCCGCCCACCTGCAGATCTGGCCGCGCTGCTGGCGCAGTGGAAAGACGCGTTGCGTGCACTCGACGCCGCGGCCGATCTGGACGCGCAGCGGACGCGGCTGGCGCAGGCGCGATCGGCCTACGAAACCGGAGCCGCACAACTCTCTGCGGCCCGCCGGAAGGCAGCACCGAACCTTGCCGACGCCGTCACCCAGGCGATGCAGCAGTTGGGCATGGTCGGGGGCCGCTTCGAGGTGGTGCTGACGGCACAGGAATCGCCGCAATCCTTCGGCATGGAGTCGGCCGAGTTCCTGGTCGCCGGGCACGTGGGCGGAACGCCGAGGCCGCTGGCCAAGGTGGCCTCCGGCGGCGAGCTCTCCCGCATTGCGCTGGCGATCGCGGTGACGACCTGCCAGTTGCATCGGGGCGATGCCGGCGCCGGCACGCTGATCTTCGACGAGATCGATGCCGGCGTCGGCGGCGCGGTGGCCGACACCGTCGGGCGCCTGATGAAGCAGCTGGGCGCCGATCGACAGGTGCTGGCCGTCACCCACCTGCCTCAGGTAGCGGCCTGTGCAGACCACCACCACGTGGTGGCCAAGACTTCGGCCGAGGGCGCAGTGCGCAGCGAGATCCATGGGGTCGCGGGCGAAGCCCGCGTGGTCGAGATCGCCCGGATGCTGGCTGGCGAGCGGCTGTCGGGCACCAGCCTCGCGCATGCGCAGGAGATGCTGGCGATGGGTCTGGCGCCGGCTGCTGACGTCTCGCCGACACGAGAGGAGAAGCCATCATGATGTCGACAAAACGCAGTGACCCGGGCTCGCCCGCCGAGGTCACGGCCGCGCGCGAGGTCGTGCTGGTCACCGGCATTTCGGGTTCGGGCAAATCGGTCGCGCTGCACGCGCTGGAGGACGCCGGCTTCTTCTGCATCGACAACCTGCCGCCCGAGCTGCTGCGCGGTTTCCTGCAACTGGAACACCGGCTGCACGACCAGCGCGTGGCGATCGCCGTCGATGTGCGCAGCGCCGGTTCACTGCCGCACCTGCTGCCGCTGATGGAGCAGCTCAACGACGAAGGCGTGCGGGTGCGCTCGATCTTCCTCGATGCCAGCACCGATGCGCTGGTGCGCCGCTTCTCCGAGACGCGTCGCCCGCACCCCTTGTCCCAGGGTCCAGGGCGGAACCCTGGTCACGGCCATCGCAACGACGACGACACGAGCTACACGATCCCCGGCGATCTTGACCTCGAACGGGTCTCGGCCCCCGACGGCCACCGGGCACTGATTGATGCGATCGAACTCGAACGCGAGCTGTTGTCCGGCCTGCGCGAGGTCTCGACGGTGATCGACACCAGCCAGCTGCGCCCCGCCCAGCTGCGCCTCTGGATCCGTGACCTGATGAGCGGCACCGGCAACCGGCTGACACTGGTCTTCGAGTCGTTCGCGTTCAAGCACGGCGTGCCGCTGGACGCCGACTATGTCTTCGATGTGCGCGTGCTGCCCAACCCGCATTACGTGCGTGAGCTGCGGCCGCAGGACGGCCGCGATGCGGCGGTGGTCGCCTACCTCGAAGCGCAGCCCGATGTGGTCGAGATGCTGGCGCAGATCGACACCTTCCTGACGCGCTGGCTGCCCGCCTTCAACAACGACCAGCGCAGCTACCTGACGGTGGCCATCGGCTGCACTGGCGGGCAGCACCGCTCGGTTTACTTCGTCGAGATGCTGGCGCGCCGCTTTGCCCGCCGCACCGTCACCCTGATCCGCCACCGCGAGCTCGACGCGCGCGACTGAGCCGCACGCGACTCAGCGCCCATCTGGCGTTTCAGCCGAGCAGCAGTTTGCGCAGCGGCGCGGGCAGGCCGGCGGCCAGGGCCTCGTCCTGTGTGAACCAGCGTCCGGTCGGCCAGGCGGCAACGATGGCCATGGCTCTCGTGTCATCCACGTTCGACGGCAGGGTCCAGCGCACCGGGTGCAAGGTCCAGTCGAGGTGGGTCAGCACATGGGTGAATGAGGTGAGCGCCTCGGCATGGCCTGGCCACGTGGCGCAGTGCCGTTCAAAGTCGGTGGCGGTGTCGAATTCCGGCAGGCTCCACAACCCGGCCCACACACCTTGATCGGGCCGCTGCACCAGCCACACCCGGTCGCGCCAGCACAACCACAGCCAGACATGTTCACGCTTGCCGCGCTTGAGCTTGCGTGTCTTCACCGGAAAGCTTGCCTGCGATTGCGTGGCAGCGGCGACGCACCGCTCGCGCACCGGGCACAGCAGGCACTGCGGCGAACGCGCGCTGCACAGCGTCGCTCCCAGGTCCATCAAGCCTTGCGTGTAGGGCTCGATGCCCTGGTCGGGCAACAGCTCGGTGGCCTCGGCCCAGAGGGCACGTTCTTGCGCGGCCTCGGCCAGGTCGCCAGCGAAGCCGAGCACCCGCGTCAGCACCCGCTTCACATTGCCGTCGAGGATCGCCACCCGCTCGCCGAAGCAGAACGCAGCCACCGCCGCCGCCGTCGAACGGCCAATGCCGGGCAGGCTTTGCAACTGCTCGCTAGACCTCGGGAATTGCCCGCCGCGCTCGGCCACCACGGCCTGCGCGCAGCGGTGCAGATTGCGCGCGCGGCTGTAGTAGCCCAGGCCGCTCCACAGCGCAAGCACCTCGTCCTGTGACGCGGCAGCCAGCGCGGCCACATCAGGGAAGCGTTGCAGGAATCGGTCGTAATAGGCCAGCACCGTCGTCACCTGCGTTTGCTGCAGCATGATTTCCGACAGCCAGACGCGGTACGGATCGCGGGTGTGCTGCCACGGCAGGCCGTGGCGGCCGTGTTGCTGTTGCCATTCGATGAGCTGCGCCGAGAACGACACTGGCGGCGTCATTCAGGCATGCGCCCGCCGCACCGAGACGAATTCGTCGAAGGGCAATGAGACGTCGATGTGGCCTTCGGACGCCACGGCGGTGGCCGCACTGGCCTGCACCGCCTGCGCCACGACCGCCAGGCGCTCGATGCGGGTTTGCAGCTGGGCGTCCTGCTGTTCGAGGTCAGCGATGCGCAGCTCCAGCTCATCGGAGGCACCGCGGATGCGCGACAACGCTTCGGCCCGCTTCTGGAAGCTGCGCCGGCGTTCGTGCAACTGCACTTCGACATGCGTCGTCATCGCGCCATTCCACGACTCGATGTCGCTGCGCGCACCGTCCCAGGCGGGGCCCAGCCGCGCCAGCAGCATGCGACGAAACTGGCTCATGAACTGCGGCTGCGACAGGCGCAGGGCCTGACCGAGCCCGAGGTACTGGGTGTAGCTGCGTTCGATGGTGTTCAGCTCGTCCGAAAACCGCGACAGATCGGGGCCCGGCATCAACACCAGGCCGAATCCGAACTCGGCGTTCAGGTGGCTGAAGGTGCCGGCCAGCATGTCGCGGATTTCCTGGGCCTGGGTGCTGGCCTGGCGGAGGCGAGCACCCAGCCTGGCGCACGCTGCAATGAACGCCTTGCGGGCGCCGAGCTTCAGCACACTGGCCTTGATGTCCGCCACCAGACTGTCGACCTCGGCCTTCAGCTGATCTTCCGACAGCCCATCGAGCGCGGTGTCGAGCAGGCGCGAATGCAGGCCCCGCAACGCGACCAGCCGCGAATGGCAGTGCTCGAATTCGAGCGCCTCCTGCTCGATCCGCTGGCGGATCGTGCGCAACCGGCTGCTGCTCTTGCCACGCAGGCCACGCAGTTCAAGCATCTGCTCGGCAATCTGCCGACGCGCATCGCCGAGCCGCCGCGCCGCCCGCTGCTGCAGCTGGCTGACGGTGTCGTCGATCAAGCGCCGCAGCACCTGCTGCCGCTGCGGCAGCAACTCCGCCGATAGCGCGGCTTCGAACTCGGCAATGCCGCTTGCGGCCAGGCCTTGGGCATCGGCCTCGACATGCGCGACCAGCGCCTGCCGCGCCGACAGCGCAAACACCCGATGCACAGGCACCCCGAGCAGGTGGGCGGTGGCACTGCGCTGCGCCTCGATGTGCGCGGCCACCTGCGGCGGCGTCAGCAAGGGGTCACGCAGCGCGTCGATCTTGTTTAGCACGACGAAGGCAGCGCCCTGGCGGCTGCCCAGGTGATCGCGCCAGATGGCCATGTCGGACTGCGTCACCCCGGTGTCGGCGCCGACCATGAACACCGTGGCATGCGCCTACGGCAGCAGGCTCAAGGTCAGCTCCGGCTCGGCCCCGAGCGCGTTCAGCCCCGGCGTGTCCAGCACCACCAGGCCCTGGCGAAGCAGGGGATGCGGGTAATTGACCAGCGCATGGCGCCAGGCCGGCACCTCGACGCGGCCGCTGTCGTCGGGGGTCGGGTTGTTGTCGGCATTCGATTCGTCCCACAGACCGAGCGCGAACGCCTCGGCGACCGACACCCGCTGCGTGCCCATCACCTCGCGCAGTGCGCTCGACAGGTGTTCGGGACGTGTCGCGTCGAGCGGCACATGGGTCCACGCCTGGGGATCGCGCCGCAGTTCAGCCAGCGAGGCGCCCGCCAGCCGGGTGGCGATCGGCAGCAGGGACACCGTGATCGGATGCGCCGGGTCGTGTGAAAGCTCGACCGGGCACATCGTCGTGCGCCCCGGTGTGGCCGGCAGCACGCGGCGCCCGGTGTCGGCAAAGAAGATCGCGTTGATCAGCTCCGACTTGCCGCGTGAGAACTCGCCGACGAAGGCGACAACCAGCTTGTCGGTGGACAGTCGCTGGCGCAGCGAGGCGAGCTGCGACTGCTCGGTGGCATCGGACGGGCCTTGCTCCGCCAGAAAAGCCGCCAGGTCGTCCAGACGCTCACGAACCGCATCGCGCCATTGGTTGAGTTCATCGAAACGACCGGAAAAAGCGGAGGTCATGGCGCGATCGGACTGTGTTGTGTAGGTCGGGCGATGCCGCAGCCCTTACGAGCTTCGGGCCCTCTCATCCTAGGGCAAGCCGGCAGCAGTACATCGCGAGAAACAACCGGTGTCTTGCCCTTTTTTGAGCCGGTGCTCAACGCTTCTGGCAGGTCGGGCAGAAGAAGGTCGACCGCTGTCCCTGCACGATGCGCCGCACCGGCGTGCCGCACACGGTGCATGGTTGCCCGGCGC
>JAYVEB010000228.1:0-3313 GCA_043749095.1 Burkholderiales bacterium | reverse complement strand
GATCGCGAAAGCCTTCGCTTCCCAGGGCTCGGCGAAGGCCATGTCGCCATCGACGCCAAGCGGCAACGCCTTGCCGCGCAGCGGCGAAATCGGCGGGTCGGTCATCGGCTTCATCGGCTCCACCGGGCGAAGGCCGGCATCAGTCGAGGTCGATGTAGTCATCGAACACGTCGACGCGCAGCGTGTCGCGCTCGGCCGCCGCGGGCCCCCACAGTTCGCGTGCCGTGAAGCGCACGCTGTAGCAGTGCTGCGGCTTCTCGGCCAGGCCGTGCGCGAGCGTGTCGGGGAACGCGAACACGCCGTGGTCCTGCTCGATGGTGCCGAGCTTGCAGCGCAGGTAGCCGGGCAGGCGGGTGTGGGTGGCCGGGTTGTGGTTGCGCACGCGAACTCGATCGCCGACGCGAAAGCGCGGCGCCACCGGCTCGGCCACGCGCGCCGAGGCGCCGGTGGCGACGACCACGGGGACGATGTCGGGGGTGAGCAGCATCAGTGGCCCGCCTTGCGCAGCTGGGCGACGCGCGCATCGAGCTCGTCGCGGGTGACGATGCCACGCTTGGTCAACACCGCTTCGAAGCCGATCATCCAGTGCTCGTAGTACGACGACTGGAGGTAATGCGCTGCGTCGATTTTCTCGATCGCGTGCCGGAATTCGTCGACCGTGTAGCCGGCAAACACGAAGGTCGACGCGAACAGCGCAAACGCGCGCCCCTCCCACGCCTCGTGAAACACCGGTTCGTGTTGCTCGGGCAGCACCGGCCCGAGGCCGTGCATGCCGCCCAGATCGTGAATGCCATTCATGGGATCGCTCCGTTCCTTCAGGGGGCCTTGGCCTTGGTGACGCCGATCATCGAGTCGCGCGTCACCAGTTCGGCCAGTTGTGCTTCGGTCATGTTCTCGGTGCCGGCCGGTCGCTCGGGCAGCACCAGGTAGCGCAACTCGGCGGTGGTGTCCCAGGTGCGCACCTCGACGGTCTCGGGCAGCTCGGTGTTGAATTCCTTCAGCACGCTGCGCGGATCGCTCACGACACGCGCGCGGTACGGCGCCGACTTGTACCAGACCGGGGGCAGACCCAAGGTCGGCCACGGGTAGCACGAGCACAGCGTACAGACGACGACGTTGTGGATGTCGGGCGTGTTCTCGACCACGACCATGTCCTCGCCCTGCAGGCCCGAGAAGCCAAACTCCTTGATCGCGGCCGTGGCATCGGTGAGCAGGCGCTGCTTGTAGGCCGCATCGACCCAGGCCCGGGCGACCACCTGGGCACCGTTGCGCGGCCCGATCTTGTGCTCGTAGGTATCGACCAGTGCGTCGAGTGCCTTCGGGTCGATCAGGCCCTTCTCGGCCAAAATCGACTCGAGCGCGCGCACGCGGATGGCAGCGTCGGATTCGGGTGGAGTGGTGTGGGGCTTCTTGGGCATGTCTTGCTCCATCGGATTGGGTTTGCACGGCCTGTCCCGGCGCGCGACGAGGCCTACGCTGCGGTCTGCATTTGACTTGGAAGCCTTTGGGGCGTCAATCGTGCTGCCGACATCTGCTGCCGAGACTCACGACCTGATCAGGGGCGCCGGTCGAAGGTGATCCAGCGGTAAGCCAGGCCGGCTTCGTCGGGCGCGGCGGTCGATGAGGTTTCGACGAAGGCGCTGCGGTCCCACGCGGGAAACCAGGTGTCGGCGTCGGGCACATCGGTGTCGACTTCGGTGAGCACCAGCCGGTCGGCGCGCGGCAGGGCCTGGGCATAGAGTTCGCCGCCGCCGATCACGAATACCTCGTCGCTGTCGGTCAGCAGAGCGAGCGCCGCATCGAGCGAGCGCACCGGCTCGGCGCCGGCTGCCGACCACGCGGCATTGCGCGTGACGACCAGGTTGCGCCGTCCCGGCAGCGGCCTAAAGCGTGCCGGCAGCGAGTCCCAGGTCTTGCGCCCCATCACCACCGGAGCGCCGAGCGTGACGCGCTTGAAATGCGCCAGGTCCGAAGGCAGGTGCCAGGGCATGGTGCCGCCGCGGCCGACGGCGCCGTCGCGCGCCACCGCGGCAATGAGGGTGAGCTTCATCGGCTGTCTGAACTGAACCGCTAGACCGCCACCGGCGCCTTGATCGGCGGATGTGGGTCGTAGCCCACCACCTCGAAGTCTTCGTACACGTACTCGAAGATCGATGCCGGCCGACGCTTGATGACGAGGCTGGGATAAGGCCGCGGCTCGCGCGAAAGCTGCAGCGTGACCTGCTCGCGGTGGTTGCTGTAGAGGTGGCAGTCGCCGCCGGTCCAGATGAAGTCGCCCACGTCCAGGTCGCACTGCTGCGCCAGCATGTGGGTCAGCAGCGCGTAGCTGGCGATGTTGAACGGCACGCCGAGGAAGACGTCGGCGCTGCGCTGGTAGAGCTGGCAGCTCAGCCGGCCGCGGCCGCCCGGCTCGGTGGCCGGGGCGACGTAGAACTGGAACAGCGCGTGACAGGGCATCAGCGCCATCTGGTCGAGCTCGGCGACGTTCCAGGCGCTGACGATGATGCGCCGGCTGTCGGGGTCGGTGCGCAGTTGCTGCACCACCCGCGCGATCTGGTCGATGTGGCCGCCGTCCGGCGTCGGCCAGCTGCGCCACTGCACGCCGTAGACCGGCCCCAGGTCGCCGTCGGGCCGTGCCCACTCGTCCCAGATCGTGCAGCCGTTGTCCTGAAGCCACTTCACGTTGCGGTCGCCGCGCAGGAACCACAGCAGTTCGACGATCACCGCGCGCAGGAACACTTTCTTGGTGGTGACCACCGGCAGACCCTCGCCGAGGTCGAAGCGCATCTGGTGGCCGAACACGCTGCGGGTGCCGGTGCCGGTGCGGTCGCCCTTGGCCACGCCGTGCTCGGCCACAAGGCGCATGAAGTCTTCGTACTGGGATCGGATCGGACGGTTCATGGCGGCAGGGGCGGTAGGCGGTAGGCGGTAGGCGGTAGGCGGTAGGCGGTAGGCGGTGGGCGGTGGGCGGTGGGCGCAGCCGGCGATTATCGGTGAACGCGACCGTTCAGGCCGTCGCGCCGGCCTCCAGGCCGAACTGCATCGCCGCCAGCCGCGCGTACAGCCCGTCGCGCTGCACCAGCTCGTCGTGGCGACCGATGTCGACGATGCGACCGGCTTCGAGCACGACGATGCGGTCGGCCTTCTGCACCGTGGCCAGCCGGTGGGCGATGACCAGCGTGGTGCGGTCGGCCATCGCCGCCTCGAGGGCGGCCTGCACCATGCGCTCGCTCTCGGCGTCCAGCGCGCTGGTGGCCTCGTCCAGCAGCAGCAGCGGCGGGTTCTTCAGCATCGCCCGGGCGATGCTGATGCG
>JAYVEB010000227.1:0-3322 GCA_043749095.1 Burkholderiales bacterium | reverse complement strand
GTCGCTGCCGGTCGAGGCCGCAGTGGCCGAGGTGTTGGCGACCTTGCTGGTGTCGGTCGCACTGACGCGCACGCGGTCGAAGCCGATGGCAGCGTGCTGGTGAACCATGGTGGCACCGAGATGGGCCAGGGCCTGAACACCAAGGTGGCCCAGGTGGTGGCGCATGAGCTCGGCATCGGCTTCGACCGCGTGCGCGTCAGTGCGACCGACACCAGCAAGGTCGCCAACACCTCGGCCACTGCGGCCTCGACCGGCAGCGACTTGAACGGCAAGGCCTCGCAAGACGCGGCGCGGCAGATCCGCGACCGGCTCGCCGCTTTCGCCGCCAGTCTGCAGGGCGCCGTCGCAGAGGATGTGCGCTTTGCTGACGATGCGGTGCAGGTTGGCGGTCTCACGCTGACCTTCACCGAGCTGGTCGCGCGGGCCTACGCCGCTCGCGTGCAGCTCTGGTCCGACGGTTACTACGCCACCCCCGGCCTGCACTGGAACCGCGAGACGATGCAGGGCCATCCGTTCCAGTATTTCGGCTACGGTGCGGCGGTGAGCGAGGTGGTGCTGGACACGCTGACCGGCGAGTGGAGGCTGCTGCGCGCCGACCTGCTGCACGACGTCGGCACGTCGCTGAACCCCGCCATCGACATCGGCCAGATCGAAGGCGGCTTCATCCAGGGCATGGGCTGGCTGACCAGTGAGGAGCTGGTGTGGCATCCGCCGGATGGGTCAAACAACGCCGGCCGCCTGATTACCCACGCGCCCAGCACCTACAAGATCCCGACCGCCAACGACGCCCCGCCGATCTTCAACGTGCAGCTCTACGGCGAGCCGAATGCAGCCGACACCATCCACCGCAGCAAGGCGGTCGGCGAGCCGCCACTGCTGCTCGCGCTCTCGGTGTTCCTCGCGATCCGCGATGCGATCTCGGCCGCGGGCGATCACCGCATCGACCCGCCGCTGACGGCGCCGGCGACACCCGAGGCCATCTTGCGGGCGGTGATGGCGGTGCAGTCCGGGACGAGCGCAGGCGCGGGCAACGCTCGATGAATTCGGTGCGCGAAGGTGCCGCCGGCTGGCTGCATGACAGCATGCCGACCGTGCTGGTCGAAGTGGTCGACACGCTCGGCTCGGTGCCGCGCAATGTCGGTGCGCGGATGCTGGTCACTGCGGCGACGACCGCAGGCACGGTCGGTGGCGGGCACCTGGAACTGAAGGCGATCGAGCAGGCGCGGAGGATGCTGGCCGATGGCCTGCCGACGCAGACCGTCCGCTACCCGCTCGGCCCGGCGCTGGGGCAGTGTTGCGGCGGCGTGGTGACGCTCGGTTTCTCGCTGCTAACGGCCGAGGTGCTGGCGGCCTGGCCCGCCGACGCGGCGCGCTTTCATTTACAGCTTTACGGCGCTGGGCATGTGGGCCGCGCGATTGCTCGTCTGCTGGCTGAATTGCCGGTCAGCGTCGACTGGATCGACGAGCGCGATGACGAATTTCCTGCTGCGCTGGGTGGCGCGGTGTGGCCTGCGCACATCCGCAAGGTGTCGATCGACGCGGTTGAAGGTGAAGTCGATCGAGCCGCGCCGGGCGATTTCTTCATGGTGCTGACGCATCGCCACGATCTCGATCTGCGCGTCACCGAGGCCATCCTGAAACGCGGTGACTTCGGCTTCCTCGGGCTGATCGGCTCGCAGACGAAGCGGCAGCGCTTCCTCCATCACTTCAAGGCATGTGGCATCGCCCCCGAGCTGCTGGCCCGCATGACCTGCCCGATCGGTTTGCCAGGCATCGAGGGCAAGGCTCCCGAGGTTGTGGCCTTGGCCGCGGTGGCGCAACTGATGATGGGGACATCGGGCGGTCGTTAGAGTCGCAGTTGTGATCACAGTACCCCTTGCCGATCCCGGCATCGCCGCCGGCATCGACTTCACCAGCCGGCCAACGAAGCGCAAACCGATCGTTGTCGCGCTCGGCTGGTTTGATGGCCACAGCGTTCGGCTCGATGCCATCCAGCTGCACACGAGCTTCGACGACTTCAGCGCCTGGCTGCGCACGCCGGGCGAGTGGGTCGGTGCCTTCGACCTGCCGTTCGGCCTGCCGCGCGAGCTGATCGAGGCCCTCGGCTGGCCGACCGACTGGCTGCCGCTGATGCGCCATTACGGGGCGCTGTCGCGCGAGCAGATCCGCGACACCTTTGCTGCGTTCTGCAACGCGCGACCGACCGGTGGCAAGTTCGCGCACCGCGGCTGCGACGGGCCGGCCGGGTCGTCGCCGTCGATGAAATGGGTCAACCCGCCGGTGGCGTTCATGCTGCATGCGGGCGTGCCGCTGCTGATCGACGCAGGCGTGCACCTGCCGGGTCTGCACGATGGCGACACCACGCGTGTCGCCGTCGAAGGCTACCCCGGCCTGCTGGCGCGCGAGGTGCTCGGCAACCGCTCCTACAAGAGCGACGAGAAAGCGAAACAGACACCCGAACGGCTGATCGCGCGCAAGGACCTGGTCGATGCGCTTGAGCAGGGCCGCACGCGGCTCGCGCTGCGTCTGCGCCTAAGCCATGCCCAGCGCGACGCGCTGGTCGCCGATGCCAGCGGTGACCGCCTCGATGCGGTGCTGTGCATGATCCAGGCCGCCTGGGCACGCGCGCAGCCGGATCACGGCCGACCGGTGGATGCCGACCCGCTGGAAGGCTGGATCGTGACGGCCGGGGTGGCGTGAGCCGGTGACACCGAGGCCAAACATCGACATCGCGACAGCGCCCGAGCGTTCGCCTGATGCCGGCGTGGCCGAGACCTGGTTCGCCGCCCGCGGCTGGCAGCCTTTCGCGTTCCAGCACGAGGTCTGGGCGGGAATGATCGCCGGCCGCAGCGGCCTGCTGCACGCGACCACCGGCAGTGGCAAGACCTATGCGGTGTGGTTCGGCGCGTTGCTGCGCGGCTTGTCCTTTGGCGCACCGGGTGCAGCCGGTACAACGGGCACAGCGAGCAAGACAGCGGCCCCACCGCTCGGCGTTCTGTGGCTGACGCCGATGCGGGCCCTGGCCGCCGACACCACGCGTGCGCTGCAACTGACGCTGCCCGAAGTCGCGCCGCACTGGAGCGTCGGTCAGCGCACCGGCGACACTGCCTCGGCCGAACGCGCGCGGCAGGACCGGCGCTTGCCGACCGCGCTGGTCACCACGCCCGAATCGCTGAGCTTGATGCTGACGCGCGAGTGCGCCGCCGAGGAACTGGCCGGCGTGCACACGGTGATCGTCGACGAATGGCACGAGCTGATGGGCAACAAACGCGGCGTGCAAGTGCAGTTGGCGCTGGCGCGGCTGCGGCGCTGGAACCCGCGG
>JAYVEB010000226.1:0-10868 GCA_043749095.1 Burkholderiales bacterium | reverse complement strand
ATCATCCTGCTGGAAAAAGTGGCGAACCTGGGCGACCTCGGTGATGTCGTCAATGTCAAGGCCGGTTATGCCCGCAACTTCCTGATCCCTACCCGCGCCGCACGCCGTGCGACCGCGATGGCGATCAAGGAATTTGAGGTCAAGCGCGCCGAGCTCGAAAAAGCGGCTGCCGAGAAGCTGGCTGCGGCACAGGCCCTCGGCGAGAAGATGAGCGGTCGCACCGTTCACATCACGCAAAAGGCCGGTGTCGATGGTCGCCTGTTTGGCTCGGTCACCAACAACGACATCGCCGAAGCGCTGACGCGCATCGACTTCAAGGTGGTCAAGTCGCAGGTTCGCCTGCCGAATGGCCCATTGAAGACCGTGGGTGAGCATCTGGTGTCGGTGTCCCCGCACACCGATGTCGTGGTCGAAGTCAAAGTCGTGGTGGTGGGCGAAGCGGCCTGATCCTGGTCTGACTCGATGGCGCGGCGTCTATCGCCGCGCCGACGAAACCGCTGTCTACCGAGTCTGCATCAGGCTCGGTAGACAGCGGTTTTTTGTTTTCGTCGAGTCAACGAGACGCCGCCTTCCGCCGATCGAATCTGAGGCAGTCATGACAAAAGCACGCGCCCCTTTTCTTTCCTGCGAGGGGGTGGTTTCCCGAGTGCAATTAGTTTTCATGCGTATACATTGTACAAAGCGAGTTGAGAAAGCCGTTTGACCCTCATTCGCAGCCAATCCGCTGTGACCATCTGTCTTTCGAAAAATCAAGCCGCTGGCTTGAAGGGGCAGCGCCCGTTTTGCTGAGCGTGGGTGCGCGCTAGTTGCCGAACTGAGGAAGATTTCCGACACCGGGATGAGCAGTCACAGCGCGGGCCTGATCTTTTCTCCTCCTGAGAGCGACATCCATACGGCCGCCGACGATCGGCCACCGTGTCGCTCAATGGCTTGCCCACTATCGGCACGCCGACAACTCCTTCGACACGATGCTGGCGTCATCATGCTTAGACCTGACGCTCCGCGGAGACCGGACCTGTGCATCACGGCAAGGCAAGGAGTAGGCGCAGGCGCAGGCGAGCATTGATTTGGATCAAATTCATTTGCACTCCGGTTGAGTAAAACCTATTCAACGGAACACATCCGAAGCCTGCAATCATCAAGGTTGCAACGGCATTCGGTGGGCTCTCACTACTAACCTAGGACGACGACATGGGCCTACAGATCAACATCGACAACGGCGGAACGCTGACAGACATCTGCATCATCGATGGCCCGCGGGTCGAAAAGACCAAGGTGCTGACGACGCCGTATGACCTCAGCAAATGCTTTTTCGAAGGGCTGGAAAAAGCCTCCGGCGTCGTCTATGGCAAGCCTGATGTGCGGCGGCTGCTGGAAGAGGTAGACCTGATCCGCTACTCGACCACGCAGGGTACGAATGCCATTTGCGAGCGCAAGGGCCCGCGATTGGGCCTAATAGTCGACGCCAAGGGATCGCGCCTGACAGAAGAGCTGGCCGCACACGATCCGGATGTCTACGCAGCGCTGGTCGGTGACCGGGTGGTGTTGCTCGATTCTGCCTTGGTGATGGGCGACAGTGCGCAAATGCAGGTCGTCGGCGCGATCAACAAGCTGACCGCTGCGGGCGCGAGCCGCATCGTCGTCAGCTTTGGCGGCGCCGATTTCATCGCGGTTGAAAGCGCCTTCCGCAAGGTGGCGCTGCGCAAGTACCCGCGGCACCTTCTGGGTGCGGTGCCGACGCTTTACGGCAGCGACCTCAGCGTGGACAAGGACCCGGTGCGCCGCACCTGGACCGCGTTGATCAACTCCTTCCTCCACCCCGGAATGGAAGCGTTTCTGTACAACGCGGAAAACCGGCTGCGTCAGTACCGCACGAAGAATCCGCTGCTGATCTTCCGCAATGACGGCGACGCCTCCCGTGTGGCCAAGACCATCGCCATCAAGACCTACAGCTCCGGCCCGCGTGGGGGTGTTGAGGGTGTCAAGGCGTTTTCCAAGGTCTACGGCTACACCGATGTGGTGGCCATCGACGTCGGCGGCACCACTACCGATGTGTGCCAATACCTCGCCGGTGGCGTGGCCGAGGTGCGCCGCGGCCACGTCGAGGGCATCAGCGTGTCGTTCCCTCTGTGCGAGATCCTCAGCGCCGGTGCGGGTGGCAGCTCGATCATCAAGGTCGTCGACGGCAAGATCGTCATCGGCCCGGAAAGCGTCGGCGCCGTGCCAGGCCCGGCCTGCTTCGGGCGCGGTGGCCAGTTCGCCACCATCACCGATGCGAGCCTGTTGCTGGGATTGTTCGATCCGAAGTCGTTTTTCGGCGGTGGCATGGGCCTAGACCTCGATCGTGCCGCGACGGCGATTGCAGTCAATGTGGCCGAACCGCTCGGACTGAAGCTCGAAGAGGCTCTGCAACAGATGGAGCTGGCCTTCGAAGCGAAGGTTGCTGCCGAGTTGCACCGCGCGACCAAGATCTCCAAGGACAGCGTGCTGCTGGCTTTCGGAGGTGCCGGGCCGCTCAACGCCTGCGGCGTGGCCGAGATAGCTGGTATCACCCAAGTAGCCGTGCCGCAGATGGCGGCGGTGTTCAGCGCCTACGGCATCGGCGCCTGCGACATCTCGCAGCGCTACACCGAATCGCTGACCCGGCACGACCAGAGCGGGCTCGACGCGGCGCTGGCAGCGCTGCAGGCGAAGGCTGGCCGCGACATGTATGCCGAGGGATTCGACAAGGGTCAGTACGAGATCGAAGCGCGGCTGGTGGCCACCGACGCCAAGGGCACCGAAACCAGCCATCCGTTGAACGGCAACCCGACATTTCCGGCGGGCATCGCAAGTGCTGCCACGATCGAACTGGAACTGGCGGCCATCAAGCGCCTGCGCGCGGACACCGGTACCACCGCCAAGGTCAGCGTGGGGGCGGCCGCGACAGCGAGCGGTGTGCGCAACATCCTGGCGCGCGGCCGGGGGCGCATTGAGGTGCCGGTCTACCAGCTGGCTGCATTGAAGCCGGGCGATCACGCGGCGGGCCCGGCGATCGTCGAAGAAGACTATTTCACCTGCCGCGTGCTCGACGGCTGGACCTTTGTCATCAGCGACGCTGGCGACATCCTGTTGAACAGAAAGGCCTGAAGACCATGAAGGTTCTGATGACGGAATACCTTCGCGTCGATCTCGATGCGGAGCAATGGGAATGCCGGGTCTGCGACCACGTGATCGGCACGGCCACCAAGAGCTACAAGGAAGGCATGCTGGTCTACGACCGAGACCCGCGCGAAATCCATCCGCCGATCATCGATGCGGAACGCTACAAGTTCACCTTCAGCCCTGACCCGGAATGGGTGCGCATCCTCGAGTACTACTGCCCGAGCTGCGGCACGCAGGTTGAGACCGAGTACGCGATCCCGGGGCATCCGCCGCTGTACGACATGCAGCCCGACCTGCTCGCACTGCGTGCGCAGTGGGCAGGGCGTGAAGAGCTGAAAGAAGGCGTGGTCGGACCGGCGGTGACCTCCGGCTCAGGCGGCCACTCACACTGACCGATCCTTCGCGAGGTGGCGCTCTCGGCGCCTGTCCCCGCGGTCCGATCGAGCACCAGCCGCCATCCACGCAAGGAGAAAAAATGCGACGCATATCCGTAGACATCGGCGGCACGTTCACCGACTGCTTTGTGGTCTGGGACGGCCAGTACATCGAAGCCAAAGCGCTCACGACCCACCACAACCTGGCGCTTGGGTTCAACGAGGCGCTGGAGAAGGCCAACAAGGTGCTGGGCCTCGAGCTCGAGACCATCCTCTCCGAAGTCGATTCGGTGCGCTATGCGACCACGCTGGGCACCAACGCGCTGATCGAGCACAAGGGCCCGAAGATCGGCATGCTGGTCACGGCCGGCTTCGAGGCCACGGTGCCGCTGAGCCGTGCGCGCGGCTACGGTGACGGCCTGGACTCGCTGGCGCAGCAGGACATGCCCAACGCGCAGCGCCCGGCGCCGCTGGTGGCCGCGCACATGATCTATGGTGTGCGCGAACGCATGGATTTCCAGGGCAAGCTGGTGATGCCGCTGGACGAAGAGGACGTGCGCCGGCAAATCCGCTCGCTGGTGAATCGCGGCGCACAGATCATCGTCGTGGCGCTGGTCAACAGCGTGGTCAACCCGTCGCACGAGCAGCGCATCGAGGAGATCCTGTTCGAGGAATACCCGTCGCATTTGCTGGGCGCTATTCCCGTCATCCTGTCGCACCAAGTGGCCGGCCGCAAGGGCGAATATGTGCGCGCCACTTCCGCTGTGGTCGACGGCTACCTGCACTCGACGATGTACCACGCACTGTCGGCACTCGAGCAGAACCTGCGGGCGCACAAGTACAACAAGCCGATGCTGGTGATTCACAACTCCGGCGGCATGGCGCAGCTGAATTCCACCGACGCGCTGCAAACCATCCACTCCGGCCCGGTCTCGGGCATCGCGGCGTCCGAACACCTGGCGATGCAGGCCGGTCTGGGCAATGTGGTGGCCACCGACATGGGCGGCACCAGCTACGACATCGGCATCGTCGTCGAAGGGGGCGTCAAGCACTACGACTTCAATCCGGTGATCGACCGCTGGCTGGTGTCGGTGCCGATGGTGCACCTGGTGACACTCGGTGCCGGCGGTGGTTCGATCGCCGCCTACGACCGCATGTACAACACGGTGAAATGCGGGCCGCAAAGCGCGGGCTCCGATCCGGGCCCGGCCTGCTACGACCGCGGCGGCATGAACCCGACCGTGACCGACGCCGACCTGGTCCTGGGCTACCTCGACGCGAAGAACTACGCAGGCGGTTCGATCCCGCTGAACACGCGTCGTGCGACGGCCGCGATTGAAGACACGCTGTGCGACGACCTCGATTGCTCGGTCATTGAAGCGGCGCTGGCGATCCGCGAGAAGGTCGACGACAACATGGCCAATGGCCTGTTCACCGAACTGCGCGCCCGCGGCTACGACCCGAAAGCGTTCACGATGCTGGCCTACGGCGGCAACGGCCCGTTGCACTGCTGCGGTATCGCGCGCAACCTGGGCATCGACAAGATCCTGGCGCCGCCGCTGAGCTCGGTGTTCTCGGCGGTCGGGGCCGGCAACATGCACCAGCTGCACATCCACGAGCAGTCGCTGTACATGGTGATGTACGACTCGAACACGCGTCACGTCTTCGACGACTACCCGCGCTTCAACAGCATCGTGGTCGAGCTGAAGGAACTGGGAACGCAGGATTTGCTGCGCCAAGGCATCGAACGCAGCCAGATCCAGTACAGCCTCGAACTCGACATGCGCTACGGCAACCAGCTGGTGACGACCACCGCGGTGATTCCGCAGCACGAGGTGCACGGCGTGGCCGATGTGCTGGCCATCATTTCGCAGTTCTCGAACGACTACGGCAAGCGCTTCGGCGAAGGCAGTCAGGCGCCCGAAGCCGGCATCCGGATCAACACCATCCGCGTCGCGGCCTTCGTTCGGCACGAGACGGTGACCTTCGAAGACATCAAACCGGTGGCCGCCGAGTTGCGCAAGGCACCGCCAAAACCAGAGACGGTTCGCAAGTGCCATTTCGTGGGCCATGAAGGGGCCATCGAAACGCCGGTATGGAACCGCTCTGCCATTGCCCCTGGCGTGCAGATTTCTGGGCCGGCCATCATCGCCTCGGAAGTGACGACGTTCCTGGTTGATCCCGGATGGACTTTCGTGGCGGCGCGCCAAGGCGCATCCTGGTTCCTGCGCGCCTGAGCACGCATCGGAACGTTGCGACCACTACCAATGAAGAGGTTGAAATGAGCGAAACCGTCAAGTCTTATGCGCCCAAGGTGCCCAGCGCGGAAGAGATCGCACTGATCAAGAAATTCCTGAACGACACCACCCTGTTCCTTGGGCCAGACCCCGAGATCATGACCCGGCATGACCTGATGCCGCGCAGCGAGGCCGAGGAGGCCGCAATCGCGAAGGTCAGCGATGCGCGCACCGTTGCGAAGATCCGCGATCGCATCCAGGCCGGTTGCGACGAAGGTTTCGAGATGGTCGAGCAGATGGGCGCAGCGCCCGGTGCGAAATGGGGCGACCTGATCACCGGCGTGTACTCGGCCGCGGGCGACCTGGCCATCGCCAGTTCCGGCGGCGTGCTGGTGTTCTCGGCGCTAGTACACCACCCGATCAAGTTCATCATCAAGAACTGGGTCAACGACCCGACGGTGGGCGTGCGTGAGGGCGACGGCTTCATCCACAACGACTCGCGCTACGGCAACATCCACAACACCGATCAAAGCATGATCGTGCCGATTTTCCACCAGGGCCAGATCATCTGCTGGGTGGCCTGCACGGTGCACGAGGGCGAGAACGGGGCCATCGAGCCGGGCGGCATGCCGTCGATGGCGGAAAGCCCGTCGGACGAAGGCCTGAAGATGTGCCCGTTCCGGGTCGTCGAGAACTACCAGATCAAGCGCGACATCCTGACCTTCCTGCAGAACTCGGTGCGCGAACCGAAGCTGCAGTACGAGGACATGAAGGTCAAGCTGTTCGCCTGCCTGCGCATCAAGCAGCGCATCGAGGAAACCATTCGCACTGACGGCCCGGAGTCGCTGATCTCGACGCTGCGGCTGTCGATGGAAAACGTGCGGGTCGAGGTCAAGCGCCGCATCAGCGAGTGGCCCGACATGACGGTGCGCACCTACATCATCCAGGACTCGACGCTGCGCGAGAACTGCGTGGTGAAGATCAACTGCAAGCTGACCAAGACCGGTGACCGGCTGATCTTCGACTTCCGCGGCTCCAGCCCGGAGTTCACCAACCGCGCCACCAACACCATCCTGGCGGGCCTGAAGGGCATGCTGTCGCAGGTGTTCCTCTGCTACGTCTGGCCCGACCTGCCGCGCAGCCAGGCGGCCTTTTCACCGATCGAGGTCATCACCGACCCGCACTCGATCGTCAACAGTTCGTACGACGCGCCGAACTCGCAAAGCCTGATGTCGATCTTCACCGGCTTCGCAGCCGGCCAGCACGCGGTGGCGAAGTTCCTGTATGCCTGCCCAGAGAAGTACACCAAGGTCCATGCGCCGACCTTCAACATGATCAACACCTTCATCTGGGGCGGCGTCAGCCAGCACGGTGAAATCCTCGGTAACCTGTGTGCCGACTTGAACGGCATGGGCGGCGGTGCGCGCTCGGACATGGACGGCGAGCATGCGCTGGCGCCGATCTTCGCCACGATGGCCGACATCGGCGAGCAGGAGATCAACGAAGAGGACGTGCCCTTCCTGCAACTGGTGTCTAAGAAGATGACGATGGATGCCGTCGCGCCGGGCAAGTTCCGCGGCGGGCAGGGCTACACGATGATGGTCGCTACCAAGGACAGCGAGCAGTGGGGCTTCATGACCGTCTGCCAGGGCGCGAAGATCCCGCCGATCCAGGGCCTGTTCGGTGGCTACGCCTGTGGTTCGTACCCACTGTGCAAGGTCAAGGGCGTCGATGTCTATGAGGTGATGCTGAACCAGCCCGAGAAGTTCAAGCACTCGATCGCCGAGATCATGAACGAGCGGCCCTTCGAGAACGCAACCTACACCACCCACCACATGGGCATGGGCTTCGAGATCTCGAAGCGCGGCGAGCTGTTCATGATTTCGCAAGGCGCGGGTGCCGGCTATGGGGACCTGCTGGAACGCGACCCGGCGGCCGTGGTCCGCGACATCGAGGAAGGACTGATCTCGCAAGGCGTCGCCGCGCGCTTGTACAAGGTGCAGTTCGATCCGGTCACGCTGGCCATCGACCACGCGGCCACCAACGCCTTGCGCGCCGGCGAACGCAAGGCTCGCATCGCGCGCGGCGTGCCGTTCAAGGACTTCGTCAAGACATGGAACAAGCCGAAGCCACCCTCGCTGTTCCAGTTCTTCGGTTGCTGGGGTGACGATGTGGGCACGCTCTACCTGGGCAGCCCGGACATCACCCGCGACGCCGACAAGCCGAAGCCGAACTACATGCGCCACCCGAAAGACGTGCGCATCGAGGAGCTGGAAGCACGGCTGGCGGCGCTGGGGGCCTTGAAGGAAGAAAAGCAGTGAGTGGACCGTTCGCTGAGCGCCTGCCCGATGGGGCGGGCAAGGGGTCCATTCGCGTCTGGCTCAAATCATCGGCGTACACCCGGCGTCTGTTGCTGGGCGAAGCTGGTGACCCGTGGGTCTCCGGCGCTCATTACCTGGCTTATTTCTCTCAGGCCCATGGTCTGCTTAAGCCTGATGTGGCGGTGCTGGAAGTCGGTGAGCTTTACGACGCGTGGAATGCCGCGCACCACGGCGAGCTGGCTGCGTCCCTCGGCAACCGGCGCAAACCAGTCACCGCGTTGCGCAAGTTGCTCGAAGCCGAGGCGCCGCGCAAGGTACTGGCGGAAGTGGTCGAAGCGGTGCTGGCCAACCTGCGTGGCCAGACGCCACTGGTGTTGTCGGTTCCGTCGCCGCGGCGCTGGACGAACCACGCGAACCAGTTGACCGGCAGCACCGACATCGAACTGACCGCTGACGAAGCCGAAGACGCGTCGATGTACTTGGCCGACCTGATCCGCAGCGTGTCGGCTTTCCCAGTCTCGGGCGTATTGCTGGAAGAAGGACGCGATGCTGCGAACTTCAACGCTGAAGACCTGACGCGCTACACATCGATCGTCAACGTCGTGCGCCACTACCGCTGGTCGCTGGCCCTGCGTCTGCCGAATGACGCTGTGCCAGCGCCCGAGGCGTTGGCGGATTTCGATGCAGTGATCTCGCCTGCGCTTGAGTCAGCCGGTGCTGCAGCGCTGGGCCGCGACATCAGCGCGGTGTTTGCCACTGGCTGCGCCGTCGCGCCGCTGAGCGGTCGGCAGTTCTACTTCGCCGAGATCGATCCCGGCCTGCGTCCGGAGTCGGTGCTCGAAGCGGTGGCCCAGTTACGTGGTGGCTGAATCAGCGCGTGCGCCGGTGGACCGGATCCCGGTCAACCTGCTCACTGGTTTTCTGGGCTCAGGCAAGACGACCCTGCTGAACCATTGGGTCCACCTGCCAGCGATGGCCGGAGTGGCGGTGCTGGTCAACGAGTTCGGCGAGGTGGGTATCGACCACCACCTGGTCGACACCGTCGACGAGCAGATGGTGTTGCTGGATTCCGGCTGCCTGTGCTGCGCGATGCAGGGCAACCTGATCGGGGCGCTGAAGAACCTGTCGCTGCGTGCCTCGCGGCGCGAGGTCGCACCCGTCACCCGCGTCATCATCGAGACGACCGGTCTGGCCGATCCGGTGCCGGTGCTCTACACCTTGATGGAAGACACCTTCGTCGCCGCCCGCTATGCCTGCGACGGCGTTGCCACGGTGGTGTCTGCCACCCATGGACTGGAGCAACTCCGCGACTTTTTCGAGGCGACGCGGCAGGTTGTCGCGGCCGATCTGCTGTTCATCACCAAGTGCGATCGCGCCACGCCCTCGATGCTGACCGCGCTGCAGCAGGCATTGCATCAGCTCAATCCCGGCGCGCCGCAGCGGCAGGTTCGCGACGGGAAGGACGACGCGACGGCGTTGCTCTCGTGCGGGTTGTACAGCCCTGTGAACAAGCTGCCGAGTCTGGCGCAATGGCTGGGTGCGGAAGCGCTGCATCAGGCCGCTGCACGGGGTCGCGAGGATGCGACGGGTGGATGGCTTGCTGGTCCCGAGTCGTCTGGTGTTCATGGCGAAGCTGGCGAGGCACCCGGCCGTCCGCTGGCCGAACGCTGGCGTGAGCGGCGAGATGCCCAGGTGACCGAAGCCAGTCGCTCGGCTGCGCCGCACACGGCCGGTGTGACCAGCTTCGTGATCACGTTCGATCAGCCGGTGCCGTGGGTTGGCTTCACGGTGGCGTTGGGACAGATCCTGGCTCAGCACGGCAAGCAGCTGCTGCGCATCAAGGGCCTGATCAACGTCGCGGGAACGGTGCGCCCGCAGGTCGTCCAGTGTGTTCAGGGCGTCGCCTATCCGTCGGTGACGCTGCCGGCGTGGCCGACGGAGGGCCCGTTTCGCGATGGCTGCAGCCGGCTGGTGTTCATCGCCCGTGGCCTCGACGAGGCACAGGTGGATGCGATCCGCACGGCGCTGGCCCGGTTGCCCGCCGATGCCGGCGCGCTGCGGATGAGTGCCGGCGACTCGATGCTGCCCACCCGCTGCTGGCTGGCGCAGCGCATGCCGGTGACCGTGCCTGGCGCGATCGAGCACGGCGGCTGGTTCGTTCAGGCCAAGCGCTTTCGCGGGCGTAGCTCGCCGTCTTAATCGATCGTTGCGGCCTCGCACGGTGTGTGTGGGTCACCAGATCAAAATGCGATGAGCGGTCACTTCCGGCCGAAGAAAGCTGACGATGCCTGTTCAATGGTTCCCGGGTCACATGAACTCGACCAAGAAGGCCATCATCGAGCGGGTCAAGGTGATCGATGTGGTGATCGAGATGCTCGATGCCCGGTTGCCGGGGTCGAGCGGCAACCCGCTGCTGGCCGAACTGACGCGCGGCAAGCCGGCGCTGAAGGTGCTCAACAAGCAGGATCTGGCCGATCCGCAGCGCACCGCGCTGTGGCTGGCGCACTTCAACGATCAGCCGGCCACGCAGGCGGTTGCGCTCGACGGCCGGGCCGGCGCGCCGGTGCGCCGCGTCGCCGAGGCCTGCCGCGAACTGGCGCCGCTGCGCGGCGGCATGGTCAAGCCGTTGCGTGCGCTGATCTGCGGCATTCCCAACGTTGGTAAATCGACGGTGATCAATTCGCTGGCCGGTCGCGTCGCCGCCAAGACCGGTGACGAGCCCGGCATCACCAAGCTCGAACAGAAGATCGTCATCGCCAACGATTTCTACTTGTTCGACACGCCGGGCATGC
>JAYVEB010000225.1:0-10914 GCA_043749095.1 Burkholderiales bacterium | reverse complement strand
CGCCGATCGACTCGCCGACATGGGCCACAAGGTTGCCTCCTTGCACGGCGGCATGCCGCAGGGGCGGCGCAACCGCGTGCTGCAAGGTCTGCGCACGCAACAGCTGAAGGTGCTGGTTGCAACCGACGTGGCCGCGCGCGGCATCGACGTCCCGAGCATCAGCCACGTCATCAACTACGGTCTGCCGATGAAGGCCGAGGACTATGTCCACCGCATCGGCCGCACCGGCCGCGCCGGCAAGAACGGTCTGGCGATCACGCTGGGCGAACGGATGGACACCGGCATGATCCGCCGCATCCAGCAGTTCACGACGCAGAACATCCCGGTCAGCACCATCGCCGGTCTGGAGCCGAAGAGCCCCGAGCCGCGGATGTACGCACCGCGTCCCGGCGCAGACACCGAACGCCGCCCTGGTGGATTCGGCAACCGCTCCGGTGCGCCGTCGAACAGCCGCTTCGGCAAGCCGTCGTTCGCGCCACGGCGTGACGAAAGTGGTTTCGCCCCGCGCCGTGACGACAACTTCGCACCGCGCGCCGCCGGTCCGTTCGACCGTGCGCCGGCACGCCGGCCGGTCGAAGGTGCCGCAGCACCGAGCCGCGCACCGTTCAAGGCGCGTCCGCGCACTGGTGGGTTCACGCGCTGAGCGTCTTTGCCAGCAGTGCTCTCCCGATGAAAAAGGCCCGCGCAAGCGGGCCTTTTTCGTGGGCGGCGTGTATCCAGTCAACCGCGCAGCGCGATTTCGTTGCGCACCGACTTTACGCCCTTGACCGAGATGGCGAGTTCCTCGGCGCGGACCTTCTCGGTGCTGTTCTTCGCGAAGCCCGACAGCAGCACCGTGCCGTTCAGGGTCTCAACGCTGATCGACGACGCATCGACATCCTTGTTTTCGACGAAGCGGGCCTTCACCGAGGTGGTGATCGTGGCGTCGTCGATGTAGGCGCCGACGGTCGATTGATCGCGCGTCACGGCACAGCCTGAAATCGAGATCAGCGCAACGCAAGCGGCGATGGAAGCGAGGGTGGTGCGTGTGGACATGGTGTAACTCCTTGTGGCGAGTGGAAAAAAACAAAGTGAGAGAAAACCTGCCGCTGCAGCGTCAATGCAGCGTGCTGTTCGGCGCGGCTTCGTGCCCTGCAGGCTGATGCTCGGCAGCCGGCGGCGGCGAGCTGTTTGCAGCAGGACCCTGCAACAGCGAATTGACGAGATCAAGCAGGCCATCGGCCGACACGCGCGACAGCAGCGTGGTGACCACCTGGGGCACCAGGCCGGCGTAGACGGCGCGCCGCAGCAGCGCATAACGCCAGGGCCGCGTCCACATCAGCAGCGCTCCGATGGCTGCTGCGCCCAGCAACATGGCCCAAGGGTGCCGTTGTTTCAGTGGTTCGGCCGCCGAGGCCTGGCGAGTGGTGAAAAGGGCGACCACCGCGTGCAAGGGATGGCCTTCCCACCAGGTGGCTGCTCTGTCTATCAGCGGACCGAGCACCGGCAGGGCGGTCAGGGTGGCCAGCAATGCGCTCGGTTTTCCTGAGCCTTGTTTTTTGGCGTGCGCCTGAGCCGAACTTGCGTTCAGCTCCATCATGTGATCGCGCATCAGGCGCCGCGACTGTTGCAGTCGCTCGGTGGCACCAAGCACGGTAGTCGCCGACGCATCCGGTGCCCGCAGCACCTGGTATCCCACCGGCGCTGGGGTGGCGTTCACGGGCTGACCTCACGCAGCATGTCGATGTCCGCGCGCACCTGGCCGCGCAGGGCCGAAAAAGCAGGCGGGTATCTGACGGCTTGCGCCGACAACCAGCACCACACCGCGACGATCGCCGGCAGCCCGGGGATGAGCCACAACAGCCAGGGCGCGTGCAAATGGTCTGCAGGCGTCACCGCCCACAGCATCACCGCCACGCCGGCCAGCACCGCCGCCGCGGCTGCGCAGGACAGGGCAATCGCCATTTGCAGCGCGCGCAACCTGAGTTGCTTGACGGCCCCCGACAACTCCAGCGTTGCCAACGAGGCGTAGGCTTCGACATGGTCGGTGATGACGGCAGGCCGATCCACCATGAGTTTGAAAAACGGATGCATGCGGAGGTCGTTTGCGATTCAGGGTGGACGGCTGCTGGGCGTGCGATCAGTCGCGTTGACGTGAACGGCTCAGCAGGCTGATCACCGTGACCAGCGCGGCTCCGGCTGCTGCAGCGATCAGCATTGCCTTGACCGGCTCGTCCTGGATGTACTTGACGGTGGTGTCCGAGGCCTGCGCAGCACGTTCTCGCAGCTGCCGTGAGGTGTCGCGAGCGCTGTCGAGGCCGCGACGTGCAATCGCCTCTGCATCCTTGGCCCAGCGTTCCATCACTGGTTTGGCGGAGTCGATCGCCTTGTGGGCGCCATTGTCCAACGTGTTGTGAACCTCTTGAGCCGACTTGTCGATCTGGTTGACGGCCAGTTCTGCAGAATCTGCGGCGCCTTCGGCGAACTGGCTGGGCGTGGTGATGGTCATGATGGGGTTCCTTGGATGAGTGGGTAACGAGGAGCGGAGGAGTGCACGAGCGAAACGGAGGAGCTGGCAGCGCAGACAGGCGCTGCAACGACTACTTCTTCATCTGGCCCAGCAGGAAGCTGCCGATGGCAAGCACGAGGAAGATCACGAAGAGGACCTTGGCAATGCCGACGGCACTGGCGGCGATGCCACCGAAGCCGAACAGCGCGGCGATCAGCGCAATGACGAAGAAAACGACGGCGTAATGCAACATGAACATCTCCTGAGTTGACGGGCGGTGCATGTGGCACGAAGCACATCACGCACAGTCAGTGTCATTTCCCAGTGGTGTTCGATCGATAGTCCGGCTGGCCTTGTCGGCGTCAGCCGATTTGGTACGCGCCTGTAGGAAGGCGACGACAAGGAAAGCGAAACGGTGGCCGCGGCAGGCGCGGCGTGGCTCAAACCGTGGCGGGCAACCGGGCCTCGATAGAGGTGCCGGCGCCAGGCTGGCTGACGAGGGCCATCTGCCCGCCCTCGGCTTCGACGCGGTAGCGCATGCCGAGCAAACCGTGCGCCGCCTGCCGCGGCACGGTGGTGTCGAAGCCGATGCCGTTGTCGCGCACGGTCAGCGTCACCGTCCCGTCGTGTTGCGACAGATCGACCCAGATCTCGGTGGCCTTTGCGTATTTGGCGATGTTGGTCAATGCTTCCTGGACCAGACGGTAGCTCGTCAATTCGCCAGATGGGCAGAGGTCGGTCGGTGCGAGCTTCACGTGAACGCGCAGCCCTGACGCGGAGGCGAATTCGCTGGTCACGATCTCCAGCGCCGCCACCAGACCCAGGTTGCTCAGCGACGAGGGGCGCAGGTTCTCGATGATCTGTCGCTTCAACGCGATGCCGTCGTTCAGCAGCTTGTTCAGGTGCTGCAGGCGTTCGGCAACCTCAGGCGTCATCGTGCCGAGCCGGGCCTTCAGCCGCGCCGCGTCGAGCTTGGCGGCCGTCAGCAGCGCGCCCAGCTCGTCGTGCAGTTCCCGGGCGAGCCGGCTGCGTTCGTCTTCGCGTGCGGTCTGCAAATGCTGGGCGAGCTCGGTGAGCTGCGCAGTGCGGGTCTTGACCTCGGTTTCCAGCCGGTCACGCTCGACCTGCACCGCCAGCTTCTGCTCCAGCTGCACACGCGTCAGCACCAGGCTCTGCCTGAAGTACAGCGAGACTGCGAGCAGGCTGATCAGCGTGGTCAGCGCCACGCCGATGCGGTTGATCAGCAAGGTGCGCTGCACGCCTTCGCGCTTGCGGGTGACCCGCTGCGATTCGAGGTCCAGCAGCGTGCGCGACGCCACCCGGATCGCTTCCATCTTTTCCTGGCCGATGTTGGTCAGCATCATCTCGCGCCAGCCATCCTGCTTGCCGTCGTCGTACAGCCGCATCGTGGTGGCCAGTTCGGACAGCTTCTGCGTGCTGAGCGCTGCGAGTTGAGTGACCAGCGGCTGGCCTTCTGCGTCGTCGCGGTAGTAGTCGGTCAGCTGGTGCACTGAGGCGTCCACCTGCGCCAGCGAATCGCGGTAGGGCTTCAGGTAGTCGTCGCGACCGGTCAACAGGTAGCCGCGCTGGCCGGTTTCCGCGTCGACCAGGTGACGCCACAGCGACTGGATCTCGGTGCGTGTCGACGCCATCGTCGCGAGTTGCTGCATCGATCCCGACGCCGACCGGTACGAGGTTTCGCTGATCACCAGCAACACCAGCGCGGCGATGCAGGCCAGCGGAAAGGCGTACACGCTGCGTCCAAAACGCTCAAGCAACCTCAACCACATGGCCACGTCCTAAACTGTACCCTCCACAAATCTTCAGGTCGAGTGTCACCATGATCCGCATCGCCATCGTCGACGACCACGCCATCGTGCGCACCGGGCTGCGCCAGTTCCTGTCCGAAGAGATCGGCTTGACAGTCGTGGCCGAAGCGTCGAATGGCCGCGAGGCGCTCGACATCGTGCGTGCCGGTGGCGTCGATGTGATGCTGGTTGATCTGTCGATGCCCGACCAGAGCGGCGTTGAGGTGCTGGCGGCGATCAAGGCGCGCGCGCCGGACCTGCCGGTGTTGATCCTCAGCGGCTTTCCCGAGCAGCACTATGCGACCACCATGCTCAAGCAAGGCGCGTCCGGTTATCTGAACAAGGACTGCGAACCCGAGGAGATCGCCAAGGCGATCCGCACCGTGTTTCGCGGCCGCAAGTACATCACCTCGGGCGTGGCGGAGCTGCTGGCCGACGGGCTGGCCGATGGCGGCGACAAGCTGCCTCATGAGCTGCTGTCGGAGCGCGAATTGCAGGTGTTCCTGCGGCTGGCGAAAGGCGAGGCGATCGGCACGATGGCGGTCAGCATGTCCTTGAGCGTGAAGACGGTCAGCACCTACCGCACCCGGGTGATGGAAAAGATGAAACTTGAATCAAACAGCGACCTGACCTACTACGCACTGAAGGCCGGGCTGATTCAGTAGCGCAAGCTGCTTGCTGTGCAGCCACTCACGACAGCGCGGCGAAGCCGCTGTTGCCGGATTCGCCGTTCGACAGGCGCATGCAGTAGGCCATCAGCGCGTCGATCTCGTTGGATTTATCGAACACCCGGTCGGCGCCGAGTTCAAGGCACTTGCGGCGCATGTCCGTTGTCGCGTAATTGCTCAGCACGACCAGCTTGGTCGGCTTCTCATGTTCGCGCGCCGCCTTGAGCACGCCGAGTCCGGAGCCCTGCGCGAGGAACACATCGACGATCATCAGGTCGCAGTCGTTGGTCTGACTGGACAGCCATTGCACGGCGGTGTGTTCATCGGCGGCGGTGCCGACCACGTCCACGCTGACCAGTTCCTCCAGCGCGGCGATCAGGTTCTCGCGGATAACCAGGCTGTCTTCGACGATGTAGGTTTTCAGGTGTCCCATGCGTACGGCACTGCGATGAGGAAGGTGTGGAGGGCGGGTGCAATCAAGCTAAATTGTCGTTGGTTCGCCAGTGGTGCCATGCCGTCCAAACCACGCTGTGCCCGTCAGATGATTCCTACACGCCCGGCAAGACCGCCGCAATCGGCGGGGTTTGGCGCCATGGTCGCGAGGCGACTCGACGCACCAGCACCGAAGCGTCCATGCCGACATAGGCATCCGCGTCGCCGTACCAGCTGCCCGACACCGGTGCCGCCTGGCTCGGGTCGCGGGCAACGCCGACGCGGATCAGCTGGTTGCCACCGAGAAAGTTGTTGGTCGGGTCGAACGGCACCCAGCCCGCGCCCGGCAGATAGGCCTGCAGCCAGGCATGGGTACTGCCCGCGCCCTGAGTGATCTGCGGGCCATCCAGGGCGCTGCTGACGCCCGCGCTCAGGTCGGTGTCGAGGGCAGGGTCGTACAGGTAGCCCGACACGAAGCGCGTGGCCACGCCCAGCCGGCGTGCGGCCTCCATCATCAGCAGCGCGAAATCGCGGCAGGTGCCGCTGCCGAGCTTCAAGGTGTCGAGTGGCGACTGCGTGCCTTCTTCTTCGCGGCTGCTGTAGACCATCCGGTTGCGGATGTGCTCGTTCATCGCGACCAGCAGGTCGCGGGTGCGCGAAGGGCCGTCGGTGCGGATGAATTGGCGCGCCCAGGCCATCAACTCGCCTTGCGGGTCCTCGTGGTGAGGGCGCAGGTACATCTCCAGGTCGAAGCGCTCATCCGGCGTGTAGGCGAACGGAAACACCTCGCTTGCCTTCGAGACCGGCAGCTCCAGGTTGTAGCTGTGCGCATGCTCGATGGTGAACGAGCAGACGATGCGCAGCTCCAGCGCTGAGCTCAAGGGCTGCACCAGCGCCACCGAGTTGGAGTGCGGGTCCTGGATCATCCGGATGATGGATTCAGGGCTGACCTGCAGGTCGGTGGCCAGCACCCGCAGGTCGTGGCTGTCGCGCGGCCTGAACATCACGCGGTGCTCGCCGAAACTGACCGGCTTCTTGTAGCGGTACACCGTGGTGTGCGTGATGTCGTACTGGATGGACATGGCCGGGCCGTGGTGCTGCCGGTGTCAGTGTTCGGTGAGCCGCAGCCGGAACTCAGATGTCGAGCAACTCGACCTCGAACATCAGTGTGGCGTTCGGCGGAATCACGCCGCCCGCACCGCGCGCGCCATAGCCGAGGTCGGGCGGTATCACCAGCACCCGCGTGCCACCGACCCGCATGCCGACGACGCCTTCGTCCCAGCCGCGGATCACCTGGCCCTGGCCCAGGTAGAACTTGAACGGGTCGCCGCGGTCCTTGCTGCTGTCGAACTTGCTGCCCTTGACGCCATTGCTGTAAAGCCAGCCGGTGTACTGCACCGTGACGTGCTGGCCGGATTCCGCCAGATCGCCGGTACCGTCGATCGTGTCCTCAAATTGCAGTCCGGAGGAAGTGGTTTGCATGGTCTGTCCTTTCGGGTTGGAATTTGGCGTGGCACGGCGGGCGCCGCGCAAGGCGTCGATCGTATCGAGTTTGCGGGCCGGCCGGCTTGCGCCGCTCCTCAGCCGGTGTTCTGACGCCCGGCGACGCTCTTCGGCCGCGAGTCGCAATACACGACCACCGCGCACTCGGCGCATTTCGGGCTGCGTGCGGTGCACACATAGCGGCCGTGCAGGATCAGCCAGTGGTGCGCATCGACCAGGTATTCGGCGGGTACGCGCTCCAGCAGTTTCAGCTCCACTTGCAGCGGGTTCCTGCCCGGGGCCAGACCGGTGCGGTTGCCAACACGAAAGATGTGGGTGTCGACCGCCATCGTCGCCTCGCCGAAGGCCACGTTCAGTACGACGTTCGCGGTCTTGCGGCCGACGCCGGGCAGCGCTTCGAGGGCTTCGCGGGTGCGCGGCACCTCGCCGCCGTGCCGCTCGACCAGCAAGCGGCAGGTCTCGTACAGGTTCTTCGCCTTGTTGCGGAACAGGCCGATCGTGCGGATGTGCTCGGTCAGCGCGGGCAAGCCCAGCGCCAGGATCTTCTGCGGCGAGTCTGCCACCGCGAACAGCCGCCGCGTCGCCTTGTTGACGCCGACATCGGTCGCCTGTGCCGACAGCAGCACCGCGGCCAGCAGCTCGAACACGTTGGTGAATTCGAGCTCGGTCTGCGGCTGCGGGTTGGCGGCTTTCAGCACGTCGAAGAATGGGGCGATGTCGGCTTTCTTCACCGTGCGGATTCTGTCGCGGTGGTGGTGACTGCCAGTGCGCGCGCGATGCGGTCGCGCGGCACGCGTGTTTTCGGCGTGCGCGGGCCGAACCAGCTCCGCACGTCTTCGTCGAGGCCGATGCCGTGCATGTAGTTGTAGAGCGCCTTCTTCAGGGCGACGCCCAACGCATCGTGGTCGACGCCGCTCGGGTCGATGAAGCCGACGTCGTTGGTCGCAAACGTGATCGGCGGCAGCGGCTGCAAGGTAACGCCGTACTAGTCGGGGTGCTGGCCGACCGGGGAATGCACGGTACAGGCGAAGCGGTGGAAGAAGCCGGACTGGATGCAGCCCTGCTCGAACAGCTGGCGCACGTATTCGAGCGCGTCGACGGTGTCCTGCACCGTCTGCGTCGGGAAGCCGTACATCAGATAGGCGTGGACCAGCACACCGGCATCGCTGAAGGCCTTGGTGACGCGCGCGACCTGCTCGACCGACACGCCCTTCTTCATCAGGTTCAGCAAGCGGTCCGACGCGACTTCAAGCCCGCCGGAGATCGCGATGCAGCCGCTGTCGGCGAGCTGCTGGCACAGCGCGGGCGTGAACGATTTTTCGAAACGAATGTTGCCCCACCACGAAACAGCGAGCTGCCGGCGCTGCAGTTCGGCTGCCAGTGTTTTCAAGGCCTTCGGTGGCGCGGCTTCATCGACGAAATGGAAGCCGGTCTGCCCGGTTTCCTTGACGATGGCTTCGATGCGGTCGACCAGCGTGGCCGCTGAGGCGCCTTCGTAGCGCGAGATGTAGTCCAGGCTCACATCGCAGAAGCTGCACTTCTTCCAGTAGCAGCCGTGCGCCACCGTCAGCTTGTTCCAGCGGCCGTCAGACCACAGCCGGTGCATCGGGTTCAGCATGTCGAGCAGCGACATGTAGCTGTTCAAGGGCAAGCCATCCCAGGTCGGCGTGCCGACCTCGGAGAAGGCGATGTCGGCCTCGATCCAGTTGACGTACTGCACCGCGCCATCGGCATCGCGCCGGTAGGTGCGCACCAGCCGCTGCGCCGAGCGCCGGCCCTGGAGGTGTTCCAGCAGCGCGAGCAGCGGGCGCTCGCCAGCGTCGAGCGTGATGTGGTCGAAGAAGTCGAACACCTTCGGCTCACGCAACTGGCGCAGCTCGGTATTGGCATAACCGCCGCCCAGCACGGTGACGATCGTCGGGTCGTGCGCCTTCACCGTCTGCGCGATGCGGAAAGCCGCGTAAACCGCGCCGGGGAAGGGCACCGAGATCAGCACGACGCGCGGGGAATGACGCAAGAGCGCTTGCTGCGTCAACTCGACCAGCGTGCGGTCGATCAGGTTCAGCGGCGCGGCGAGCGCCTCGGCCAGCGGGTCGAAGGTGGGCTGGCTCTGCGCCAGCGATTCGGCGTAGCGCACGAACTCGAAGCGTGGGTCGATCGCATCGCGCAGCACGTCGGCGATGTCGTTCAGGTACAGCGTCGCGAGGTGGCGCGCGCGGTCCTGCACGCCCAGCGCACCGAAGGCCCAGGCGAGCGGGTCGCCACCGTCGTCGTCGATGTAGACGTCGAGCGATTCGAAGCGCGGGCCCTCCGGCAGGAAGCTGCGGCTGCAGATGCGGTGACCGAGCGTCGGGTCACGACCCTGCAGGAAGGCGAGCGTCGGTGCGATGGTCGCGTGGTAGCGGTCGAAGATGTTGTCAAATGCGGCGACGCGTGCGGAGCGCTTTGCCAGCGGCAAGGCATCGATCTCGGCGCGCACCGACAGCAGGCCTTCGGGCGAGAACAGCACCAGCACCAGCGCCAGCGCCAGGTCTTCCTGCACCGCAGTCACACCGCGTGAGCGCAGGAAACCGGTCAGGTAGGCGGTGGACGGGTAGGGCGTGTTGAGCTGCGTCATCGGCGGGATGACGGACAGCACGCGCAGTGGCGGTGCGTCTGACATCACGGTCGCCGGGTCGCGCGAGCGCGCGCCATTGCTGCGGCGATGACCGCGCGTTTGTGGTCAGGCGCTGCGGTGTCATCGTGGGGCACGGCGGTAGCGGCGGCTTCCTGCGGTGTGTCGGGTTCGAGCGGCTTCAGCGTCAGTGCCCCCGCCTCGAGCCGCGCGTTGCGCTCACTGCGGTTGCGTTTCAGGCGGAACTGATGGAAGCCGTACCGCGCCTGTGCCTCGTCAGCCTGGGGTTGGCTCCAGGCTGCCCAGCCGGTCCGTTCATCGGTCACATCGACCAGCAAGATGCAATCCACCGGACAGGCCGGCACGCACAGCTCGCAGCCGGTGCACAGCGCGGCCATCACGGTGTGCATCGCTTTCGGCCCGCCGACGATGCAATCGACCGGGCAGGCCGGCAGGCACAGCGTGCAGCCAATGCAAGTGGCTTCGTCGATGACCGCCAGCCGTCGCGGGCCCTCGATGCCATGCGATGCATCGAGTGGCGCGATCGCCGCGCCGGTGATCGCCGCCAGCCGCGCGATGCCCTCGGCGCCGCCGGGTGGGCAACGGTTGATCGGCGCGCTGCCTTCCGCGATGGCTTGCGCGTAGCTTCGGCAGTCGGGGTAGCCACAGCGGGTGCACTGCGTCTGCGGCAGCGCGCGGTCTATGGCGTCGACGGATGCCGCAGCCGCCGGCCCTGCTGCCGAGCTGTCCGCCATCGGCTTACTTCGCCCGTTGGCGCTTCGGCGATGCTTTCGGCGCGGTCTTGCGCACGGCCGGTGCGGGCTTGCGCTCAGCCGGCACCAGCTTCAGCACCGGGTCAGCGACAGCCTTTGCGGACACGACCGGCTTGGCACGCACCCGCTTCGGTGCCGCTGCATTGCGGGGCTGGTGCGTGGCGATGAAGTCACGCAGCCGCGGGTAGACGTCCTCGCGCCAGCGGCGGCCAGAGAAGATGCCGTAGTGGCCCGCACCCATGGCGTCGTGGTGGAAGCGGTTTGTCGGGGCGATGCCGGTGCACAGGTCGTGCGCCGCGCGGGTCTGGCCGGCGCCGGAGATGTCGTCCTTCTCGCCTTCGATGGTCAAAAGCGCCGTGGTCTTGATGTCCTGCGGACGCACCAGCGCCCCCTTTACTGTCCAGGTGCCGTTGACCAGCGCGAAGTCCTGGAACACCGTCCGGATGGTGTCGAGGTAGTACTCGGCCGGCATGTCGAGCACCGCGTTGTACTCGTCATAGAAGCTGGTGTGGAATTCGGCGCTTTCGTCGTCGCCGCGCATCAGGTCCATGAAGTAGTCGTAGTGCGAGCGCGCATGGTGGCTTGGGTTCATCGCGATGAAGCCGGTGTGCTGCATGAAGCCGGGGTA